>CAYXRK010000093.1:0-18285 GCA_964467615.1 uncultured Nitrospirales bacterium | reverse complement strand
TAGCATTGCGCGGGCTGTCTCGATGTCGTACTTGGCCTTCTCGTCCCACGCTTCAATCACCTTACTCATCGTATGTGTCCTATATCGAGAACAAAGGTACTGGTCCCTATTCTCCAAACGCCGCGTCGAACGCGATTCCCGAGGGCGCGAAATCGATGCTCTTCACGTAGTCGCACGATTCGCGCGCGCCGTGCTCGCGATCCATGCCGGAATCTTCCCACTCGACCGACAACGGCCCTTGATACGCCGCGCGGTTCAGCGCGCGGATGATCTCCTCGAAGTCCACGTCGCCCCGGCCCACCGAGCGGAAATCCCAACCCCGGTGCCGGTGGCCGAAATTGAGGTGCGAGCCGAGCAACCCGGTCTTGCCGTCCAGCGTCGTCGCCGCGTCCTTCATGTGGACGTGATAGATGCGGTCCCCGAACTCGTTGATGAATTGGGCCGGATCCATGCCCTGCCAAATCAGGTGGCTCGGATCGAAGTTGAACCCGAACGTCTTGCGATGGCCGATCGCCTCAAGCGCGCGATGCGCGCTGTACACGTCGAACGCGATTTCCGTCGGGTGTACTTCAAGGCCGAACTTCACGCCGCACTCGTCGAACACGTCGAGGATCGGGTTCCACAGTTCCGCAAACTGTTTGTATCCCGCGCCAATCATCGCCTCGCTCACGGGCGGGAACGAATACAGCAAATGCCATATCGACGATCCCGTGAATCCGTTCACCACGCCCACGCCGAAATTCTTTGCCGCGCGCGCACTCGTCTTCATCGTCTCGATGGCCCACTGCCGCTTGCCCTCCGGGTCGCCGGCGTACTTGGCCGGTGCAAACCCGTCGGACCGCGCGTCGTTCAAATCGCAGACCAACTGACCCGCCAAGTGGTTCGACACCGCCCAGCAGTCCAGGCCCGCGTCCTCGATCATCTTACGTTGCGCCTTGCAGTAGCCAGGGTCCTTCGCGGCCTTCTCCACGTCGAAGTGGTCGCCCCAACACGCCAGCTCCACGCCGTCGTAGCCAAACGCCTTGACCTTCGGCAGCAATTCCCGCAGCGGCAGGTCCGCCCACTGCCCCGTAAACAACGTCACCTTCCGAGCCATGATGTGTAAGTCTCCGTTAGAAAATGCATCAGAACAGACGGAATATAGCAAAGTCCGAGCGGAAAGGCAGCAGAAGGCTGCGACATAATCACACCGTCCGAAATCGTCCATCACGATTTGGACTGAAAAGCGAGTGAATAGACCGGTGTCGTTGACGCGTATTCGGCTGGAATCCGGGATTGCACTAGGACGTTCCCCAGCCTACACTAATTTGTCATGACGCAGATGCTTCAATCGGCCATCGAAAGAATCAACAAATTGCCCGCCGAGGAACAAGATGCGATCGCCGCCCTCATCATGACGGAGATCGAGGATGAGGAGGCGTGGGCCGCTCGGTTCCAGGCTACGTCGGACGAACAATGGGACCGCATGGCGGAGTCCGTTCGCCGGGAAATCGCTGCGGGCGACATATCGCCGCTCGATGATGTGATCTCGCCGACTGCGTGAAATCCAGCGTAACCAAGCAGTTCCGTAAACGATTCGATGCGCTTCCCGTGGCGGTAGCGGAGCAGGCCCGCCGCGCGTACCGGCAGTGGCGCGCCGATCCGGACCACCCGGGCCTTCACTTCAAACGGGTAAGTCGCCGCCAGCCGATATTTTCAGTCCGGATCGGAATTGGTTATCGCGCGCTCGGGCTTCTCGAGGGCGGTCACATCTATTGGTTTTGGATCGGACCTCATCACGAGTATGACAACTTGATCGTGCGTTTGTAGCCCCCGATGGCGTTGGGGCGAAAACGCTCGCGCCGCGCTACTTCTTCCTTCGCCCGCCGCTCCCGAACAACTGTCGCGCGATGTGGCGCAGTTGGATTTGCTCGGCGCCCTCTGTAATGCGGTAGCGGCGGTGGTGTCGGTAGATGTGCTCGAACGGTTTGTGACGGGTGTAGCCGATGCCACCGTGGAACTGCATGGCGAGGTCCGCGGCGTCGCAAGCGAGTTTGTTCGCGCGGTAGTTCGCCATCGCGACGAGATGCGTCACTTGCAGGTGGTGTTGGTTGTCCAGGTGCCACGCGGTCTTGTAGACGAGGCCGCGCACCATCTCCGCTTCGGTGTGCAACTCCGCGAGCGGGAACTGCACACCCTGGCGGCGCGATAGCGGCTCGCCCCAGGTGATGCGCTCGTTCGCGTACTTCGCCGTCTCGTTGATGCAGTATTGCGCGACGCCCAGGCTCGACGCCGCCTGCCGGATGCGGTTCTCGTGTACAAAATGTTGCGCGAGCGCCAGCCCGTTTTCCTGCTCGCCGACGATCGCCGAGTCCGGCACGCGCACGTTCGTCATTTCGACCTCGGCATGGTCCGTGGGCATGTTGAAGGTCCACCAGTAAAACGGCACCTCGAAGCCCTTTGCATTCGTCGGCACGAGGAACCCCGAAATGCCGTGCGCCGAACCCGGCTCGCCGGAGGTCCGCGCGAAAATGAGGTCGTGTGTCGCTACATGCAGCCCGCTGTTGAACCGCTTCGCGCCGTTGAGAATCCAATCGCCGCCCTGCTTCACCGCCGTTGTTTCGAGAAACGTCGCGTCGCTGCCGTGGTTCGGCTCGGTCAGGCCGAAGGCCACGCCGAATTTCCCGGTGATCATCCCTTCGATCATCGCCTTCTGTTCGGGCGTTCCGAACTCATGAAACATCAGCACCACGGGGAAATTGCCGACGATTGACGCCTCATTTTGCAAATCGTTGTGCAAGCCCAGGCCCTTTGCCGCCAAATGCTCGCGGATAGCAGCCATTCCCAGATTTGTTCCGTCGCTTCCGCCCAGTTCCTTCGGCAGCGGATACCGCAAATGCCCCGCCGCGTCCGCGCGGTTCCGCATTTCCCGGAGCAGCTCCATCCATTCGCGCCGCGGCACGCCCCCGTTGTCCCAATCCGTCCGCGCATGTTCGCGCCGGTAATCAAAGTATTTGATGTTCTCGTTCTCGAGCGGCTTGATTTCCTTCTCGATAAATTCGTCCAACACCTTGATCTTGGCGCTAACATCCTGCGGCAAATTGAATTCCATGATCGTCCTTTCGCGTGTATATCGATCCGCGCATTGTGGCGTGAAATCTTCTGACGCGCAACACCGCAGCAGCATGCACCCGTTCGCTCTCGCATCCTGTGCCGACGCTCGTCATCGTGCTCGTCATTCGTCATCGTCATCGAGTTGTTGGGCCACAAGACTCGGTATCGCGCCCCGCCTCGTCCGCCCCATTCCCGCGCCCTTGTGTTATCATCCGCCGCTTGTTTCGCATCGCATCCTCCGAGGAAATCGCATGAAGATCGCCGTCGTGGGCACCGGCTACGTTGGGCTGGTCGCGGGCACCGGATTCGCCGAAAACGGCCACCAGGTCACCTGCGTGGATATCGACGCCGGGCGTATCGCCGCATTGCAGCGGGGCGAAGCACCAATCTACGAACCGGGCCTCGAAGAACTCCTCATGCGCAACATGGAGGAGGACCGGCTGCGCTTCACCACGAGCGTGGCCGAGGCCGTCGAGAACAGCCTGCTTGTCTTTCTCTGCGTCGGCACGCCCTCCGGCGCGAACGCCGCGCCCGATTTACGCCAGGTCTTCGCCGCCGCCGAGGCCGTCGGTTCCGCGCTCTCGGGCTACCGCATCATCGTCAGCAAGAGCACCTGTCCGGTGGGCACTGCGGACAAACTCAAGGAAATCATCGCCGCCCGCACGTCGCATCCTTTCGATGTCGTCGTCAATCCCGAATTCATGAAGGAAGGCGCGGCCATCGACGATTTCATGCGGCCCGATCGCGTCGTCGTCGGCTGCCAGGACGTGCGCGTCCTCGAGATCATGCGCGAGTTATACGCCCCGTTTTTGCGCACTGGCAAACCCTTTCTCTCCATGTCGCTGCGTAGCGCCGAACTCGCCAAGTACGCGGTCAATACCATGCTCGCCGCGCGCATCTCGCTCGTGAACGAACTCGCCAACATCGCCGAGGTCTACGGCGCGGACATCAACGAAATTCGCCAGGCCCTCATGTCTGACAGTCGCCTCGGGTCCGCGTATCTCTTCCCCGGCCTCGGCTTCGGCGGCTCCTGTCTGCCCAAGGATGTCGCCGCGCTGGCCGAACTCGCCCGCGAGAAGGACCTGCCCCGCGGCATCATCGAAGCCGCTACCTCCACCAACGAGGCGCAATCGCGTAGGTTCGTTGAGCGCATCAAATCGTTCTACGAGGGCGGCGCTTCGGGCAAGCGAATCGCCGTCTGGGGCGCGACGTTTAAGCCGCGCACGGACGATTTACGTTCCGCGCCCGCGCTCGAGATCATCGACGCGCTGCTCGCCGCCAGCGCCGCAGTCGTCGTCTTCGATCCCGTCGCGTCGAAGGGCCTGCGCGATCGCTACGGCGACAAAGTGACGGTCGCGGCCAAGATGTACGACGGCCTCCAAGACGCCGACGGCCTCGTCATCGCCACTGAATGGCGCGAGTTCCACAACCCCGATTTCGAGCGCATGGCCAAGATCATGCGCTGTCCTGTCATCTTCGACGGCCGGAATCTATACGAACCAAAAACGATGAAGGCGCACGGCTTTACTTATTTCAGCGTCGGCCGGCCCCGCGCTTAGACGGCCCGGGCAATGCCCCAACGACAAACGCCGCCCGTGCGAAAAGAAGCGCTGCTGCTCAGCACCGATATCATCGCGTGTTCCGGCAGCATGGGGATCGCTCTGGCTTTGCGCTTTCCGGACGGTGTCCCCGACGCGCACCTCATCCTCTATCTCAACTATTTACCCTTCGTGCTCGTCTGGCGGCTGTTCATCGCCTCTACGGCGGGTCTCTACGATTTTCGCCACCGTGTCACGCTCACCGACCATGTGTTCGGCTCGGCGGGCGCGGCCATCTTCGGTGCGGGGGGCGGCTACATCTTCCTCGCGTTGATCGCGTTCTACTACGACCCCGCCGCCCAACTCTCGCGCATCGTCGCCGCGCTCGACATCGTCTTCGTCGGCGCATGGTTCGCCGTTTCGCGCGGCCTCGTCATCAAGTGGCTACGCGCCACGGGATACCGCGTGCGGGTCGCTGTAGTCGGAGCGCTGGAAGCCGCCGGACCGCTCGCAGAGGAGATTGCCCGCTACGCGCCGCGCCTCGTATCGGTGTCCGGCATCGTCACGCCGGACGCCGCAAACACGCCCGGCGCGCTCGGGAACGTCGATCAATTGCCCGAAATTGTCGAGCGCGAAAACATCGCACAACTCGTCCTCGCCCAGGGCGATCTCCCGCAAGCCGAATTCCGCCGCGTTCTCAGCCAATGCGACCATTGCTCCACCGACCTCTACCTCTATCCCGGCCTCGGTCTTTCCATCCTGGCGAACTCGCGCGTCATCAGCATCGGCGGCGTGCCGCTCATTTCGCTGCGTCCGGCCATAGAGCACTCGCCCTACCGCGTGGGCAAGCGCGTGCTCGACGTCGCCGCCGCGCTGATCGGCCTCCTGCTCTGTGCACTGCCAATGGCGATCGTCACGCTCGCCATTCGCATGCAATCTCCCGGCCCCGCCCTCTTCCGGCAGGAACGCGCCGGCCTGCATGGCCGCGTGTTCCGCATTTGTAAATTCCGCACCATGGTCGCCGATGCCGAAGCGCGGACAGGCCCGGTCCTCTCGAGCGCGGACGACGCGCGAATCACGCCGCTTGGCCGCTTCCTACGCCGCACCCGTCTCGATGAACTTCCCCAACTCTGGAACGTCCTCGTCGGCGACATGAGCCTCGTCGGCCCCCGCCCCGAGCGGCCCGAATTCATCGCGCGCTTCATCGAAGAGGACCCCCTCTACGAACGCCGCGCCCTGCTCAAACCCGGTCTCACCGGCCTCGCGCAAATCCACGGCCGCTACGACACCGGCTACGCACACAAACTCCGCTACGACCTCATCTACATCAACAGCGTTTCCGCGATGACCGACCTGCGCATCCTCCTCGCCACTATCCGCACCGTCCTCCTCGGCGAAGGTGCAATCTGATCCCATTGAATCAAACCAACTTGGTATAGTGCAGCCACCACAGGAGAAGGAGGAGAAAGAGCCATGAAAAAAATCATCGGATTCAGTGTGAGCATCTGCGTCATCGCAGCCCTACTCGCGGTTGTCACGCCGAGAGTCCGCGGCGCGGAAGACATTACAGCGCAAATCGAAGCCGCCAATCGCGCGTTCAAAGAAGCATTCGAAAAGGGAGACGCCGCCGCGGTAGCTTCGTGCTACACCAAGGACGCCCAGGTGATGGCAGCCGGAATGGAATCAGTGACCGGAACGGCTTCGATTGAGAAATATTGGAAGGCCGCGATGCAGCCGGGCGTAACATTCACCTTGACCACTCTCGAAGTCGAGCAACATGGCGACACCGCTATCGAAGGCGGCCGCGTTGACATCTTCGCCTCCGGCAACAGCGTCGACCAACTCAAATACATCGTCATCTGGAAGCGCATCGACGGACAGTGGAAACTCCACCGGGATATCTTCACAACAAACCTACCCGCCAGCGCGGCGAAGTAGTGCGCATACGCCCCGTTGTCTCATGTTCTACTTCTCGTAGCAAAGACGCGGGGCCTACGTTTGATGGACAATTCGGAATTGCTCGCGGCGTTCGAGGCCTGCACCGTCACAAGACCCGAGTGGACCCACGAGGCCCACGTCTGCGTCTCGTGGATGTACGCGCGGCGCGAGGGCTCGTTGGAACAAGTGTTCGTCCGGATGCGCGGCGGCATCCGACGCCTGAACGCGGTGATCGGGACCACTGGCCAGGGATACCACGAAACGGTGACGCGCGCGTTCGCCGCCATCATCACTGACCGCGTAGCGCGAACGGACGCCCCCGATTGGGAACCGTTCAAGGCGAGCAACGCCGATCTCCTGGATCGGGATTCGCCCATTCTCCTCAAGTTCTACTCGCGCGACGTGCTCTATTCCGACCTCGCGCGTGCCGAATTCGTCCCGCCCGATCTCCAGCCGCTCCCCCTCTCGCCAACGCCGAACGCTGTAGTAACTTGAACCAACTACTTGACAATCACTGACGGGATGTTCGGACTGTTCGGATTGACCGTGATCGTTTGACGTGATGGTTCGATGACGAGATCCATATCTTCCAATGGCACCGCCCCAAGGAGGACGGTTTCTCCGATGACCAACGCGCCGGTGAAACAGGTACGTCGCTGGAACCGGATTTGAATGGGCCCTACGTAAGGAATCACATGCGACTTCTCGTCCGCGGTGGTGACTTCCCGCTTCTCGATCTCGCGAAGCTTCAATTGAACGGCAATATGCT
Source organism: uncultured Nitrospirales bacterium (assembly GCA_964467615.1). GTDB lineage: Bacteria > Hydrogenedentota > Hydrogenedentia > Hydrogenedentales > CAYXRK01. Next base: position 10,947 of record CAYXRK010000093.1, on the reverse strand, counting down.
CCGGAATACAAATGGTCATTGCGCCAGTATCAACAAGCGCATTCACGTTCAACGGCAAAAGCTCAGGTAGGCTCGGGTTAGACAACTCGATATCGGCTCTGATCAAACCCATACCTCCTCCATTTGACGTTCAATCGACACATAATGATACGCCCGTCCTGTGCGACTGCGCATCCCCCCGCAATTCGCCATGATTCTCGCGCTATGATTGCCTCAGGAAATCTCTATGCGCTTCTTTAGTTGCGTCATTGCATTGACCCTCGCGATCTCCGCGTTCGCTGACGACCGTCCAAACGTCCTGATCCTCTGCGGCGACGACCATGCCCCCTACGTCATGGGCGCGTATGGAAACACGCGCGTCCGCACGCCGAATCTAGATCGCCTCGCGTCGCAGGGCATGCAGTTCGACCGCGCCTACTGTAACTCGCCCGTCTGCACCGCCTCGCGCCAATCGCTCCTCACGGGCCGCTACCCGTCCACCATCGGCGTCACGCAACTTGCTACGCCGCTCCCGGAGAGCGAGACCACGCTCGCCGAAATGCTCGCGAGCGCGGGCTACCGAACCGCCGCGCTCGGAAAAATGCACTTCAACAGCGAGCTTCGCCACGGTTTCGAGCTCCGGCTCGACCTCGAAGATCACGCGAAATGGCTCGGCAAAACCGGCGCGCAATCTATCGAAGCCAACACGCCCGCCCTCGGTCGCTGGCGGCCGTTCCGCGATCCCGCCAGCATGTGGCTGAACAGCACGTGCCTGCCCTACCCCGCGCACGACGCGGACATGCCCGGCGCGTGGTTCGCCCGCAAGGCGGCCGAATTCATCCAAGACGCCGATGGGCCCTTCTTCCTCATGGTCAGCTTTTACGAGCCGCACTCGCCCTTTCATTTCCCCGTCGAGTACGCGCGCAGGCACGACCCATCCGAATTCAGCGCGCCACCCGTGCATGCCGCCGACACGTGGCAAGTCCCCGCGATTTTCAAGGGCCTCACCGACGAGGAAAAGCGCGGCATCATTGCCGCGTACTACACCTCCGTCGAATACCTCGACAAGAACGTGGGAATCGTCCTCGACGCGCTTGCTCGTTCGCCCCGGCGCAACGACACGCTCGTCATCTACATCGGCGATCACGGCTACATGCTTGGCCAACATGGCCGCTTCGAGAAGCATTGCTCATTCGAGCCCGCCGTGCGCGCGCCGCTGCTCGTCCGGTTTCCAGGCCGCGTCGCCGAAGGCGCAATGTCCGGCGCATTCGTCGAGTTCGTCGACCTCGTTCCCACCATTCTCGAATTTTGCAGCGTGTCGATTCCCGCCGCCGTTCAGGGCCGAAGCCTCGTCCCGCTCTTGACGGGCCACGCGCGCAAACACCGCAATCACGTCGTCGTCGAATACACCGAGAACGAAGAAGCAATGATCCGCAACGATCAGTACAAGCTCGTCTACATCACCGGCAACCGCGCCCGCGAAGACGGCTATCTCCCCGATCCGCCGAATACCCAGCGCCGCGTGATGCTCTACGACGAACTCAACGATCCCGACGAATTCGAGGACCTGGCCGGCCGGCCCGAACACAAAGAAACCGTCGCCGCGCTACTGCACGCCCTCGCGGCCCACATGAAATCAATCGCGCGCCAACCGGGACTCGTCCCCCATACCGACGATCCATACACGATCCTGGACTTTTGCCTTCACCCGCGCGACATACGGAAGTAGCGGCCCGATCGGTTGAAAGTTCAAGCGCCATCGGCGCGAAAGCATTGTAGCTTGGGGCGTAAGCCCCAAGGTCAGCGCGCAATCCAAAAAATACGCAGCCCTGTAAGGGCGGAAGAATGAAGACCTTCAAACGGATCGGCGGGAATTCACCTCTCCCGGCAAGCCTCTCGCACGAAAAACACCGCGCCCGCGACGGCAATGGTCATCCACAGCAGGCCCCACACGAGTGCCGGAATTCCCGTCCCAGTCGCCAATAGGTCCGCATCGGTGACGATGTCACGGCGCGACAAGACGTCGCTCCAAATGTCGTACACGGCGTAGAGGCAACTCGCCAACCCAATCACCTTGAGCACAAACGCGTTCCCGGCGCGGCCAAGCGAGTCCGCGAACGCAAGCAACACCCCCGACGTAACGAGTCCAAACACAAACCCGAAGCCGACAATAGGCCGCACCAGCCAAATCGTCGCGACAAGAAGCACCGCGCCCAACGCGCGGCTGATACGTTGAGGGGCATGCGATCTCGATGACCACACCAGGATTCCGCCGCCGATCAACAGACTGCCCAAGTACCCCGCCGAAAGCATCACGAGCGAATTCCCGCCGCGCGTAATGGTCAGCCCGCCCTCAAACGCGTTGACGTGAATGAGATGCACCGAGCCGCCCGTCGCCAGCGCCGCCGCCGCATGCGCCAACTCATGAAAAAACACGACCAATACGCGCAGCGGATACACCAGCAGCGTATTCCATAGGAACAACAAGACCAGCGCGATTCCAGCTAACGCGCTCACTTCGCTTCTTCGTACACCGGACTTCGTCATGCCCTATTCGACCACTCTTCGCCCCTTCCGGTTTGCGAAAGCAGGGCGTAGGGCGCGATCGTGACCGCACTTTTCCGACGAACTTAAGACGCCGGACAGGCGCCCAAGCTGCTACCCCTGGCCGCGGGTGCGGGTCTTGCCGTGCTTGGCTTCTTTCTCGATGAACTCGATGATGAGGCCCGCGATGTCTTTGCCGGTGGCCGCTTCGATACCGCGCAGGCCGGGCGACGAATTCACTTCGAGCACCACGGGGCCGTGGTTCGAACGGAGAATGTCCACGCCCGCGACGTTCAGTCCCATGATCTGGGCGGCGCGCTTCGCCGTCGAGCGTTCCTCGGGCGTGATCTTGATGGGTGTGGCTTGACCGCCGCGATGCAGATTGGATCGGAACTCGCCCTCTTTGGCTTGGCGCTTCATCGCGCCGACGACCTTGTCGCCGATCACGAAGCACCGGATGTCGCCGCCCTCGGCTTCGTGGATGAACTCCTGGACGAGGATGTTCGCGTCGAGGCCGTAGAACGCCTGGATGACGCTCTCCGCGGCGTTCGCGGTTTCCGCGAGGACGACGCCCATGCCCTGCGTGCCCTCGACCAGCTTTACGACCAGCGGCGCTCCGCCGACCATTTCGATGAGGTCTTTAATGTCGTCCGGCTCGCGCGCGAATCCCGTTACCGGGAGGCCGATTCCCTTTCGCGCGAGCAGTTGCAGCGAGCGCAGCTTGTCCCGCGAGCGCGATATCGCCACGGACTCGTTCAGCGGATACACGCCCATCATTTCGAATTGGCGCAGCACGGCGGTGCCGTAGAACGTAATCGAGGCGCCGATGCGCGGAATGACGGCGTCAAGACCGGAGATTTCCTGCCCCTTGTAGTGGACCGACGGCTTCATCGACGCAATGTTCATGTAGCAGCGGCGGTGATTGATCACGCTGACCTCGTGGCCCCGCGCCTTGGCCGCCTCGGTGAGCCGGTGCGTCGAATGGATTTTGGGGCTGGTGGAAAGAATACCGATCCTCATCGCTTTTCCTTGATTGCGGCGTACAACTTTGCGGGCTTGATCACTCGGGGCGACGCGAGAAACGACCTCGAGGGGTCAACGGTTATGCGGCCGTCCATCGCGGTCCGGCCGAGCAACATGCGAAACATCATCGGCTCACGGTGCGAGAGCGTCAACTCGATCGGCCAGGTTTCTCCCCCGAGCGCGAAGTTGACTTCGATCACGAACCGCTTTTCCCTGTGGCCGCCGGAGTCGGTCACGGCGCGTTGATCCAGCACGTCCGCTTCGCACGCGATCTCAATGTCCGAGCGGCGCTGGATCGGGTGCAGCCGGAACCTCACGCGATCGCGCCCGCCGCGGCGGAAGGGTTGAATGCTGAATGCGTGCAACGCCGATGAACGCGCCCCCGTATCCACTTTTACTTTAATGGCCGGGATGCCCAGATCGGGCATCGCCCCCCATTCTCGCCAGCCGACAATCACAAAGTGTACGCCTTCCGAATGTCCATAGCAGCAAATTACCTTTCGCAGCTGGGCGGCATTTCATGCGTTGCGCGCATCGATTGCGGCCGTTTCCTTTATCCAAATGTACAGATGGACCATACGGCTTAGAAATTCATACTCGCCCTTATCGTCGCCGGAACGAATGACGTTCAGCTTCTTCATGCGTTGCAGAAAGTTGTTCAACTTCCGTTTCTCCGTCTCCGTCAGTCCCTTCGATAGTTCGCTCTTCCTGAACGTCATATCGAGACCACTACGCGCAATCTTGCGCAGGATCGATTTGTAGTCTTTACTCCGAAGGGCCTGGTACACCTGCGCGTCAACGTACTTTCTTCCGATGTCTTCGGCCGCCTGCATTGCGGCACGCAACGCGTCCGACTCGGATACGACTCCGTCTTCATCCATCCAGTAGGCGCTTTCGCCAAGCAAGTGCATAAGCCTTGGGAATCCGGCTGAGTACTTAATGAACACGTCCATCGCGCCGGATTCAATGGTCATATTCGTTTCCGCGAATGCCTGTTCGAAAAACCGCCTAATCTCCTGATCTCCTAACGGCTCGATCGGGACGACATCGAAGATTCGCTCGACGGGTATGTGGTTCGTAATGATTTGGCGCCGGCGTTCTTCCGTGCCACAGAGCATCAGCAACAGCGGGACAGGCGATCGCGACAGCGCATTTGAATCAACGATATCCTTGAGAAAGTGCGCGAAGAGAGGCTGGGACGCGATGCCGTTGATCTCGTCCATTACCAGAAAGATGCCCTTGACCCCGGCAGCGTGGGCCTTTTCGTAGACCTCGCGAAGAAACGGGAGCGGCCCTTGCGCAATGTTCGGTCCGTCCTGTTTGAGCGCAGACGCTTTTAGCGTGATCCCGAACACGGATTGATCGCCGACGTATCGCGCAAGCCAGTTACGAATGTGCTCCCCCGCCTTGGGAAGCAATGTGCCCGATTGGACCGTGGCGCCGAGAATCGCGGCGCCAACGTCATCCAGATTGCCAACTCCGCCCAGCGTCGCGTATATGCCTAACAAACCGTACTCGCGCTCGGCGCTTAGCTGCACGTAGCGCGCCAATGAACTCTTGCCGATCCCATACTCACCCGAGATGTAAACGGCGATTGGTTTGCCCAACGCCACCTGCCCGGCCGCTCGCTGCATGATGTGCCGGATTTGGTCGCCTCGGCCCACAAAAAGCTCGACGGGCACCGGCTGCATCGGATAAAACGGGCTGCGGCCTTTGGTTTCGTGCGTCATTGGGATGCAAACCTAAATATAATGACTGACATATAGTAGTGTAGCGTGAACAATTGCGGTACGAGAAGCGGCGTTGGCACGATCATTACGCTTTTCCTCTTGCCGAACGCTTCAGCGCCTTGAGCGTCTTCATCACATCGTGCCCGCCGCGCCCGAAATGATCGTGCAAGCGTTCGTACTCGGCGTACAACTTCGCATAAACGGCGTGCGCGGCCGGATCGGGTTTGTACGATTTGTCGCGCAACCGCGCCATTGACTTGGCTGCCGCACTGATCGAGTCGTGCCCACCGGCCGATTTCCCCGCCGCGACCGCGCCCCACATCGCCGACCCCAGCGCGACGGTCTGGTCACTCGCCGCGACCTTGATTTCGCGGTTGGTCACGTCCGCAAAAATCTGCATCAGGAATGGCGCGTTCACAGACAACCCGCCGCACGCAAAAAGTTCGTCCACGCGGCACCCGCCCTGATCGAGGGTTTCGATGATCTTGTACGTGCCGAACGCCGTCGATTCGAGCACCGCGCGGTACAGTTCATGCGGCTGCGTCGTCAGCGTCATGCCGACCATCAACCCGGACAAATCGGCGTTCTCGAGGACCGAGCGGTTTCCGTTCCACCAATCCAAACACAACACGCCCGACTCGCCCGGTTTCAGTCCCGCGGCCTTACAACTCAGCAGGCCGTGTACGTCCGTGTTCTGTTGCTTGGCGAGGTCCGTGATCGCGCCGGGCACGCAGGACTTCACGAACCACGCAAAGATATCGCCGACCGCGCTCTGCCCCGCTTCGTATCCGAAGTAGCCGGGAAGAATGCCGTCCCGCACTACGCCCGAAGTGCCGGCGATCGGCGCGCCGCTGGTGCTGTTGACCATGTGGCACAGGCTGGTGCCCATGATCATGACCATCTTGCCGGGCCCCGTTACGGACGCCCCCGGCACCGCGACATGCGCGTCGATTCCGGCGGCGGCGACCGCGGTGTCGGGCCGCAGGCCCAGACGCTTCGCAATTTCGGGGAGCAGATTCCCGACGCGTGTTCCGGTCGGAACAATGTCCGTCCTCATTTTCTCGGCGACGATGTTCTCGAATCGGGGATCGAGCACTCGGAGGAATTCCTTCGAGGGAAAGGAACCGTCCCACATGCCTTTGTAGCCGGCGGCGCAGGCGTTTCGCTTTTCGATGCCGGTCAACTGGAGCACGATCCAATCGCCCGCCTCGATGAACCGGTCCGCGGCGGCGTAGACTTCGGGCGCTTCGTTGAGCGTCTGCAACGCTTTTGGGAAAAACCATTCGCTCGACACCTTGCCGCCGTAGCGGGCGAGAAACGTCTCACCCCGCGCCGCCGCGACTTCGTTGATTCGGTCGGCCTCGGGCTGCGATGCGTGGTGCTTCCACAGTTTCACCCACGCGCTCGGATTCGCCTTGAATTCGTCCTTCAAACAGAGCGGCGTGTTCGCCGCGTCGATCGGCATCATCGTGCAGGCGGTGAAATCCACGCCGATGCCGACGATGTCCTCGCCCCGAACGCCCGATTTCGCGACGGCCTCCTTCACGACGGCTTCCATCACGCCGAGGTAATCTTGCGGATGCTGCAACGCCCATTCCGGGTCGAGACGTTTTCCCGTCCCAGGCAATTCATGATCGATGACGCCGTGCGGATAGTTCATCACGGCAGTGGCGAGTTCTTCCCCGTTGTCTGTCGCGACCAATAACGCGCGGCCCGATTCGGTGCCGAAGTCCAATCCGAGCACATACTTTCGAGACATACAGGACCCTTCCAACTCGCAAGAAAATTAACGAACGCATGATAGCAGAGGCGGTAGAGACTGACTAGCGCCGGACACACGGGCCGTGCGATCCTCACGCTCCCATGCCCGCTCCACACCGCATCGTTCTACTTCTTCGGTTACTTGGCGCAACCATCGCCGGCTGCTCCGCGGTGCTTACGCCCTACGTCATAGCGAAACTGTACACTGGTCGCGGCGGCGATACGCCGGTTCGTTCCGCGCTTAACGAACAACCGCTCCTCGCGCTCTTGGGAACTATCTGCGTCGCCGTTGGCTGCTTTCTCCTACTGCGTCCGCGCGTTGTATACGACGCCCGAGACTGCCTGAATCCGAAATGGGTCCTCAAGAACCGATCACGCGAATTTGCGCTGCTGATGGTCGTCACCTTTGTCTGCCTTGGTCTGCTCGAATTCGCGAGCCGATATATCTACGCGGCCCAACGCGGCTTCCCGATTACGTACTCGCTCGAGGAACTCGTCTATCCCCCACTCCACGAACAATTCCGGGACTACACCGATGAGGGCGCTCATGTGCTCCTTATCGGTGGTTCGGTCCTCTATTTCGCGGGCCTCGACGGCCGAATCGAGTCCGCGTTCGACCCTCCGGCCCACGTCTACAACCTCGCGCAAACCGCGCACTCGTCGCTCGATGCGCGGACGAAATTGGAATGGGCGCTCGAACACGGCTATCGCTTTGACTACGTCATTTTCTACGAGGCAATCAACGACGTGCGGGCGAATAATGTGCCGCCGGATCGGTTTGATCTTGAGTACAACCACTACTTCTTCTACAGGCGCGTCAATACGGTGTTCAGCGGCCGCAAGCCGTGGCTGCGGGCGCTGCTGCATTCGTCGCTCTTCTATCGCGCCTACGAACTCGCGAGCGACCTCGGCTCGACCCGCATGTTCGGGCGCGGCCTCCTTCACCTCGCCTTTCCGCGAGAGGACTGGTTGCGCTTCGGCGGCGAAATCAAGTCCGCTGAGTCGTATCGCCTAAACCTAACGAGCATCGCTGATCTCTGCGAACAACACGGCGCGAAGCTCATCGTCCCGCACTACATCTACGATCCACGCCTCGATCAATGGGCGAACGGCAAATTGGCATGGACCGACGACCAAGCCAACCGCTATACCGAGCAGTGGGGTCTCGCCGAAAACGTCCGCAAGGGAATCCAGGCGCACAACCGCGTCATCGAGGAACTGTCGGGCCGCTTTCACTTCGTCGACACATCACCGCTCGAGCGGCCCGGGAACTTTGTCGATCCCTGCCATCTTACGCCCGAGGCAAACCAACAGCTCATCGATATCCTGATCGGGGCATTGCGCGACGCCACAGTCTCTGGTCCCTAAGCGGGGCGCGGCGTGTTCTGTTACCATGCCCGCAATCGAAAGGAACTCCCCCATGAATCGACTATTCCTCTCGCTGTTCTGCTGCTCCTTCGCCTTTGCCGCCGACTACACGGTGGACGTGCTCGTGCCAGGCCACGGTTTCAATGGAATTCACGGCATCGCGTTCGACTCTGACGACCACATGTATGTGGGCAGCGTTGTAGGCGCCTCGATATATCGCGTCGATCCGGAAACGGGCGATTCCGAAACCTACATCGGCCCGCTTGAGGGCATGGCGGATGATCTCGAATTTGGGGCGGACGGTACGCTCGTCTGGACCTCCTTCATGTCCGGTATATTGCGCGCGCGGACCGGTGAAGATGGTCCGATACGGCAGCTCGCGTCCGGGCTTCCGGGCATCAACTCGGTCGCGTTCAATCAAGATGGCCGTTTGTTCGCGACACAGGTCTTCCTCGGAGACGCGTTGTACGAAGTCGATCCCGCTGGCAAGAAACCGCTGCGCAAAATTCTCGAGAACATCGGCGGTCTGAATGGTTTCGACTTCGGTCCCGACGGCTTGCTCTACGGGCCGTTGTGGTTTCGCGGGCAAGTCGTCAAGATCGACGTGGACAGCGCCGAGCTGACCGTCGTCGCCGATGGGTTCAAAACTCCGGCGGCCGTCAATTTCGACTCGGAAGGAAATCTCTGGGCGCTCGATACGAAGGCCGGCGACATATTTCAAATCGATGTAAAGTCCGGCGAAAAAAAACTCGTCTCGCATTTCCAGACCGCGATGGACAACCTCGCGTTCGATTCGAAAGATCGTCTCTTCGTTACGGTAATTCCAAACAACGCCATATACGAGATCGACAAAAACACTGGGAAGGAGCGAAAGGTCAAGTGGAGCGCTCTGTCCGCGCCCGCGGATATCGATGTGCGTTCCGATGACGGCCACGACACGATCTACCTCAGCGAAGTTTTCGCATTGAAGGCGATAGACGGGGACACCGGCGCAGTCCTGTGGGAGAAACGAAACTACTCCGACGAACTCGAGAACCCGATCGGCATCTCCGTCAGCGACGATCACATCCTCGCCGTTAGTTGGTTCTCGGCGACCGTCCAGCAGTTAGACCGTGCGACAGGCGAAAGCCAACTTATCGCGCACGGATTTGGCGCTCCGATGGACGCGGTCGAGCTTCCCGAGGGTGACTGGCTCGTCTTACAGGCGGGCGGACGACTGCTCCGGGCGTCGGGCGAAGAGAAGACCAACAGGAAGGTCGTGTCAAACGGGCTTGCCGGAGCGGTCGCGATGGTCCTCGGAAAATCCGACGAGGTTTACGTCACGCGAACGGACCGAATCACGCGCGTCGACGTGGCCACGGGCGTTACGAAGGACATAGCGACGGGTCTGAAAAACCCAGAGGGAATCGCGCTGTCCGATGCGGGCAAGCTCGTGGTCGCGGAGGTGGGCGCGAAGCGGCTCATCTCGATAGATCCCGAAACCGGCGAAATCGCCGAACTCGCCGGAAAACTACCGATCGGGCTCAAGGGCCCCTCAGGAGCTCCACCAAGCCACGTCCCGACCGGCGTCGCAAGTGGTTCATATGGAAAGGTTTACGTGTCTTCTGACTTGGAAAACGCGATTTACAAAGTCGCCCCCAAATAAGCGCACTTGCTTTTCTGATAATTTTGATCAAAACTGGACGCTGACGCAATGATTGCGTAATAGGGGTGCTCTGTACGAACTAGAGCGGGATTAGCACTACATAACGAGGAGGTTGGAGTCATGCGTTGGACTAGAAACCTGAAGCTCGTTCTCGGCACGTGTTGCGCCATCGGCGTCGTCTCGATGCTCGGCGTCAACGCCGCTCTCTCGGCCCAGAAGGGGGCCGTCCCCGGGGACTTCGGCGACGCGCCGGATTTGTCGGACGCCGATTTTGGATTGGCCGGGAACGTTGCGTCACCGGTGTCCGGCCAGTATCCCTCGCTCCTCAATACGACTAACACGGTGGACGGCCGCACCGGCCCGTATCATGATCCGATCGAGGAGGAATGGCTCGGCGACGCAAACGATTTCGTGGACGCCGAGGACGACAGCAACCAGGTCGACGTCGATCCATTCGATGACGGTTTCCGCGGATTCTTCTTCCTTGCCATCGGCGTGCCCATACCGACCTGGGCGATATATGAAGTCACGGTAGCGCCGGACGCGCCCAATGTGGCGCGCTTCCTCAATGTCGCGATGGACTTTAACTTAAACGGCAAGTGGGCCAACCAGACTGTTCCCGAGCACGTGGTGATCGACGCCCCGGTCAGCACCGCTCCAGGGACCACGGACATACTCGCATTCGGCCCGTTCGGCTACGGCAACAGCCTCGCCTTCGCGTTTCCCACGTGGATTCGAGGCACGCTCACGCGTGCCGCCATTGACCTGACCGGACTGTCGAATGGATGGGATGGGAGCGGTCCGGATGCTGGCCTGGGTCACGGCGAAACGGAAGATTTTTGGTTCAGCCTTAACGGCAATCCCAGCGAAGGAGAAGGTGAGGGCGAAGGAGAAGGC
>CAYXRK010000092.1:0-18367 GCA_964467615.1 uncultured Nitrospirales bacterium | reverse complement strand
GCTGCGAAGCACAGCTTCGCGAGCAAGTGCGTTCCCAAGGACAACTTGGGAACGACGGGGACTGGATCATCCGATAGTGTTCGATATGTCCAAGAACGACTATACTTTACCCTGACGGGTAATGTGTTCCTGTCACACTTCCGACGGTGACAGAACAGGGGCTCGTGAACGCGGTGTGCGCCCGGGTTGCCTGGCGATTGGCAGCCCGCAGTGGACGGAACTTGAGGCGGAGGTTATTGTGCCTACCCGCATGCAACTACAGGAGTAGAACCCTGAACAGGCAGCGAGTCATCTAAATGACATACTACATAGTGCCTTCGGTAGAAAATTAAAAGAGCACAGTCCTATGGCTCACCTTCTGTTTGGTCTCTTTGTACTTGCAATTGCTGCGGTTCTTGGTTTTTACGGAAGTCAACTTGCGCGAGAAGGCTGGACTGAGATTTTTTCCCCTCCGACCGCCGTAGTCGAAAGCACTGCCACTCGTCCTTACGTAATTTTTACAGGCACGGAACTGGTCGTGCCCTCCGACAGAAGCAAGCCCGTTCAAGTTACGTTCGATCTGAAGAACACTGGGCAAACCCAAGCCATAGGCTCGTTCAGCGACTTTACATACTACTTTAGCACACAGCCCAAACAACACGAGTTCGCGTATCAGCATTCAGACCCAATTTCGTTTTCGTTGGCTCCGGCCGAACAGTGGCGTGGCTACTTTCTCACGTCCTTTCTGTTATCACCCGAGAAGCTTGAGGCCCTCAACGCTGGCAAAGCGCGACTTTTTGTATATGCGAAGGGGGAGTATCGGGATGCAACCGGGAAGTCTTACCAGATTCCTTTAGCACGGATGTATCACCCTGTCGTTGCTGGCAACCTGGCAATTTGTCCGGACAATGTCGTGTTCAAATAACCATTTGTGCTCGTTCAATCTCGTTCCCAAGTTGTACTTGGGAACGCGCTTGTTTGAATAGCTGCGCTTTGCCTTGGCTTCGAACGGATGCGTCTCGTAAGGCCTTCGGCGAGGGGCGAATTAGCCACGCTGACGCGAGGTGAGTGGCGTCGGTACGCGCATGGTCTCAGGAGTGGTAGAATGGCGGGTAGTGCGAAGCACAGCTTCGCCAGCAATTGCGTTCCCAAGTACAACTTAGGAACGAGACGAAAAAGGGCCGGATTTAGCGGCAGGAATCGATGTTTACGCGGGGGAGTTGGCGAGGACGGAGTAGTCTGGCTTCGAGGCTGCGAAGCACAGCTTCGCAGACAATTGCGTTCCCAAGTACAACTTGGGAACGAGGGGATCAAGTGTAAAATGAGGGGATATTCTTCGTGCAACTTGACTGATGGAAGCATGTGACTTATAGTCGACGCGAAATTGCGGTACCGATAATCAGCGGTGGGGCCAGAACATGCAACCAACTAGACGAAAAGCGCCAGACGGCAAACCAACGAACGACTTAGTGTTCAGCGCCTACAAAGGGACGAACGATGAAGTATTTCCGTTCGTGCTGTCGCTGTATGTAGAGCTTGGAAGCATCGTTGCCGACGTAACGTTCGGCAAGGGAGTTTTCTGGCGACGGGTCCCTAAAGATGCTTATCGGGTGCGGGCTACTGACCTCGCGGATGGGGTGGATTGTCGAGAGCTCCCCTACGAGGATGGTTCTGTCGATTGTGTTGTATTTGATCCTCCCTATATGCACACACCGGGAGGAACGGCGCACGTTGACCACCAGAACTATGAAGGTTACTACAAGAACAACCAAGCTGCGTCTCCGAAGAAGTACCACGAGGCAGTACTTGATTTGTATTTCTCCGCGGCGCGAGAGGCTGCGCGAGTTCTGCGAGAAGGAGGCGTCTACATCGTTAAATGTCAGGACGAGGTGTGCGCCAATCAACAACGGCTGGCGCACATCGAGATCATTAACGAGCTTCAGCAGTATGGACTCGTCGCCGAAGATCTGTTCGTGGTGGTGCGAAACGGAAGACCGGGGGTCAGTCGATTGCTCGCACAATCGCACGCACGAAAGAATCATTCTTACTTCATCGTGTTTATCAAGCCGAAAGGACGTAAACGTTGGACAGGAGTGAAGCGCCGCTTGCACGTCGATACCAACGGCAACGGAAAGCCCAATGGCAATACGACTATGAGTGAAGAACAGCTTCTCTTTCCGTGAAGAATTCGGCGAACGGTTTGATAGAAATCACATTGGGGAAGGTCGCTGTTAATTCTTGGTACCTTACGGGTATGTCGAAATAGTAAATTCGATCCATTTTGGCAAGATACGTTTGGTACGCGAGCCATTGGTCAGGAACACATATTTCAACCACCTCGTGCGATCTTGAATCGAGTTTAGTCTCCGAAAACAACACCATCACGCCCCGATAGATGCCATCGCCATAAGCGGCGTCCAATAGGCGCTGATGCGCCCAGGCTTGAACGACGCGTTCCCTAGTGGACATCTTCACCGGTAAGTGGACTTTCTTGAAGTGTTGTCCTATATCGAGGAGGAAATCCATCGTCATTCGCACACTTCGACCTTGAACCGGCAGTCGTACTTGCTTGGTCGGGTTGACGGCAACCGCCTTCGCGAAGAGGTGGCCGATATAGCACTCGAAGTAAGTGGCAGGCCCCTTCTTGTTTTGGCGATCGAACAGCTCCATCGCCAAGCACGGAGAGAGGGCGGCCGTGTAGCTCATCTTTCCAAAGTTCTCTTTTGTGATGGAGCCGTTTAGCCACTCTTTCCAGAGTCTGCGAAAGATCACCGGGTCGTTGGTAAAGAGAGCGGCGTTGGCTGGTCGAGCGAGAACGAGGTCCTTCTTGAACGTGAAGTAGTGCTTCCCTGGGACTCTGGATACAAGCTCGATTTGGTGGCACTGGGTCGTAAGGAACTTGAGGGACACGTGGGCGAGGTCGAAGATCATTTTACCCGCGTGAGAACTTTTGAAGTCAGAACTACACGCTTGTTTGACCAAGATATACTGAGAATGGAGGGGGTAATCAGCCATTAGCGGAATCCGACTCGCTTTCCGCCATTAGATCGGAAATGCTGACGCCGAGTGCATCGGCGAGTAGCTCAATATTTTGCAAGCTCACGTTGCGTTTGCCGCGCTCGATCCCGCTTATGTAGGTTCGGTCGAGTCCACATTCGGCAGCGAAGGATTCTTGCGAAAGGCCCTTGGCTCGCCGAAGCTGACGAACTCTTTGGCCGAACAAGACGCGGATGTCTTTTTTGCGTGTCATCCACAGTATGATGGTGATGTTGTAAACAATAAGTCTACGGACTCCGAGTCACATATCGTTCAAACGTAATTCGTGAGTCCGCCACGAGCCGGGTTGAGAAACGTACCCTACTGGGTCGATAAATTCGTTCTCGTTCCCAAAGTTGTACTTGGGAACGCGCTTGGACGAGAAGCTGGGCTTCGCCGCGCCGTTACAGTGGCAACGGATCAATCTCAAGCGGCCGGTCGGGCAATCCCGCATAGTTACCCGCGGATGAGTAGCGCCTGTCCCAAAACCGATAATCCATCGGTTCGAGACGGGTGATCTCGAATTTTATGGAGGCTTTGCGCGAAAGAGATTCTTCGCCAACAAGGGCACGTTTTCGGTGCACGTGCGTACATCCCCCGCCGCGCGGCAGTCGCGGTGAGCGCGGTCACGCGCGTGATTGCCGACCCGTTTCGTAGCGCCGATTTCCTAATCGGCGTACGCTTCGGAGCCGTTCACGCCGTTGATCACGATTCGGCTGTATAACCGCTTCGTCGGACCGGATTGGAATTCGCCGCACTTTTGGCGTTGAGGCGCACGCCGATTAGGAAATCGGCACTACGGGCGACCGAAGAGGCGCACGCCGATTGAAATCGGCGCTACGGCGACCGAAGAGAGTGGCAAGCCCCCCCTACATCGAGTTTCCCGGCGACGTGGACTTTTGCGCCGACGCCTTGCGCGAGAAAATCTCTCACGCTCCCCAAAGCGCAGACGCCACAAGTCGTTAGCCGGGTCAAAAGCCTACGTGGCGGCAGGGTCAAGTCGCGCGCGGGACACTCGCTTTACCTTTATTGCGCCGGCGTGTTTGCGGACCTGCTCCAAGTCGTAGGCGACTTGCAGACGGAGCCAGGTCTCGGCGCCGCCCCCAAAGGCTTTGTCGAGCCGAATCGCCATTTCCGGCGAAATGCCGCTTTTGCCGTTCACCAGATTGTTGAGCGCCTGACGCGTGACGCCGAGCACGCGCGCGCCGGCTGTCACGCTCAGCCCCAACGGTTCGAGACAATCGGACCTGACGGAGAGGCCTGGGTGGGGAGGGTTATGCATGGGCATCGTGTTGCTCCTCTCATGCTCGTTCCCAAGTTGTACTTGGGAACGCACTTGCTGGCGAAGTTAAACTTCGCGTCCAATCCCGTTCCCAAGTACAACTTGGGAACGAGCGGATCCGCCAATTCGCCTGCACGGTGACGCTCCAGAATCCGGCCATGCTGCCCTTCAATGCATGCAACCGCAAACCGGGAATGTCGAGATCGCTTGGTTGTTTCGCCGCGTCAAGCCGGGCGAGAATCCGTTCAATCTTGTCCACATGCTGCGGATTCAGACCTCGGCGTTCGCCGCGGTTGTAGAGCCGTTCCAATCCCCGGTGCCGGAAGCGGAGTATCATCTTCGGATTGTACTATGACAATAGTCACTTGTCAACTCACGCGCCAATGTAGCGCACCACTGGATTCCCGCCTGCGCGGGAATGACGAGGTGGCTATTGGCTCGTTCTCAACGTTGTACTTCGGAACGCGCGGGGCCGTAGTAGCCGGCGTAGGTCTCGACGCATTTTTGGCGGACGGCGGCGCGATCGAGGGGTGGGTCGAGGTCGGAGAAGCGGTCGGCGGCGATTTCGTCGAGGTCGTAGCGGCAGACGCCGTCGAGGATGAGCTCAGCCATCAGCACGCCAATCGCGGGGCTTTGCGTGACACCGTGACCGCAAAAGCCCGCGCAGTGGTATAGCCCAGCGATGCCCTCGATTTGGCCGAGCAGCGGCGCGCCGTCGGGCGTGAATCCCATGATCCCCGCGATCCACTCGACGGGCGTGTGCTCGGTGAAGCCGACGAACCGGTGAGCTGACGCCTCCATGAGCGCGCGGAGCACGGGCATGTCCGCGCCGGGCTGCATCTTGCGCATGTCGTAGTCGTCCGGCAGCGCGGCCATGTCCTGCTCGAGCGGCATCGTCTCGTACATCCCCACGCGCAGCCGCCCCAGGCTTGGCCGGACGTAGATGCGCAGGTCGCGGTCGCGCAGGGTCGGGGTCGAGTCGGGGCACTCGATGCCGCTGTCGGGCCGCGTCGTGAAATAGAAATGCGCGATGCCCGCCGTCGGGAGGTCCTGTCCGCCTTTGCCGGCGACCAAGTACGCCCAGGGCCCGGTGGCGTTTACTACGATTGGGGCGTAGTAGGCGAGGCCGCGCGCCTTTACGCCGGTCACCGCGCCGCCGCGCGTGAGGAACTTTTCGACCGGCGTCCGCGTGATGAATTTCACGCCCACATCCCGGCACAGTTTGATGTAGACCTTGGCGAGCATCGGCGGATCGAGGTAACCGTCGCTCGCGCAACACGAAACGCGCAGCACGTCGTCCACGCGTAAACGCGGAAAGCGCTCGCGGGCCTCCTCCGGCGAGATGAAGTCCACCTCGAGCCCGGCGTCGCGCGCGATGGCGACGTCTCGTTCCAACTCCGCAACGCGCGCAGGCGTCTGCGCGAGGCGCATCGACCCCGTCCGCGAATACACGCGGATGCCCGATCGTTCCTCCAATTCTTTCAGTCGCGCGACGCTTTCCATGATGAGGCGCGTGGCCTCGGTCGTTCCGCGCATCTGTCCGATCAGGCCCGAGGCGCGGCTGGTCGATCCGGAGGCCAAATCGAGCCGCTCGAGCACGGTTACCTTTAGGCCGCGATCCGCGAGCCGCAGGGCGGTCGTCAGCCCCGCCACCCCCGATCCGATTACGGTTGCATCCGGCATGCTTGCTTCCTTGTATGTCCCGCTCCGCAGTGCGGTAAAGTAGTGGCCATGACTACGCCAATCGCCCGATCAGAAATGATACCCCGGCGCACGGCTGCGTGCTTCGCGTATATTCTGATTCTCGCAAACTTCACCGCGCATGCACAGGAGCAAGAGGCCCGAACCGAGGCGGTCCCTGCGCCGTCGACGGGTCTCCAGAAAGTGGTGGGGGAGGGATTCGCGGCGAATTTTGGCCTTGATGCGCGGGCCGAGGCGCTTCGCGCGGCGGAGCTCGACGCGCTGGAGATGTTCCTGGATTCGCTATTGGGGATGGAGAACACGGGGCCGGCGCGCGTGTTGTTGCAGAATCCGTCGGCGTATGTCCAATCGTCGCGGGCGACAGCGTACGAGGACACGGCATCGGGCGTGCGCGTGCAAGCCGAGGTGTACATCAAGACATTGGAGGCGCGGACGGCCGCTGCGAGAGCTCTGTATGCCGCGTTGCCCAAGCCGCCAACCGTTTCGGTGCTGATTGCGGAGGACCTCGTGGGCGAGCGCGCGCTGAATATTCAGGCGGAACCAGGTCCCGCGGAGCAGACGTTTCTCGAGGGCTTCGCGGTGGCGGGATTCAAGACACTCGATCCCGCGCTGCTTCGGCAGAACTACAACGCGCCTGAACTAATGCTTCGGTTGCAGACGCCGGAGACGGCGGGCGGAAAATTCGCGCGTGAGACCGGGGCCGAATTCGCCGTGTTGGCGATAGGGCGGACGACGGTCGAAGGTGAGAGCCCGACGCAGACGAGTGTCCAAGTGCGCGCGAAGCTTCAGGCGTGGGCGGTGCGCGCGAGCGACGGGGCGGTAGTCGATTCGGCGATAACCGAGGGCGTTTGCAACGGTGACGGGGCGGAGGCTGCAGCTGTTGCGCTGCGGGATGCGGCGGAGAAAGCGCAGCGGCTGATGCAGGTGGGGATCGTGCTGGGCAGTGTCGGCGTGGCATCGTCGCAGGACTATGTACTGACCGTGCTGAATCCGCCCTCGATGGATTTTGCCGGGCAGCTTGCCTCGAACATCGGACAGGACGCGAACGTTTCGGAGGTGGAAGTGCTGCACGTCACGCGACGCGAAGCATCGATACGCATTGTGTTTTCCGGTGCGCTGAAGGACCTTGCAGATGGTGTCATGGGCGTGGCGCCTGCGCCGTTTCGCCTCGAGCCGCAACAGATTTACGACCGAACGCTGGTATTTAGGGCGTTGGGGCCTTCGCGGGAGGGGGTTGCGCCGTAACGCGGCGCGGCGAGTTTCTCTTGTTGGCGATGCACGAGCAGTATCGCCTATTCTTCTGCGCTTCGTGGAGGTGAGATGGAGAGACGCCCGCTTCGAATCGCGTTTGTCGGCAGCCGCGGCGTGCCCGCGCTGTACAGCGGCTTTGAAACAGCCGCGACGGAGATCTGCCAGCGGCTTGTGGAGCGCGGTCACGACGTGACCGTGTATTGCCGCAAGGGCTACGGCGACGAGAGCGAGCCCACCTACCGCGGGATCAAGAAGCGATATCTGACGCGCCTGAATGTGAAGGTAGCGGACACACTTTCGCACACGTTTCTATCGCTGATGGACTGTGCGATGAATCCGCCGGACGTGATACTCGTTGTCAATCCGGCGAACGGTCCGCTGTGCGTGATTCCGCGACTGCGCGGGATTCCCTTCGCGATCAACGTTGATGGCCTCGAATGGAAACGCGGGAAGTGGCCGTGGATCGGACAGCGGTACTTTTACTTCGCATCGTGGTTCTGTACGAAAATCGCGCCGGCGATCATCGCGGACAATCGCGGCATTCAGGATTTTTATCAGAAGCAGTGGGGGAGCGGTTCGTACTACGCGTCGTACGGGGCGAACGTCGAGGAGTTCGCGAATCCGTCTGTGCTCGGCGAATATGGGCTTCGTCCAGACGGGTACTTTCTCGTCGTTGCGCGTCTCGAGCCCGAGAACAATGCTGAGTTGATCGTGCGCGCGTTTGAGGCGGTCAATACGGACAAGCAATTGATCATCGTCGGCGGGTCGAACTATCCGGGCGGTTGGCAGCGGCGATTGCAAGAGAGCGTCCGCGATGCGCGGATACGATTTTTGGACGGCATCTACGACCAGACGAAACTGACCGAGGTGATCTGCAATAGCTACGCGTACATTCATGGGCACATGGTAGGCGGGACGAACCCGATTTTGCTGAAGGCGCTCGGGTGCGGCGCGTGCGTGCTGTATGCGGATGTGGATTTCAACGCCGAGGTGGTGCAGGGCGCGGGCATTCCATTCCTGTTGAATGTCGATGGGGCCAGGCAGGTGTTCCAGCGCATGGTTGATCAGCCTGCGTTGCGTGCGGAGTTTCGCGCGCGCGCACCGCAGCGAATTCGCGACGCGTATACGTGGGACATGGTGGCCGACGCGTACGAGGAGTTGTGTTACCGGCTTGTCGAAGGGCGACCGCCGTATTCGTGAAGCGCGGCTCGGCGAGAGCCTCGCCCTCCCCGTTGCGAGATTGGTGCTTTACTCTCAACGTGGTTGTCGGATAGCGTTATCGAGCTAACGAAAACTGACGAAGAGGGGAATCGTATGTCGCTGAAATTGGGATTTATTGGTGCGGGTTTTATTGCGAAGTTCATGTGTCAGGCGTTGCGCCAGGTGCGCGGGGTGGATCTTATCGGCGTGGTTTCGCCGAACCGGGCCGGGGCGCTTGCGGAACATGCTCGCAAGCTTGGGATCGGGGAGTGCAGGGCATATCACTCGATTCGCGAGTTGTGCGACGCGTGCGACGTGGTCGGCATCTTCGCGCCGAACTACGTTCGCGTGGAGCACGTCGTGCAGATTGTCGAGGCCGTGAAGGCGGGCGCGGAGTTGAAGGGCGTCATTTGCGAGAAGCCTTTGGGCAGGACCGTGGCCGAGGCGCGGCATCTGGTGGAGCTGGCGAAGTCGGTCAATCTGCCCACCAGTTTTTTCGAGAACCAACTTCACATGAAAGCGATCAAGGCGCAACTCGCGCAGCTTCGTCCGCAGCAGGAGGCGATGGGCCCGATGACGCTGGCGCGGTGCTCGGAGGAGCACGGCGGTCCGCACGAAGGCTGGTTCTGGGACCCGACCCGCCAAGGCGGCGGCGTGCTCTCGGACATGGGGTGCCACTCGATCGCGTGCGCGTGGCACTGCCTGACGCCCGCGGACAAGGGCTTGACGTTTCTTCAGCCGGTGTCCGTCACGGCCGAGGTCGCGTTGTTGAAATGGGGACAGCCAGTTTGGCGCAAGCATTTGCTTGAACGGATGGGCGTCGATTACGCGAAGACGCCCGCCGAGGATTTTGCGACGGGCGTCATCACGTTCCGCAATCCCGAGACGGGCCAACTCGTGAAGGCGCAGTTCACGAACTCGTGGATGTACGAAAAGCAGGGGATGCGGTTGTTCATGGACGCGATGGGGCCGGGGTATGCGTTCGAGCTCAACACGTTGCAGACACCGCTGAACATCTTCATCGGCGATGCGGCCGCCGAAGCCGTGGCCGACGCCGAGACCGCGTTGGAGAAATCGACCGCGTCGCGGGGGTTATTGCCGGTCGAGCCGAACGAGGCGGACTTGTATGGCTACGTGGACGAGATGGAAGACATGCGCGACGCGTTCACAACGGGCCGGGCGCCGTTGGCGGATTGGTCGTATGGATTAGAGATCGCCAAACTTTGCAACGCGGCATACATGGCCGCCGAACGCGGCAAGACGCTCGATTTGACGGACGCCGCCGTGCAGCGCGATTTGGAGACGTATACATCGCTCATCGCGCAAGGACGCGGGCGGGAAGTATTGCACGTGATGGATTGACGCCGAAGTCGGATTCTTGCGAATGAAAAAACGCGTTTACATCGAGACCACAATTCCGAGTTACTTGGCCGCGTTCCCTGCCCGTGACCTCCTACAAGCGGCGCGGCAGCGTATTACGCACGATTGGTGGAAAGAATCGCGGCAGGAATTCGAGTTGTACACGTCTGTGCTCGTGCTCGACGAGATCGCGGCCGGGGACCCTGGCGCGGCGTCTCGACGTGCCATCTACACCCAGGAAATCGAGGTGCTCAGGATAACAAATGAATCAGCGCGTGTTGCTGACGCTATTTTGGCGTCGGGACTCCTCCCGCCACGCGCGGCACGCGATGCGGTGCATATTGGAATCGCCTCGACGCACGGAATCGATCTCTTACTGACGTGGAATTGCCGACACATCGCCAATGCTGCGATAATGAGCGAGTTGGACGATATAATTACGCGTTGCGGCCACAACATGCCGATCTTGTGCACTCCAGAGGAATTACTGGGAGTCTGAAAGATGCTGCCCGAACTCGACGTTGAAACGAGAGACGAGGTAATCGAAGAAGTACGGCGGATCAAGGAAGATCTCGCGGCCCGGTTCGACTTCGACGTGCATCGGATTGTTGCGGACGCTCAGCAACGACAGATCGAGTGCGGCCGCCAACTCGTAACCATCCCGGAGCGAACGCCTCTAAAGCCGCAAAATTAATCCGCACATTCCACATGGGGCATCCTGGAGATTCGTGCGACGCAAAGTCAGGCTTCGGCCCCATTTTAGGTATTTCCGCGGCAAACTTGCAAGCGGCACCAATCGCGTCAACAAGACGATGCATAGTCTTGATGTCTGCGTGCTCCGCCAAGTAGATGAAATGCTTGAGCACGTCACGACGTGCTTGTTTCCGACGAACTACCTCACGGCCCACGGGTCTTCCGGGCTCGGAGTATTTCCAGCGCTTCGTGTTCGATATCGTCCAAATCCTTCCGATCCATCGGAACGTCCTCTCCTTCTAGGCCAGCGAGTAGTTCCAATTCGAGCCACTCGTTCATGTGTTGGGGACCTTTGAATGGATCGCTACTTGACATGACGCAGATTCACTCGCACGTGGACGATCATGAGTAAGAACAGGACGAGGCACGTCGAGTAGGGGGCGAGGGGATGGATCGTGAACAAGAGCGACCCCATTGTTGGCCCGATGACGAAGCCGAGGCCGAGCGCCGATGTGTTTAGTCCCGCCGCGCGGCCTTGTTCGTGGGAACGGGCGGTCATCGATAGGGCGGCGATGTTGCCGGGCATCGTCATGCCTTGGCCGAGTCCGAAGATCGTCAGGCCGATCACGAGCAGGGGGTACGTGTGGCCGAAGACGAGGATCGAGATTCCGACGGCGGAGACGGGCACGCCGGTCCGGAGCAGGCGAGACGGCTGCCAGCCCAATCGGCGCACGACCCACATCTGAGAGAACACAGAAGCGATCGCTGACACCGTCAACGCCAAACCCACGAGGCGCGCAGTGTGGGCGGCGTCGAGCGTGAACTTGTCCTGAAAGTAGAAACCGCTCGATTGCTGAATCGCTGACATGCTGGCCATGACGACCGTTGACACGAGAAAGTGGGGGAGCCATGCGCGAAGATTTGCGGGCGCGCTGATGTCTACGTCCTCATGCGTGTGGCGCTCCGGTTCGGTGACCCAGGCGAGCATGCACCAACCCGCGAGGACGGACAGGGCGGCAACGGCGTAGAACGGCGCCAACAGGTTTATACCCGAGAACGCGGCAGCGACAGCGGGGCCGGCTATCATCCCGGAGCCCATTGCCATGCCGTAGAAACCCATTGCGGCGGTGCGCGTCTCGGTGGTCGTAATGTCGGCCAGATAAGCCTGGGAAGCGGGAAAGATCCCGGCGATGCACAGCGAGAACACGGCGCGCAGGACGACGAGCGCGACGAATGCTGTCCAGATCGCGATCGCGCCGTTCAGGCGAAGCTGAATCGCGACGGCAAAGAGGATCGTGAGGATTCCGTAACCAGACAGGCCGAGCAGTATCACGCGGCGCCGGCCCCAGTGCTCGCTGCGGTGGCCCCACCAGGGCGCGGCCAACATGAAGACAAACGCGGAGATGGACACGATGAGGCCGATTTTGGCCTCGGACAGTCCCATTTCCCTACCGAGTGGCGGCAGCACCGCGAACACGAATGAATTCCCAATGCCCGCGACGAAGAGCGTAACGAACACGGCGGTATACGCGCGATTCCCCACGCGGATTGCGCTGCTTGCCACAGTGGCCACAAATTCCCCCAGGTCTAGCGCGGAGCGATTTCCGCGCACAAGTCCCGCCTTGCATACCCCCGGATGCCATGCGCACGGCGGAGACGCGCGAAAGTATAGCAGTGTGGAGCAGCCGCCAAGCCTGCCCCTGAGAAAGCAGGGGGCTGCCAGCGTTGCCGGGGCGGGACAGGCAGCCGAGGGCGGCTGCCCCACACGTACTCGGTTATCCCAAGCTGGAAACGTTCTAGTGTTCTAGTAAACAAAAAGATTGCCCCGGAGCTTCGGGGGAAAAGCTCCGGGGCGAGAACGCGTAACGATTGTAGGGGGGATTACGCGTTTTAGGAGAGAAGCAGACTTGCTCAATAGTACAAGCAAGAACGTTGCCAATTAATTGTTGACAGATCGCAACTATTGGCAGTTCAATGACTTAGGGCTGCTCGATGTCAATTGATAACACCCGTTTCGCTGCGGTTTCAGCGCCCGGACGGTAAAAAGTTGCCGCCGGTGACTAATTCTTTCCGGCAACTTTTCCCCCTGCAGGACCAAAAATTTCCGCTTCGGTCACGATGACATCGACTCGAACGTCATGGGATTCCGCTGCGAGTTGGTCAGCCACCATCGAGTTGATAGCAAGGCCGACGGAGAGTCCGAGGTGCTTGGCCAAGAAATGATCGTAGTGCCCGCCGCCTCGCCCAAGGCGAATTCCTGCCCGCGTGAACGCCAACCCTGGGACGATGACCGGGGCGTGGGGGGGAGGCGATTCCGGTGTGGCGTTTCGCGGCTGCAGGACTCCCAACGGTCCAGTGCCGAGGCCTTCCGGATTCGTGAGAACACACCAGGCCATCGGTGAATCGCGGTCCGCGAAATAGGGGACGAATATGCGCTTGCCTTCGACGAGCCATTGCTCGATGAGCGGCATAGTTTGAATCTCGTGCGGCAGCGCAACGTAGGTCAGTATTTCGGTGGCCGTCGCGACTTCCGGAATCGTGCGGACGTTGGCATGGATGCGTCGGCCGATTGCGGCGAGTTCCTCACGCGGGATCGCTTCAAGCGCGCGGCGGTAGTACGCGCGCAGGCGAGATTTTTCGTCAGCGGCGATCAACCTTCGACCCCTAAACGTCGACGTTGAACTTCGAACATTACACTTTGAACGCTCATTTCTTTCGTGTAGTTCGTGTCTTTCGTGGTTACTTCATCGCCACTCCCAATCCCTCCCGCCTAATCCATCAGCACCGTATTCGACACCGCGTTCCCAAACGCCTCAAACTGATCAAACGTCCACACCACCTTGCGCGACTTCGGCTCGATTTCGACCAGCAACGGTTGCCCCGGCCCCGCGTGACAATTCCCGATCACGTAATTCCCGTTCGGCAGCACCTCGAGCGTCGTGACCCACGCGAACACGATGTTCGGCAAATCGTTCTGATGCAGCTCCCACACGATCTTCCGCTCCGGCGTCACCTCCAGCACCGCGTGCCCGTTCCCCGTCCCGATCAACGTGTTGCCGTTCGCCAGCCGCACTGCCGAAAACGCCTGATTGCCAAACGCCTCCGGTCCGTGCCCATCCTTCGGCCCGTGGCCAAACAGCGGCACGGGAAAGTCCCACACGACGTGGCCGTCCTTCCCGTCATACTCCCGCACGGCCCCATCGCCCTCATGGCACACCAGGTAATTTCCGTTCGCAATCTTCCGCGCCAGCCGCGTGTCCCGATGCGTCATCGGATGGTCCACCACCAGCTTCACCGTCTTCAGCAATTTCCCGCTGCGATCCACTTCGATAATCCGCGCCGGCCCCGACTCCGCGATCATCACCGCGTCGCCCGCCAACGGCTGAATCGCGTGTGCCTCCACCGGCCTGCCCGCGTTGCCGTTGCTCGCCGCCGAATCATACGACCACACGATCGCCTTCGTCGCCGGGTCAATCTCCACCACCACGTGCATATCGCGCACCGTCAGAATGTGGCCGTTCGGCAGCAGATGAAGGTCATGCACCAGCGGCCACTTCATCTCCCAATCAATCTTCCCGCTAGCACTCACCATCGCCAGCCGGTCATTCCCCTGCACCAACACCCGATGCTCCGCCCTCGCCTCCACATTGATCAACATCGCCAACACAGTCGCCAACAACATCATCGTTCGCATAAGAAGCCTCATCTCTACCGTTCGTGTAGTTCGTGTCCGCCGGGGCGGATTCGTGGTTCATAATTCGAAATGCGCGCATCGTCCCGCTTTCAAATTTCAAATCTCCAATCCAGCGTGATCGATGCGCCCCCGGCCACGCCCAACGCATTCTATCTCACGCTCCCGCACGCCGAAAGATCAGCGAAGGCGCCCCGCTCGCCTCCCATGCCCCGCATACGTCCCATACGTCCCATACGCGCCCCGGCCAACCTCTCCAGCATCTCGCCGCGAAACGAAACCACTTTCCCAAAAATCCAAACCCCCAGCCACGAGTCCCGCTCATTGAACGATGAACTTTGAACGTTCTTCCTCTGTGCTCTCCGTGCCTTTGTGGTCGTACGGGCAATTTCCCCAACACACCAACGCAAAACAGAGTGGGGGAGACCAACCCCTTCCTCGCACGTTGAGCTTCGCACCTCTCTTTGCGTTCCTTGCGTTCCTTCGCGGCGATTCAGACCTCTGCACCGAGCGTCGCTTCGACTCTACGGTTCGTACGACTATCCATCACGGTCTTGTTTTCCCGCGAAGATTTTTACGCCATGCATATTCTGAACGGCCCGCGCGCTAGGCCCCTCACCCGCCTGTCCTGAGCGTGCCGAAGGGTTCGCCCTGAGGGTGTCGAAGGGTGGACGGGCGAGGGGCCGTCGACACGCTATGACGCGAGTAGCGCTAGACTCTCCGCGCATGCCGTATTGTGGGGGACTGAGAGCAGGAACATGCAATGAAGCCTGTCCGATTGTCGAACCACGCGCAAGGCCATCGTGCCTCGAGGGGTTTCTCGGACGAGGAAGTAGTCACTGCGATTGAGCAGAAGGCATGGTTTCCCGCGATTTTCGGCACGGGCCGGTTCGAATGCGAGCACGAATTTCCGTTCGAGTCCTATTGGAACGGGAAATGGTACGGAACCAAGAAAGTACGGCCTGTCTTCATCGAGATGGAATTCGAGATAGTGGTGGTCACGGTGTACACTTACTATTATTGAAGCTGGCGGGAATCTGCCGTGAAGATCATCTACGATCCAGAAGTCGATGCGCTCAGCATCGTATTCAACGAGACCACCGTCACGACCGAGCGGCTCGCCGACGGAATTGCGGCCGACTACGATGCGCATGGCCGGTTGGCCGCGATCGAGGTCCTTGACGCAGCGGCCAGGTTGGGCGGGCCCGAGTTCCTCGATGAAGTCACGCTGCACCGTCTAGGCGCGGGGGCGTAGTCGCACGTCGCTTCATCGGTACCGCCCACGCACCGCGCGCGCTGGCCACGGCCAAGTCTCCGTTCCGCGAACTCCTTCCAATCCGATCGCGCTGACCCACTCGGAGCCGCTTTCGCGCCCGCGCGTATCTATGATCCGAAAGCGCGACGAGCGTATACTGACGGTATGCGAGGTAAGGTGCCGTGCCTGTACGTCTTTACAATCGAGATCACTCCGGACGAGTTCGAGGACGGCCGTCCCGCATTTCAGGCATCGTGTCCCTCGTTGCCAGGGTGTCACACCTGGGGCTACACGCACGACCAGGCCCTGCACAACATCCAGGAAGCCATCGAACTCTACATCGAAGACTTGATCGAAAATCGACAGTCATAAGAAATTCGACTTCATCAATCATCGGGTGTATTATGAATTAGCGCTATCGAGTCCATATTTACCTCCCGCCTTCTCTCGCGCGACGAATAAGCCTTCGTGTCACGTTTAGTTCCCAAGTCCGTCGTGTGTCTGCGCGAGGGATACAACAGCCGCCGCGTCGCATCTGATTTAATCGCCGGCATTACCGTTGGCGTCGTTGCGCTGCCGTTGGCCATGGCATTCGGCATCGCCTCGATTCCCGACTCAGTAGCGGCGGCCGAAGGCATCTCGCCGCCCGCAGTCGGCCTGTACACGGCGATAGTCGGCGGGATCATCGTTGCCGTATTTGGCGGCAGTCGTGTGCAGATCGCCGGGCCGACGGGCGCGTTCATTGTCATCGTCTACGACGTCGCATTGCGCCACGGATTCGCCGGTCTTGCCACCGCGACGCTCATGGCGGGGCTGATGATCATCGCGATGGGCCTCTTTGGATTTGGCGCGATGATCAAGTTCATTCCGTATCCGGTGACGACCGGTTTCACCAGCGGCATCGCCATGATCATTTTCTCGTCACAGATTCGCGACTTTTTTGGTCTACAAATGGAGGAAGTGCCCGCGGAATTTATCGGAAAATGGCAAGCGTACGGGGCGTTCGGGACGACTTGGCAAGGCGCGGCATTGGCCGTCGGGTCCGCTTCGTTGTTGGCGCTGGCGTTGCTTCAGCGGTTCGTCAAGGGCATGCCACCGGCGATTACGGTTGTGCTCGTTGCGTCGCTGGTTGTATGGATGCTCGATATACCTGTTGAGACAGTCGGGTCCCGGTTCGGGGAATTGCCACGGACTTTACCCGTCCCTCATATGCCGACTTTTAGCCTTGCGCTTGCGCGCGAATTGATACCCGAGGCCGCGACGATCGCGCTCCTGGCGTCCATCGAGTCGTTGCTTTCGGCTGTCGTTGCGGACGGGATGATCGGCGGGCGCCACAAAGCCGACTGCGAACTAGTCGCTCAAGGTCTGGCAAATGTCGGTTCGGTGATTATGGGCGGAATCCCAGCGACTGGCGCAATTGCGCGGACGGTGGTGAACATTAAGAGCGGCGGCCGGACGCCGTTGGCCGCGGCGATTCATTCCGTCACGCTCGTGGCGGTCATGGCGGCCCTTGCGCCATTGGCGTCACATATCCCCCTCGCGACGTTGGCGGCCGTCTTGATACTCGTGGCGTACAACATGGCGGAGTTGGACCACTTTCGGACGATACTGCGCACGCCCCGAAGCGACGTGATGGTACTGCTGACGACGTTTGGTCTTACCGTGTTTACGGATCTGACTGTGGCGGTCGGCGTCGGCGTGGTCCTCGCCTCGATACTGTTCATGCGGCGAATGGCTGAGGTGTCGGGCGTGTCCGAAATTACCGACGAACTATTTCGCGAGAACGGCGACGACGACCCGGATGCGACGAGCAACAAAGAAGTGCCCAACGGTGTCGAGGTATATGAAATCAACGGTCCGTTTTTCTTCGGCGTCGCGGATCGTCTGAAGGACGTTCTTCGCCAGGAACAGCAGCCGCCGAAGGTATTTGTTCTTCGGATGCGCAAGGTGCCGGCGATCGACGCGACCGGCATGCACGCCCTTCGCGAGTTTCAGTGGAAGTGCAAACGCCAGGGCACGACGTTGGTCCTTTCCGAAGTCCACTCCCAGCCGCGCAAGGCGCTCAAGAACAGCGGCCTACTCGACCAGATCGGCGAACTAAACGTTTCGTCGCACATCGACTTCGCTCTCGATCGCTCGCGCGAGGTCATTGAGGGGAGGGCCACGTGAGCGATGATCAAGATTTCAAATGGGCCGCGCGAGAGTTAGGGGCCCGTGGCAAAAGTCCAGACGCCCCTTTCGGTCGTCCCGAACAAAGCGAAGGACCCCGCAATTCTCGGGCATTTCGATGGAAGAGATTCTTGTATCCCGGTTCGGCGACCATCGCGGGACGCTGCGTCCACACCGGTTCCTGGCAGTCGCGGTCATGCCGTTTGCGGCGAGCAGGAGAGGGTGAGGGAAAAGGCGAAGGGACGTCGTGTGCGTCGGGCGTTCGGGTGCATGGGCTGGAAGCCCATGCCACGGACGGGATCCTGTTATTTTTGTTGGCGGCGGCGATGTTCATCCTCGCTCATGTCACCGCGTCCATTCCCCGTATCGCGCGGCAGCCGAGGGCGGCTGCCCCACACGCCGAAGCGCGAAACGTTGGCCCCCGCGGCGGCTGAAGAATTGCCTGTTGATAAGTTGGCGATACCGACGGCGGTCTTTTGCGTGGTGACGGATTTGTATTCGGGCGAAGCGGTCGAGGAGCCGAGCATTACGTTCGATGGTTCCGAGCGCGAAGTGCGCGGATCCGACGAAGGGGTGTATGCGTATGTGGTGGATCCCGGCGCGTATGAAATCGGTGTTACCGCACGCTCCTACAACGACCAACTTTTGAACATTGGCGTCGGCGCGGGCCAGCAAGCCATCGCGGAATTCGAGATAGTTCCGCTGCATCCGCCGATCTCGGGCGAGGGAGAAGGCGAGGGTGAGGGCGAGG
>CAYXRK010000091.1:0-18425 GCA_964467615.1 uncultured Nitrospirales bacterium | reverse complement strand
CAAGAATGTCATTGCCTTATAACTGGCAACCCCACTGCCATCGCCGGCTTATCGTGGAGCATCTGGAAGAAAGACTCGGCGACTTCGAGGTGGTCCATCTATGACCATGACGCGGCTTGTCATTCTCGCCAACTCATTGAAACGCGGCGACCTCTGTCTCGCGGGGATCGACCTCGAAACGGGCAAATGGGTCCGCCCGGTCACGACGCTCGACGACGGCCGCGTCCCCAAAAAGTCGATGAAGATATTTCCTGCATTGCTCGACGTGGTCGAAATCCCGCTCGCGGCGACCGGTCCCGACTTCGGCTTCGAGTGCGAAAACCGCACGATACTCCCTGGCCCCTGGCGCAATGCGGGCGCGCTGACCATGGCCGACCTCGATAAGTACATCGAGCAGCCGCGTGTTGTGCTCCACAATCAGAAGAAATCCGTAGCGCCGAGCGAGCTTCGGCAAAAGCCGTTCGAGGAGCGCAGGACCCTGCAATTGATCCGCGTCGAAAACTTTAGGGTCTACGACGCGCGCGCCGTCCCGTTCGACAAACCCAACTGGAAGGGGATCGTCCTCTCCGGCGGCCAGGAAATCGAAGCCGGAATTACCGATCCCGTCTACATCCAAAAGCTGGGCAAGGGCCACGTCCCGTCGCCGAGTTGCGTATTGACCATGAGCCTGAGCATGCCCTACGCGCCGCCCGGCTGGACGGGCGCCGAGGCGCTCTGTTGGAAGTTAATCGCCGCCGTGCTCGAGATTAGCGAAGTTTGACCTTCGAACGTAAGTTCTCGTGGAATCTCTCACCCTTGTCGGCTCGGTGCTTCTCGAGCGCTTCGCGTTCACTAGCGAGCGTCTCGCGCAAGCGGCCGATCTCCTCGTGGATGAGGTCGAACTGGCGTTTGATGAGGGGGTTCATGGACATCGACATTCGTGCAATTTCTTCAATTATTTCGCCAATGAACGTTGAAATTGAGTCATGTAGCGTCGTGCGCGTGAATCGTCACAAGCCGAAATAGATGGATCGGCGTTCGACAAAAGACAACTGGTAGTCTCCGTGGCTCACGTATTTATTGTCGAGGCTAAACAGGATCGATCTATATTCGGACACGAGCATGATTTCGCTCGAACCATCACCGTCTGAGTCGGGCAAAGCGTGGAGTTCGACGTCGCGAAAACTGAAGTGTGTCGAGTTCTCGTCGAATTCGAGGATTCCCCCGCCTGCGCTTTGGTCGTGTGAGTCATCCATTTCGAAAGGACAAATTCGCCACGCGATACCTTGCTCCTTGTAGAAAGCGTAAACGACTTGGCTGTCCTTGCCTTCGAGACTAAACCGGGCGCAGACGCCCGAAAGGCGAGGGTAGCGATAATAGATCGTCGCCGAAGACAGGAGAGTTGCCTTGTCGGTTTCATTGACTTTCGCCACGATTTCTTCGAGAGCCTTTTGGACTTCCGGCGTCATTGGTTTGGCCGGAAGTTCCTTGTATCGCCTCGTCTCGGCGTTCAGCCGGTATGGCAAAGACAACCCGACCGGGCGAAGATAGTTTTCGTCCCCGGAATTGCCGGTGTAGCCGAGCGCATCGAGCCGTCCTAGGAACCCGCGATATCCGTCGCCGGATCCGTAAAGAGTAAGCCCAAGGAGTTTCGCATCAATGAATCTTCCACCGTCGAACAATATGACGGTATTGGGATCACCCGGCTGTTCGGGAATGCGCTTCATCATTGCGGCATCGTCATCGGGAGGAAGTGGCACATCGATTGACGTGTATCGTGCGTAGAGGTCTTCCCATTGAAACCTCGCGACGTATTCCTCGAACAGATTTTCCTGGTCGCTGTTCAGTTCGGTATAGAGCTTGTCGTTGGAGCCGAACACGAACCGGAGCGCACCGAGGTCGACCTTCGGTGAAAAGAACTCGAAGGTCGGGTCACACTTCTCTAGGACGGATGAATCGAACAGCAATGGCTTAATCGCGTTGTGGTCATCTTCGCCGCGAGACAAGGCCGACGCTGCAATCAACAACACGAGACCGACGCGAGAAGGCCGTGCGTTGAACGCGCGAAGCAATCTGCGGTGAAAAGAAGCGGTTTCCATGGTGCAATGGTGTTGCTGTTTGAATATAGGGTCGATTTAGAAAAAATAAGAACCGAGGGACGCAAGCATTGTAGCCCCTCCGATGCAAAACAACACACACCGCGGTGGTGCGATTCTCTCGCAAAAACGCCGAGAACGCAACGAGGTCGAAAATTCCGAGGATGGAACGGAGAGTCTGCGCCGGGTACCATCAACGACGAGGAACCAGAAGGTTAGCGGCAACAAGTCAGAAAACCATTGCGAATGCCAAAACGGTACATTACAAGAAGGTCGTGGCTGAAGGTGTCCGGGGGCGCGGCGCTGGCAGCGTTGTTCCCGGCGCGCGTGTTTGGCGCGAACGAGCGGGTGAATGTTGCCTTCGTCGGCGTCGGGAGCATGGGAACGGGGCATGTCGGCGCGTGCAGCCAAATGTCCAACGTGAACATTGTGGCCGTTTGCGACGTGGACGAATCGCACCAGCGGCGCGGCGCGGAAATCGCCGCAGGTTCTCCCGCGCGATACATGGATTTTCGCAAGGTCCTGGATCGCCCGGATGTGGACGCGATTGTCGTAGCGACGCCTGAACACTGGCATGCGCACGTATGCCTGCGCGCGTTCGAGGCGGGCAAAGACGTGTACGTCGAAAAACCGCTCGGGCACAACATTCGCGAGGGGCGCATCGTCGCCGATGCCGCAGATCGGCATGGGAGAATATGCCAAGTCGGACTGCAACAGCGGTCGGGCCCTCACTGGCAACACGCGGTCGAACGGGTCCGAGCGGGCGAACTTGGCAAGGTATCGTCGGTCCACGCGTGGAATTCTTGGAACGCGCGGGAGATGCGCGCCGGGTTTGGCCGCCCGCCCGAGGGGCCCGTTCCGCCGGGGGTGGATTATGATCTTTGGCTTGGCCCAGCGCCGTTGCGGCCCTTCAATCCGGCGCGATTTCATCTGACATGGTGCTATTTCTGGGACTACTCGGGCGGGATGGTTTCAGGTTGGGGTGTGCATTTGTTCGATATCGTGCAATGGGCGATGGGACACGAAATCCGGAGCGCCGCGGCAGCCGGAGGCAAGTACGTGTTGGACGATTCGCGCGAGACGCCGGACACGCTCGATTCAATCTTCGACTGCGGGGACTACACGCTTTCGTACTCGTTGCGTCATGCGAACGGATGGCGCCCGCACGACGACCTTGATCATGGCATCGAGTTTTTCGGCGACGAAGCGACGCTCCAGATCAACCGCGGCGGTTTCCAGATTTTTCGCGAGGAGGACCGCGGCACGCGAAAGGCCCTTTACCGCGAGGACGCCGAAGGTAACGACTACGAAGGTCATTTGCGCGATTTCTTCGACGCGGTCCGAACGCGCCGCCAGCCGCGGTGCGACGCATTGATCGGCCACCGTTCGACCATCTACGGACATCTCGCGAACATCGCCTACCGCACAGGCAGAACGATCGCGTGGGACGGCGCGAACGAGACCATTCCGGGCGATGCCGCCGCCGCGAAACTTCTCACGCGAGAATACCGGGTGCCGTGGGTACTGTAAGGCCTTCGTGCCTTCGCCCTTGGAATGCGACCATAGCAGCCCGTGGTAGAAGTCCAGACACCCCTTTCGGTCGTTCCGGACAAAGGAAGATCTCCGCAATTCTTGGGCATTTCGGTGAGCGAGATTCTTCGCGCGCTCAGAATGACATTTGGGGAGACTTTTGCCACGGGCTGATAGGGTCGACGCGAGACGGCGGGAGGCTATCGCGAACAGGGCATCGCCGGAAGCTATTCCCATGCATCCAGCATACAACGACAAATACGTCAATCGTTATGTGCTCTAACGATCGAGTTGGCCTTTAGCGCGTCTCTTTCCATACAGGCGAATAAACCTTCTGAAGACCGCCAACGTCTCATCACTTACGTGGTGTTCGATGCCCTCTGCGTCAATGGCCGCAATGGCCGGCTTTACACCAATCGCAACCAGGAATTCCAGGACCAAATCGTGGCGCCGCCGGGCCTGTTCCGCGACCTTCCGGCCATTTGGGGTCAGAAAGATTGATCGGTAGGGTTGCGTTGTCACCAACCCCTCGCGCTGCATCCGGGCAATGATCTTGGCCACCGTCACGTGCGACACGCCCATTCTGCGTGCGATGTCGATGGCCCGCGCTTCCCCGCTCGTGTGGATAAGGTCCGCTATGGTTTCGGCGTAATCTTGTGATCGTTCTTGGCGATGGGCCGAACGTGTTCGACTGTGTATGAGCGCTTCGGTCTCCGCGTGTCGGATGCGCTCCGTCCTTGTGGATTTCTCCGCGCCACGGCCCTGCTTGCGATTATCGCGATTCATCGGGAGACACTCTATCAAATTCGCCGGGGGCCGCCAAGTCGTCCTTGATTGAAAATGTACCATGTGCTACATTGTGTCTCTATAGGTTCATTAAAACCGAGACGTCTACTGGTGACTTTTCAGGCAGACCAAGGAGACCGTTGTGTATCACCGAGTTCAATTCGCGCTATGCCTGCTTGCGTTTGGCTTGCAGGGAGTAAACACGGCTGGAGCTGAGGAAGAGTTGGGGACGCCGCCATCGCCAGGGCAGCGCGAATCGGAGGCGTTAGTGCATCTTCGCGACGACCTGATTGAGACACGCCGGCAATTCCACGACCGCCTCACCGATGGGCCGCAGATCGAGCCGGTGCTCAAATCATTGCGGGAGTTGATCGCGCAATTTGACGAGCGGATCAAACAACTCGAACAGCAGATCGAAGAGCACATCCGGCGGTATCCCGATCTCAGGGCCGCGCACGAGTCCCGGACGGTCCCAATCGAGCCGGGTGGCACCGCACGCCCGGATAAGAGCATCTACAACCTCTTTAATCCCGTGCCAAAGGAACTTATGCGGGAGATGAGCACTGACCGGCCTGACAAAACGGAAAGCCCCTACACGGTCGACGCCGGGCGTTTTCAGGTTGAAACGGATCTGTTGACGTATAGCCGGGCCGAAGAGAAAGGAGAAACCGGGCACACACGGTCAGACGCGTGGGCCCTCGCTCCGGTAAACCTGAAGCTCGGACTCCTTAACAACATGGACTTGCAGATAGTGATAGATACCTACAACCTGGTTGACACCGAGGACACTCGGAACACACGCACTCGCCTTAGGTCGGCGCTCGAATTCTATGACCTCGTGCGAACTACGGGGAATCCGAACGGTAACCTTCCGGAACGCATCAATTCGCTGCTAGAGGCCCGCAAACTCGTCCTAAACCGGGACCTCCGGGCGAGAAATACGCAACGCCAATCCGGCTTCGGAGACGTCTCGCTCCGGCTGAAGATCAACGTTTGGGGCAATGATGGCGGCAAAACCGCTTTCGCCGTGATGCCGTTTATCAAGTTTCCGACGAACCAGGACGACCTCGGAAACAACGCTGTGGAAGGCGGCGTCATATTCCCGTTGGCGGTCGAACTGCCCGCGGGTTGGGGCATGGGGCTGATGACGGAAGTGGACTTTCTGCGCAATGACTCAAACAACGACTACCACGCGTCGTGGATCAACTCCATCACGTTCAGCCATAACATCGTCGGTAATCTTGGAGGATACGTGGAGTTCTTTAGTGAAGTGAGCTCCGAGCATGGTGCGCCCTGGGTGGGCACGGTGGACTGCGGTCTGACCTACGGCCTGACGGACAACATTCAATTGGATGTCGGTGTCAACGTCGGCGTCACCGAAGCCGCGGACGACGTCAATCCATTCGTCGGCCTGTCGTGGCGGTTTTGATCAGGGGACATATCGAATTCAATTCAATTAACCCTGGGAGACAATCGTGTGCAAACTGAATCCGCAAACTTTCTGTTTGACGTCGTGTATCGGCTCTGCGGTCCTTTACGATCTGCGTTGAGCGGTTTTTGTGCCGTTGGTCTCAGTCGCGCGCGGTGGCATACTCTCGCGGGTCGCGGGAGAATTCGCTGTATGCGCGCGGTTGTTCAACGGGTCCAGGAATCTTCGGTCGAGGTGGATGGCCGGGTTGTGGGCCGTTGCGGGCATGGGTTTCTTGTGTTGCTGGGCGTGTCGGTGGATGACGCGGAGGACGACGCGGCGCAGATGGCGAAGAAGATCGCGCAGCTTCGCGTGTTCAACGACGACGATGGAAAGTTTAACCGCTCGATCGAGGACGTGCGCGGCGGCGTGTTGCTCATCTCGCAGTTCACGCTATTCGGCGATGCGCGCAAGGGCAACCGGCCCTCGTTCATCGCGGCGGCGCGGCCGGAGCAGGCCGTCCCGCTGTACGAATCCGTCGCTGCCCATTTGCGCGCGCGCGGCATTCCGGTCGAGACGGGCGAGTTCGGCGCGCGCATGATGGTCCGCCTGGTGAACGACGGCCCGGTGACGATCCTCCTGGACACGAAGAAGGAATTCTGATGCACGTCATCGTCGCGGGCTCGGGGGAGCTTGGCGGCGGCGTGTTGGCGGCGCTGCTGGGGTCCGGGCATGTGGTCGCGGGGTTGCTGCAAAACGGCAGGACGGTGCGCGGGGCGGCGCGGGCGTGGGCGGCGTTGGAGCGCGGGCTTCTCGGCGCGCCGATTGACCCGTTGCGTCTGGCGGCGCGGCGGCGCGTGCCGGTGGTCTGGGTCGACAAACAGGACGCGGCGGAGCTCGATGTGATTCGCGCGCTGCGGCCGGATCTGATCATTACGTGCGGGTTCAGCATCATTCTGCACGCGCCGCTGCTCGCAGTGCCGAGCGCGGGTTGCGTGAATGTGCATTCGTCGTTGCTGCCGAAGCATCGCGGGCCGAATCCGTTTTCGCGCGTGATTCTCGCGGGCGAGCGCGAGACGGGCGTGACGTGGCACGTGACCGTTCCTGATATCGACTCAGGCGACATTCTCGAACAGCGCGCGTTTCCGGTTGGCCCGCGCGACACTGTGTATGCCGTGTACGAACGCGCGTGCGCGATCGCGAGTGCAAACACGAGCGCGGTGGTCGATCGCATCGAGCGAGACGGATTGGCGGGGAGAGTGCAGCCGCGGGACGGCGCGACGTACGAACCAAAGTTATCGGACGAGGAACTGCGCATTCGG
This sequence comes from uncultured Nitrospirales bacterium, assembly GCA_964467615.1. Lineage (GTDB taxonomy): Bacteria > Hydrogenedentota > Hydrogenedentia > Hydrogenedentales > CAYXRK01. The sequence goes on along the minus strand of CAYXRK010000091.1, from coordinate 11,304 downwards.
TGGGAGCGATCCGCGGAGGAAATAGACCGGCTTATCCGCGCGGGGCACCCCTTTGCCGATCCGTACTTCGTCCATCGAGCCAGGCGTATCCGGGTGATCAAGGCTGCGCCAATTGCACTGGGCCGCTTCGCTACGCCGGGGACGGTGCTCGAGGTGGGACGGAGCGTGGCCGTGGCTACCGGGGAAGGCGCAATTCGAATCGAGACGGCGTATGGCGGGCCGAAGAGTTGGCCGTTGCGCTGGCCGGGGTTGGTGCTTGGGCCGCGGATTGGCGAAGTGCTGGAATAGCTGCCCGAGGCAAAAGTCGAGATTGCCGTCACGAAGCCGGTGTAACCGAATGGCGCTCGCCGCGTGGAGGGTCCACGAAGTAAAGGACGAAAGCGCCCCCGGCGAACAAGATGAGGAGCGACAGGATCGAGAGCCGGTTACTTCCGCTGACCGCCGCGACGACGCCGACGAGCACTGGCCCGAGCACGGCGGCGAATTTTCCGAGCATGTTGTAGAAGCCGCAAAACTGCGCGATGCGCGCTTGCGGGACCATCGATATGTAGTAGGCGCGGCTGATGGCCTGCGAGCCGCCTTGGGCGAGACCGATGATCACGGCCAGCGCGTAGAACTGCCAAATCTGGGTCATGAAAAATCCCCACACGGTGACGAACGCGTAGACGGTGATGCACACGTAGATGGCCGGTTTTGCGCCGATTCGCGAGGCGAGTTTTCCCATGACGAGCGTGGCCGGGAACCCGACAAACTGCGTGATGAGCAGCGCTTTGATGAGGCTGTCGCTGGGAAAGCCGAGGGCCAGTCCGTAGTCGACCGCCATGCGCACGATCGTGTGAACGCCGTCCATGTAGAGCCAGTACGCCACGAGAAATGTAGCGACGACTTTCAGCGAACCGACTTCCTTGATCGTTTGCGCGAGTTGTTGAATACCCCCGCGCACAGCGACCATTCCCGAAACGGCGTGCGGATCGCGGGGTTCCTTGACCCAGAGATAGAGCGGGATCGTGAACAGGGTCCACCACACGGCGACGGTGAGGAACGAGACGCGCACGGCGGCCGCGTCATCCGCGAGGCCGAACCACTCCGGGTTAAGCGCCATCAAGACGTTCAGGGTGAACAGCACGCCACCCCCGAGATACCCGAGAGAGTATCCGAGCGCGGAGACGGACACTCGCGATTTTTCATCGGATACCGAGACGATCAGCGAGTCATAGAAGGTCGTCGCGCTTTCAAAGCCAATCACGGCCACGACGTAGACGAAAAGCGCGAGCAGGTATTGGCCTTCGGCGATGAAGAACAGGGCGGCGGTACTGACGACGCCGAGGAAGACCATCGTGAAAAGGAAACGGCGCTTGGCGCTGCCGCGATCGGCGATTGCGCCGAGGACCGGGGCCATCACGGCGATCACGAGCCCGGCGATGGCGTTTCCCATCCCCAATGCGAAGGTGCTCTGGGTCGCCTCGGCATCCGAGTACCAATAGGATTTGAAGAAGACGGGAAAGAACCCGGCCATGACCGTCGTGGCGAAGGCGGAATTGGCCCAGTCATACAACGCCCACGAGATCATCGGCCGCTTCGAGTTCGCGCGTTCCATACCACTACCCCTCCCGTGCCCGGATGCATCGTCACCATTCTACAGGGGAAACGGAAATGGCGGGTCTTCGAGAACTGCGGCTGCGGCAACGTCGGGCGATGCGACGGCGCTCGTCCTCATGTCATTTTTCCCCAGTTTGATGTAAATATTCGCTCGGCGCGTCGCCGAGTAGAGCCGGAAATTTGTGCGAGTTCGTTCAATTCGATCCCGATTGCTGCATTTTCAGGTGTTTTTGTGCTACGATTCGAGTCGATATGTTGCGCTCGCAGAAAAACTATGGGCTACATATAGAATCTTGACAACATCGCAGTTTTCTTAAAATAAGGCTGAATCTAACGAAGAAAACGTGCTGGATTGTTGGCTGGAGTAAGGACTGATCTGGAGGAATATTCAGTCTTATAATGATGTATATTCAGTTGACAACGGAGCAGGAAAGGCATACACTGTAAAGCGTAGTTTTTCAGATCATATACAATATATTGTGGTAATTGGTATGTTTTCTGTTATTTTTCGGCTACATTGGGCAGACCGTATGGCCGCGCGAAACTTTTTCTTGCACGATCCTAACAAGGGGCTTTACAAGCGAGGCGCCGATGCATATAATGCAATGTCTTCGACAGGGGGCTCGGGGTCGAAGATCCCTCGTATGGCGGTGGTGAGGGCGAAGCCGCTCGCTTTTTTAGAAAATCCCTTTATTCAGTGTTTTTGCGTGGCCAAATGCTTGCAATTTTATCAGAAAACTTTGAATTCATAGCACGCCAGCCGCGTGTTTTTCATCAAGTTGAATATTTTCTTCGGCACTGTATAGGACTTATTGGACATATCCGTCCGATCGGACCGATCCGAACGGGGAGCCTTCGTTGACCTTCGTTGAGCCGAAGGTCTTCCTTGTAGGGGAGACGCGCGTCATCGAAGACGGCCTGAAGGCCTACCTCGAACACGTCGGCGCGCCGAATTGGACGACGGACGCGCCGAGCGACGGCGAAAAGCTGTGCGAGGTCATGGGCCGGCTGTGTTACCGCTCGTTCGAGCCGGGGCTGAACCCGAACGTGACGCGGGTGCGCGAGGGCAACGGCACGTACCTCAACCACATCCTCGAGGTGGGCCACGGCAGCGTCATCGAACATCCCGTGATGAACTTCATCTTCGCCGACGTGAGCCGCGTGTTCACGCACGAACTGGTGCGGCACCGCGCGGGCACGGCGATGAGCCAGGAATCGCTGCGGTTCGTGCGGCTGGACAAGCTGAGCGCGTACGTGCCCACGCACATCAAGGAAGACGAGCGCGGCATGGAGATTTTCGCCAAGGCGCTCGAGGACCTCGAGGCGGTGCAGCTCAAGCTGGCAGAGGTCTACGCGATCGACGCGGAGAAGAAGTTCGACGTGAAAAAGAAGCTCACGTCGGCGTTCCGCCGCGTCGCGCCGGACGGCGTCGCCACGACGATAGGCTGGTCGTGCAATTTCCGCACGCTGCGGCACGTCATCGAAATGCGGACGGACCCCGGTGCCGAAGAGGAAATACGGCTGGTGTTCGGAAAGGTGTACGAGATTGTAAAGGAGCGGTACCCAAACCTCTACGGCGACTACGAAGCCGAAATGGTCGAAGGATTCCCCTGGGTAAGAACGAAGCATAGGAAGGTGTAGTGCACAAAAACAAATTATCTGTTTTCCCCTGCTAGATTCGAGTTCGACGCGTTCCGTAGTAGAAGGAGGTGATATCAATGACGACTCGTGATTATATGGACGAGTTGAAAAAAAGGAGGGCATTGGAGTTCGTGAAAATCCTGACTGATCAGGATGGTGTTCTGTACAAGTGCAATGTCGTAGACGTTGTCCTGTACGAGAGTGATCTTCGTGATCTCGAACGATCTGGCACCGTTAGGGTGACGCGAACTTCAAAAGTGGTGACGGTGTCACTGCTTTAAGTTCGGTTCTACCAAATCGCAATATGAACGCGTGAGGACGAGCATGCTAGCAGTTGGAACGACACATGATGAGGATGAGAATGAGAATTACAAGCAATCATTCGGTGTTTACGAAAGCAATTTCTTCGAGTTTATATCTGCGCTCATCCGCGTTATCTGCGGACCGATCGCGGTAAGGAATTTTGCGAATATGAATATGAAATCGGGGGAAAGTAACTTGGAAGGGGGGCGGTAGCGATGTTTGAAGTGAAAGAGCGGTTCAAGCTGTCGGACAAGTTTCTGGAGGACTACAAGGGCCGGCAGCCGAGTTGGGGGCCGTTGGGATACGTGACGTATAAGCGCACGTACGCCCGCGTAATGCACGAGGCGGACGGGGTCGATCGGACGGAGGAATACTGGGAGACGGTCCGCCGCGTGATCGAGGGGTGCTACACAATCCAGCTCAACCACTGCAAGAGCCTCAAGCTGCCGTGGATTCCCTTCAAGGCGCAAAAGTCCGCGCAGGAAATGTTCCGGCTGATGTGGGACTTCAAATTCTTGCCGCCGGGCCGTGGCCTTTGGATGATGGGGTCGGACTACGTGTACGAACGCGGATCGGCCGCGCTGAACAATTGCGCGTTCGTGTCGACCGAAGAAATCGACATGGCATTCTCGGAGCCGTTCTGCTTCCTGATGGACATGTCGATGCTGGGCGTGGGCGTGGCGTTCGACACGAAGGGCGCGGGCAAGGTGTTCGTGCAGCACCCACAGCAGGCGGGCTACACGCACGTGGTCGAGGACTCGAAAGAGGGCTGGTGCGACTTGGTGCGCAGCATCCTGGACAGCTACGTCGGCATCAGCAAGCGGCCGGCGAAGGTCGACTATTCGAAAATCCGGCCCGTGGGCGCGGCGATCAAGACGTTCGGCGGCATTGCGCCGGGCGCGGGCCCGCTGATCGAGTGCGTGAAGAACATCGACCGCATTCTCGAGCCGCGGATCGGCGAGCGGATCACCTCGACGGACGTCACGGACCTGATGAACGTCATCGGCAAATGCGTGGTGTCGGGCGGCGTTCGGCGGACGGCGGAGCTCGCGCTGGGGGCGTCGAACGACGAGGAATATCTCAAGCTGAAGGACCCGAAGCTGCACGAGGAGAAGCTGCGCGAGTGGCGCTGGGCCTCGAACAATTCGGTGCTCGCCGAAATCGGCATCAACTACGACGGCGTGGGCGGGCAGACGGCGAAGAACGGCGAGCCGGGCTACTTCTGGCTCGACAACGCGCGCGCGTATGGCCGGCTCAAGGACGGCGAAACGTGGGTCGACGCGAAGGTGAGCGGGACGAACCCCTGCGCGGAGCAGAGCCTCGAGTCGTTCGAAATTTGCAACCTGGTCGAGACGTTTCCCTCGCTGCACAGCAGCTTCGAGGAATACGAGCGGACGCTGAAATTCGCGTACCTCTACGCGAAGACGGTGACGCTGATCCCCACGCATTACGAGCGCACGAACGCAATCATGCTGCGCAACCGGCGCATTGGCCTAAGCCAGAGCGGCATCGTCGAGAGTTTCGAGCGGCACGGGCGGCGCGCGCATTTCCAGTGGTGCGACCGGGGCTATACGTACATCTGCAAACTCGACAAGATTTATTCGCAGTGGCTGTGCATTCCCGAGAGCATCAAGAAGACGTCGGTCAAGCCGAGCGGCACGGTGTCGCTGATGCCGGGCGTCACGCCGGGCATCCATTACGCGCACTCGAAGTATTACCACCGCACGATTCGCATCGACAAGACGAGCCCGTTGGTCGAGCCGTTGCGGCGCGCGGGGTATCGCATGGAGGAATCCGTCTACGGCGACAACACCATCGTCGTGTACTTCCCCGTGTGCGAGAAACATTTCGACCGCGCGAAGGACGAGGTGTCGGTGTGGGAGCAGTGCGAGAACGTCGCGCAGATGCAGTATTACTGGGCGGACAACCAGGTGAGCGCGACGATTACGTTCAAGCCCGAGGAGGCGCGGGACATTCCGAAAATCCTCGAGCTGTACGAGACGCGCCTCAAATCGATTAGCTTCCTGCCGCTCGTCGAGCACAACTACCCGCAGGCGCCCTACCAGACGATCTCGAAAGAGGTCTTCGAGGCCGCGTCCGCGAAAATCCGCCCGCTCGAAATCGCCGCGATCAACACCGACGAAGCCGCGGACGTCTACTGCGACGGCGACAAATGCACGTTTGAACCGCAGGTGAAGGTCGAGACGCCCGAGACGCGGGAGCTCGACTTCGAAAAAGAAATCCAACCTGCGACAGCAACCGCAAAGCGCCAGGATCGGGAACCGGTTCCAGCGAAGTAAACAGTCAATCTAGGCAGTACCGAGCGAGGGGAAATAAGACTTCCCTCGCTCGATTGATTTTCTCAACAGGGCGCACCATAAGTCATAGTAGCGGCACCTATGAGTGTATACTGACGGGGTTTTGGCAAGGAAACCTGCGATGAGTTCTAGAAATCCTCAATTCCTACTTCCAAGCAAACTTGACCAGTATTTAGCCACCTTGAGCCGCCTGTACACGAAACAGGAGGAGAATCTATTACGCGACATTGTCGTAAACTCGAAAGTGACTGTTCACGAGGGATGGAGTTACGACAATTGGGATGGCGGGATTCATGGTCACGCGATGACGCTCACTGTTTCCGAACCCCTTTTTTTTGAAGTCATGGGGATGAAAGAACAAACCCAAGATCGAATCTGTGAAGACATAAACAAATCAAATAACGTGCAAAATGAACATCTCGATAAGGTGTTTATCGAGATGAAACCCGACGGCAACGATCAGTGGCGAGAAATGTCCGGCGTACTACGCCCCAGCACACGCAGAAATGATATCCCGCCCAATGCACTAACCCGCGTTTGGGGTGACGGTCATGTGCGCATATTTCTAAGCCACAAAGTGACCTTCAAGAAGGAAACTTCGAACCTAAAGAGAGCGTTGAATCGTTGCGGGATCGCGGCTTTTGTTGCGCACGAAGACATTGAACCCACACAGGAATGGGCCCGAGAAATCGAGCACGCACTGTTTAGTATGGACGCGCTTGTTGCGCTTCTCACCGAGTGTTACCACGATAGCGATTGGACGGACCAAGAACTCGGAGTCGCCATAGGTCGAAATGTCTTAGTGATCCCCGTTTGGCTTGGCCGTGATCCATACGGTTTGGTGGGAAAGGGCCAGGCTCTCCGCGGTTGTTCATGGAGCGAACCAGCGATCACAGCAACAAAGATTTTCGATCTTCTTGTCAGGCGGTTGCCAGACAGATCCCGGCTATTCGAAGCCGCTCTTTTTTCCTACGAGAATTCAATTAGCTGGGCAGATTCAGATTGGAAAGTGGAAAACCTGTTGGCAAAATTCGAGATGCTCGAACCCGCACAGATCGAAAGATTGATCGAGGTACATCGCGCTAACCCGGAGAATAAGAATTCCTTCGCCGGAATGGGAAAACTGAAGCCGCTCTTGGAAAAGTGGACTGGGAAGCACTGGATAATAGAGGATAACGAGCTAGAAGAGGCGGAAGTCTCAGTGCCGATGGAAACGCCCATCCCCTTCTGACCGCTTTTTTAACACTGCTACGCAGAATTGCAAGTGATTGGACTAAGAATTACTCGAAGGCGAGATTGTTGTTGATGAAGAAGCCGAAGACATTTGACTGCATCGAGATGAAACGCAAAATCCAGGCGCGGATGTACGACGAAACTAAAGGCATGACGCGCGAGCAGAAGCACGAGTACATTCGCCAGAAAATCGCCAACAGCCGCTTCGCCCGGTTTCTGGACATTCCCCCGAGCGAACAAGCCACACCGCGTCCACGTTGACCGGGATGGCGGTTACGTAGCTCCGATTTCCAATCGGAGTAAGGCCGCCGAGCATTTGCGAGGCGTGCGTCGTGGCGTAAAGCATCTCCCATTAGAAACGGGAGCTACGGAACTGCAACTCGTTGATCGTTCATTTCCCGTATTTCTTCCAGCGCTGACCCATCATGGTACTCCACGCGTCGCCTTGTGCTACTCTTCGGCTACTTTCTCATTCGTTCATGCGCCGGGCGGCGGGCATTTTATTCACGGCGCCAAACATCATTCGCCCGCTGCCAAAGAGTGGATTCCCGTCGGAGGCCCGCTCCGGCTCGGCAGGGGCCTCGCCCTCCCCTTCGCTGATCGCAGCCCAGCAGCCTGTCGAGATCGCCGTATAGGAGCGTCCGCCGAGGCGGCGAGAAATCCGTGCGGATATAATGCGTGAATCGCATAATTCGGCGGGAGACCCATGCTCAGTCTCGAACACAAACGCGTCCTGGTCACGGGCGGATCGAAAGGCATCGGCAAGGCCATCACGGCGGAACTCGTGCGGCGCGGGGCGGATGTTTTTCTCGTGGCGCGAGGGAGCGACGACTTGGCGCACGCGAAGGCGGAGTTGCAGCAACTGCGACACGGCACGAACGTCGAGACTGCGGTCTGCGACGTGACGGATTACGCGGCGGTCGAGCGGGCGGTCGCCTCGATGCGCGAATCGCTCGGCGGGATCGACGGCGTCGTCAACAACGCGGGCATGTCGATTCCTCGCTACTTCCACGAAACGCCGCCCGAGGAGTTCGAGCGCACGATGCGTGTCAATTACCTCGGTTCGGTCTACCCCACGCGCGCCGCCATCGAGCACATCGGGTCCGGCGGGTTCGTTGCCTTCGTCTCGTCCGTCGCGGGCTACCTCGGCGTCTTCGGCTACACGGGCTACTGCCCGACGAAGTTCGCGCAGATTGGTTTCGCCGAGTCGCTGCGCCAGGAAGTGCGGGCGCGCGGCATTCAGGTGAGCGTGCTGTGTCCGCCCGACACGCAGACGCCCGGGTTTGACGCGGAAAACAAGACTAAGCCCTACGAGACGAAGTTTCTCTCCGGCACGGCTAGCCTCATGTCCGCGGACACCGTCGCGCAGCGGTTCGCCGACGGCCTCGAGCGCGGCAAGTTTCTCATTCAGTGCAACTTCGAATCGGCGGTGCTGTACAAACTGAATGGCCTCTCCCCCACTCTTGCGCGTTGGTACATCGACCGCCTAATCGCCAAGGCGCAAGCGCGGAAGAAATAAGCCGCGCATGACGCGCAACACGCGATCCGGGCTGACCGCGGTCGAGATTGCCGTCGTCATTGTCGTCGTAGCGGTCCTGCTCGCGCTGGTGCTGCCGCAAGTCAAGCGGCGAATAGATCACCGCGTGTTTTTGGACGCGATCGTCGCGATTGACCATCGGGACTACGCAGACCTCGCCAAGATAATTCGCAGGCATCGCGTCGTCCTTACGCATCTATACGACGGTCAGACGACACTCGCGCACATTGCCGCTCGCAGCGTTGATGTTGAGTCGCTTCGCGTCATCCATTCGGCCGGCGGAGCTGTAAACATTCGTGACCGCGAAAATTCCACGCCCCTTCACGTCGTAGTCGCGTTGCAACCGTGTTCAAACGAACAACTCGCCTACACCGAGGAATTGATACGAACGGGCGCGGACCTCGAAGCCGTTGATAGATACGACAGGACGCCAATTCACGTCGCCGCAACGAACCACTGTGGCCTGGTCATCTCTCTGCTGCTGCAACACGGGGCGGATCCGGCCAAGAAAACTCCGTCCGGCAAGACGCCCGGTGAATTGGCGAGCGAGGACGGTCTCGACGAGATTGCCAACATCATCGAGAGCTACAGCACGGCATCGCCGGCCCCTTGATCCTAACGGTCGAAACATGAACATTGAAAGTTAAACGTTGGACTTCATCCCCATACGTCCTAATTTGACCTATCCGCCCCATTTTTCACACTGTCCCTGTCCCTCCCCCACCCTCGAAAACCCCGGTTCCACCCAACAAAACCGGCCCTTTTTTAGAAAAATAGGTCAACAAACTTGGACTATATATAAGGGGGGAGTTGTGTCCGCGCGGCGACGTTGGCCCAACGAACCAACTCGCCTCATGTATCAAACCTCAACTCCCACGAACGGATAAATAACGAACTTGAACGGAGTTTGGACGGCAAAAAAGGCATTTTCGACGGCAAATGAACGCCAAAAAAGGAGCACTAATCCGTGCTAAGTCCAATGATATCAACACTCACTCCCATGATTTCGCCCTCCGGAGCCTGAAATCCGCCGTAAAAATCATTCTACGTAAAAGCGTATCACGAAACTTGGGTACTTCGCGGTCGTGTGTAATCCGCTATCATCCGCTGATCGTCGGAGGCCGTTCATGCGCCATCTAATTTTATCTGTATTAGTTATTACATATATACTATCTAATCCACCGTCATATGCAAAAATCTCCATCGAAGACATCCTCTCGCCCCCGTTTCCGACCGAGCTCTGCGCAGCGCCCGCGGGCGGCGCGGTTGCGTGGGTCTTCTACGAGCGTGGCGAGCGAAACGTTTGGGTGGCTGCCCCGCCCGACTACGACGCGAGAGAGATCACAAGTTTCACCGGCGACGACGGACAGGAAATCACGGGCATACGTTGGACGCCTGACGGCCAATCCCTGATCTTCGTCCGGGGCGGCGCGCCTAACGGCGGCGGCGAACTACCGAATCCGATTAGCAATCCCGCCGGCGTCGAGCGCGCCATTTGGCGAGCGTATCTGGATGGGACTGGGCCCGTCCGGTTGGCTGAGGGATATGGCCCCGAGCCGTCGCCCGATGGCAGGTCGATCGCGTTCGGCGCGAAGGGAGAGGCCTGGTTGCTCGCGCTTGACGGCGCGAAGCCGGAGCCCACGAGCATCCTCAAAGGACGCGGCGGCATCGGCTCGCTGACCTGGTCGCCGGATGGCGGTAAGATCGCTTTCGTGAGTGACCGCGGCGATCACGCGTTCGTCGGCGTCTTGCATATCGCGTCGAAGGAAGTCGTGTGGCTCGGCCCCGGCGTCGACGAGGACGGCTCCCCCGCGTGGTCGCCGGACGGGGCGCATGTCGCTTTTGTGCGTGTCCCTTCCGGGTCGTTCCGCGGCATTTTCCGTGCGCGCCGGGAAGATACGCCTTGGTCCATTCACGTCGGCGACGCATCGAGCGGTGAGACGAAAGAAATCTTCCGCGCGGACGAAGGTGTTGGCAGCGCGTACTGGCCTACGGCAAGCCGAGCGCAGTTGATCTGGACGGACGGCGGCCGCATCGTGTTCCCCTGGGAGAAGGACGGCTGGCTGCATCTTTACTCCATCTCCGCGTCCGGCGGTGGACCCGAGTTGCTCACGCCCGGCGCATTCGAGGTCGAGGAAACCGTAGCGGACGGTAACGAGATCGTCTTCACCTCGAACCAAGACGATATCGACCGGCGGCACATCTGGCGCGTGCCCGCGAAGGGCGGCAAACCAAAAGCGATCACGCGAGGCGATGGCATCGAGTGGTCACCCGCGCCGCTGAGCGATGACAACGGTATTGCGATTCTCCGTTCGGATGCGCAAATGCCCGCGCGGCCCGCGATCAAACTCGGCAACGGCAAGCTAGGTGACCTCGCGCCGGAATCGATGCCGAAGGGTTTTCCGTCTCGCGAATTCGTTACGCCGGAGGCGGTGACGTTTTCGGCGGCGGACGGCATGGCGATCCACGCGCAACTATTCATGCCGAGAGGGGCCAAGGCGGGCGACAGACGCCCCGCTGCGATATTTTTCCATGGCGGATCGCGCCGGCAAATGCTCCTCGGATGGCACCAGAGTTCCTATTATCACAACGCGTATGGCCTGAATCAGTACCTTGCGGGCCAAGGGTTCGTCGTACTCTCGGTCAACTACCGCAGCGGCATCGGCTATGGCA
>CAYXRK010000090.1:0-18956 GCA_964467615.1 uncultured Nitrospirales bacterium | reverse complement strand
GGACATCGACCCTGCGACGGCGTTGCGCGAAGCGGACGCCGAAGCCGAGCGAAATATTCAAGAGGAGTTGTAGAAATGGCGCGACCAATCGCACGGATATCGCTCATACTCGTCGTGGCCACCGTGCGGTGGCAGGCCGCCGCGCAAGACACCATTCACCTCTGGGACAGCCCTGCGCCCGGCGCTACGGGCAGCGGCGAAGCGGACGTACCCACGCTCACCATTTCGCTGCCGGATGCCGCTAAAGCAACCGGGGTCGGAATTGTTGTCTGCCCGGGCGGCGGATACGGCGGTCTCGCCAAGGACCACGAAGGCAAGCAAATCGCCGAATGGTTAAACGGCGAAGGTATCGCCGCATTCATCTTGACCTATCGCCACGCCCCCGGCTACGGCGATCCGCATCCGTTAATGGACGCAAAGCGCGCCATTCAGACGCTGCGCTCCCGGGCCCCCGAATGGAGCGTCGATCCGGGCCGGATCGGCATAATCGGTTTCTCGGCGGGCGGACACCTCTCGGCCACGGCGAGCACGCAATTCGACGCTGGCGACGCCAAATCCGACGACCCGATCGAGCGCGTTTCTTCGCGGCCCGACTTTTCGATCTTGCTCTATCCGGTGATCACTCTGACCGATCCGTACGCGCACGCCGGTTCGCGGAAGAACTTGCTCGGGGAAGCCGCGTCCGAGGCCGATATCGCGCGCATGTCGGCGGAGAAGAACGTAACGGCAGACACGCCGCCAGCTTTTATCGTACACACGACCGAAGACGCCGTCGTCCCCGTGCAAAACGCTCTCCTCTACTACGACGCCTGCGTGCGCGCGGGCGTATCGGCTGAGCTGCACGTATTTGAGAAAGGCCGGCACGGACTCGGCCTTGCGCAAACCACGCCGGGCATGTCGAACTGGCCGGCACTCGCGCTCGTGTGGCTACGGGAACGGCAGATCCTCAAATGAATCCGCGGCGCGAAGCCCTCATATTCCTAGCGTTCGCCGCGCCCAACCTGATCCTCTTCGCCGTGTTCAATTGGTGGCCGGTCCTTTATAACACCTACGTCAGCCTCACCGATTGGCGGCTGCCCGCGGACCACGGGGCCTTCGTTGGGATCGCGAACTATCGGACGCTTTTGTCGGACACCGAGTTTTGGCGCGTCGTTGCGAATACCTTCATCTACGCGGGCGCCGTCGTGATCATCGCGCAAACAGCCGCCTTCGTTCTCGCCCTCCTGCTCAACCGCGATATGCCCGGCTCGCGCATCTTCGGGGCGATCACGTTCGCGCCCTACATCACGACAACCGCCGCGGCCGCGATAGTGTGGGTGTTGTTGCTCGATCCGAAGATCGGCCCCCTCTCCGCGGTCTACTCGGCACTGAATGTCGAAGGCCCCTATTGGCTCCGCGACAACCGGCTCGCCTTGTGGGCCATCGTCATCGTTGGCGCGTGGAAAGAGATTGGCATTGCGACGCTCTTCTTTCTCGCAGGGATGCGCAACCTTCCGTGCGACTGTTATGACGCCGCTGCGATCGAGGGTGCGGGATCGTGGAATCGAGTTACGCGATTGACTCTTCCCTTGATGGGGCCGGTCATCCTGTTTCTCGCCGTGAGCGGATTTGTCGCCGCGGTCAAAGTGTTCGACGCCGTCGCCATCATGAGCGAAGGCGGGCCGTCGTATCCCGCATCGAGCACGTTCGTCTATCACCTCTACGTCACTGCGTTCCGTGACTATCGGTTCGGTGAAGGCGCGGCGCTTTCGATGGTATTTCTCGTATTCATGACTGCGTTCGCATACGGCCAATTCCGCCTCGGACGCCGCTGGGTACATTACGGAGACTGATGGTGAACAGCGGGCTTGTCGCCACTCGCTTTCGGATTGCCGCGTGTTGGATCACGCTACTCGCGGCGTCGATGGTGATCGGCCTGCCGTTTTACTGGGCCGCGATCACTTCGCTGAAAGGCCCCGAGGAAGCTGCCGCCTGGCCGCCCACGTGGTGGCCGCATCAAGTTGAATGGGGCAACATCGCGCGGACGTGGAACGCCGCACCCTTTGGCCAGTTCTTCATTAACAGCTTCGTGACTTCGCTCTGCGCGACCGCCCTTCAAGTCGGCTGCGCGTTGACGATGGCCTACGCCTTCGCGTTTCTCCGCTTTCCCGGCAAACGTGTTCTGTTCTGGATGGTGCTCGCGACGATGATGGTCCCCGAGGAAGCCAAACTCGTCCCCAATTTCGTCACACTCGGCAAACTCGATTGGGTCGATACCTGGTGGGCGTTAATCATCCCGCCCGCGGCCCACGCGTTTCCCGTCTTCGTACTTCACGAGCACTTCAAGACGCTCCCGCGCGACGTACTCGACGCGGCCCGGATCGAAGGCGCGGGACATCTTCGCGTCCTGACGGCCATCGTCATGCCTATGTCTGCACCCATCGTAGCGGCCGTTGCGCTCGTCGCGTTCGCAGGCCGTTGGAACGACTACCTCTGGCCACTCGTAGCCACCAACAGCGAGTCGATGCGTACGCTTCCCGTGGGCCTGGCCTACCTCCAAGCCGGACAAGAGGGCGGCCAACAATGGAACTTCTTGATGATGGGCGCGATCTTCGTTATTATTCCGCTCTTCGTTTTGTATTTCTTGATGCAGCGGTTTTTCCAGCAAGGCCTCATTCGGGGGCCGTTAAGGCTTAGGAGGCGCAATGCCTAAACTGGCGTTCTTGCGTCAATTCGTTACTCATCCGGGCGATATCGGGGCCATGTTCGAGACGTCCCAGGTCGTCGCTCGGCACGTCGCTGAACTGGCGTGCGTGCGCGAGGCGAAGACAGTCGTCGAATGGGGCGCCGGCACCGGCGCCGTTACCGGCGCTATTGTGGACGCGCTCCCCAAGTCCGGCAAACTACTCGCGTTTGAAATCAATCCGGCGTTTTGTCGCCTATTGGGCCGGCGCTTTCCGAACATTCGAGTCGTCAAGGACTCGGCCGTCCTGACAAAGCAGTACCTTCGCGACGCCGGCGTCGAGCGCTGTGACGCCATCATTAGCGGACTCCCCTTCGCGGGTTTCGATGAGACGACCCAAAACGCGCTACTCGACGTCATTGTGGAATCGCTTCGCCCCGGCGGAGCGTTCGTAACGTTTGGATACGCGCAGTTGCGGTTGCTCCCGGGCGGAAGAAAAATCCGCGCGAAGCTCGAGGAACGATTCAAGGTCGTCGAAAAGACACCCACGATTTGGCGCAATATTCCGCCCGCGTTCGCCTATCGCGTCTTCAATCCGCCTGCCGCCGCCTGATTCGAAACGCCTCGAACGAAGAATTGACGCGCGATCTTTCTTGCACCGGGAACGTGCGTATGGTACGATTTTCTCCCTTGTACGAGGGTGTTTTCGCGATCTCCAACAAGCGCGTCGGACGCCCGCGTTCCAAACTTCCAACTCTCCGGCGCGGCAAACAACAATCGACACTTCTGGGCGAGTGGCGGAATTGGCAGACGCGCTGGACTTAGGATCCAGTACCGCAAGGTGTGCGGGTTCAACTCCCGCCTCGCCCACCACTCACGAAACCGTAACTAGAGAATAGGCGCCATGGCAGACGATCACGACAAGCATGACGAAGAAAGCACGACCGCGACCGCAACGGCCGAAGACGAAAAGGAATTTAAGTTCGTCGAGGAGCCGACGTTCGACGTGCAATACAAGGGCCAATGCGCCTACGAGGTGAAGGTGTCCATCTCACCCGTCAATCAGTCCAAACAGGCCGAGGAAATGTTCGAAGAACTGCGGGACGGCGCTGAGATGCCGGGCTTCCGCAAAGGCCGCGCTCCGCGCAAGTTGATCGAGAAGAAGTTCGGCAAACACGTCAAGAACGACGTCGAGATTAAGCTCGTTGGCGCGGCCTTTCAAAAACTCATCAAAGACAAGGATCTAAAGCCCCTCGGAATGCCGGATATCGACGGGCTCGAGGAACTCAAGGATCGCGAAGACTCAGCGCCCCTGGAGGTCACGTTCAAGTTCGAAGTCTCGCCTCGCGTCGAGCTCGGAAAATACCGAGGCATCGAAGTCGAGCGCCCCGTCGTGAAGGTCGATGACAGTGACGTAACCGAGCACATCGAAGAAATGCGAGGAAGATTCGCCATTTTCGAAGACCTCGAAGGCGGTGTCGCCGCCGAGGGCGACCAAACCATCATTGATTTCAAAGGGGCCATAGATGGAAAGGAATTCTCCGGCAACTCCGCCGAGAACTACCCGTATATCCTAGGTTCCGGGCGCTTCCTTCCCGAATTCGAGAAGGCCCTCCTCGGCGCATCCGCCGGCGACAACCTCAACGCCAAGGTCAAGTTCCCCGACGACTACCACGCTGAGGAGCTCCGCGGCAAAACGGGCGAATTCGAGATAAAGGTCAACGAGATCAAGCGTAAGAACTTACCAGCCATCGACGACGATTTGGCCGCACTCGCCGGTCACAAAGACTTGGCGTCCATGCAGGACGCGCTCAAGAAACAATTGACGGACGCCTCGGTTGCGCAGTCCGAACGGATCACACAAGCCCGCGCCCTCGCCGCGGTGGTCGATGGCTGCACGTTTGAGATTCCCGAAACGGTAATCGGCAAAATCGCCGAGGACTATTTGGAAAACGAAATCAAGCACATGATGTCGCACCGCGTACCGAAGTCCGCGATTGACGAACAGATGGAAACGCTTACGAAAAACGCGCGGGAAAACGCGCTCAACGACATCAGGACCCTGACCGTCCTCAACGAAATCGGCGAGGCGGAAGGCGTCGAAGTCACCGAAGCGGATTTCGAGAAAGAAGCCGAGTCCATGGCCGGACGCTACGGCCTCCCCGCGGAAACGGTCGCGCAGTACATCGCGCAGTCAGACGAACGCGATTCCTACGAATCACGGATTTACCGGACGAAGGCCCTGGCGGTGATCATGGACAACGCCAAGATCACTGACAAGGAACTTCCGAGGGAAGAATTGGACAAAGAAGAAGGCCACAAGCACGAGCACGGGGAGTAGCGGCGATGGTCACCATTTACGAACAGACGAGCCGGGGCGAACGCCCCTACGATATCTACTCGAAGCTGCTCGCCGATCGCATCATCTTTCTCGGCATGCCGATCGACGACTACGTGGCGAACTACATCATCGCGCAGTTGCTTTACCTCGAGGCCGAGGACCCCGACAAGGACATCAGCGTTTACATCAACAGCCCCGGCGGCTCCGTCACAGCGGGACTCGCCATCTACGACACCATGCAATTCATCAAGCCCGACATCACCACCATTTGCCTCGGCCAGGCCGCCTCGATGGCCGCGGTCTTGATGGCCGCCGGGACGAAGGGAAAGCGATACGCGCTCAAATACAGCCGCTTCCTGCTCCACCAGATCATGAGCGGCGTTCGCGGCCAAGCCACTGATATCGACATTCAAGCCCGCGAGATTGTGCGCATTGGCGAGATGATTGACGAAATACTCGCCAACCACACGGGACAGACTATTGAAGCCATTCGCCGGGACAGCGACCGCGACTTCTTCATGGGCGCCGAAGAAGCCAAAGAATACGGGATGATCGACGAAGTAATGATTCGGGATTCGGTACTCGTCTAGGCCGCCTAACGGCAAGCGAGATGGAGTCGAACCGTTTCTTCAATACGCTCTAACCCGTTGAATTGAAACGATTGACGGGACGGAGTATCGGTGGCACAATCTAGCAAGATGTGGCGGCACGAAGGAAAACTGTTGACACATTGCCACTAAAAATGTTATAAATATGGGGTACTGCCTGACAAGCGGAGGTTTTCATGGCCCCTCATCGAAGCCGCAGTGACGTGACTACCTGCTCGTTTTGTGGCAAACGCCACGACGAGGTGAACAAGCTCATTGCCGGACCTGACGTCAATATTTGCGACGAATGCGTCCGGTTGTGCAGCGAGATCGTGCAGGAAGACCGTCAACGCAAGACGGGCTCACGCAAAGAGCAAGTTCCGACCCCTATCGAAATCAAAGATTTCCTCGACCAGTACGTCATCGGGCAGGAACACTCCAAACGCGTCCTCTCGGTCGCCGTCCACAATCATTACAAGCGCATCGGCGCGGGCGGAGAAATCGACGGCGTCGAAATCCAGAAGTCCAACGTCTTGCTCATCGGCCCGTCAGGCTGCGGCAAGACCCTTCTCGCCCAAACGCTCGCCCGCATGCTTGATGTCCCCTTCGCCGTCGTCGATGCGACGACCCTCACCGAAGCGGGTTACGTCGGCGACGACGTCGAAAACGTCATCCTCAAGCTCCTGCAAAATGCCGAATTCGACCCCACGCGCGCGGAAAGCGGCATCGTCTACATCGACGAAATTGACAAAATCGCACGCAAGGGCGACAGCCCGTCCATCACGCGCGACGTTTCAGGCGAAGGTGTCCAGCAGGCGCTCCTGAAACTGCTCGAAGGCACCGTCGCCAACGTCCCCCCGCAAGGCGGCCGCAAGCATCCGCAACAGGAATGCATCCAGGTCGATACGACCAACATCCTCTTCATCTGCGGCGGCGCGTACAACGGTCTCGAGAAGATTGTCGAGAAGCGCGTCGGCACCAATCTCATCGGCTTCACGGCGGACATCCGGCCCAAGAAGGACCGCCGAATCGGCGAACTGCTCGAGATGGTCCAGCCCGAAGACCTCGTCAAATTCGGCATGATCCCCGAGTTCTCGGGCCGCGTTCCGGTTATTGCGACGTTGCATGAACTGACGCAGGACGAGTTGGTCCGCGTGCTCATCGAGCCGCGCAACGCCCTCATTCGCCAATACGAGAAACTCTTCGAGATAGAAGGCGTCAAACTCCTTTTCCCAGACGAATCAATCCAGGCCGTCGCGTCTCTCGCGGTCAAACGCGAAACCGGCGCGCGCGGCCTCCGTGCAATTCTCGAGAACGTCATGCTCGACGTGATGTTTGATCTGCCCTCGCGCCGCGACGTCCGCGAATGCGTCATCACCCCCGGCGTCATCTACCACGACGAAGACCCCCTCCTCGTCTACAAGCAAGAAGCCCGCGGCGCCGGCGAATCCCAATCCGCTTCGGCGTAGCCGGCGCTCACCTACCGTGGCATGGGCTTCCAGCCCATGCTGCTACCCCAGATTCCTCGACCACGTCCGACGCGCTCCAGTATCAACCCCGCGCTTACGGCAACTGCACGGGCTGCGTCCAAGCCACCTCGAAATCACCCTCGGCGAACGGGTTCTCCTTCGGCTTTGACGACGTGACCCGCGCACGCACATAGTATTCGTCGCCGGAGAACGTGTACCGGGCAGGGTTCTCGCTCGTCGACTTGAGCACCTGCCCGATCTCCTCGCTATACACCCGTGTCACCCAAGGAATCGGCTCGCCCGCCGCGTCGCGCACCGGCTCGGATTCGCTACTAAAATCCTTCCGCGTGCCGATAAACTCCGTCGTGTACGTGACGCCCGCCTCGCCTCGAATCGCCACACTCACGCCCTTCGCGTCCGCCTTGATCGCATCGAGCGTAACGCCGCTCGTTGCATAGAAACGGCCCGCCTTCATCGCCTCGACGATGGCCTCCGGCGTCAACTCAGCCGCCAGCACCTGCACCCAACCTCGCCCGGGATTCACCTCCCCTACACCCCACTTGAAGTAGTTGTGGCTGTCGTCCGTTCCCATCCCGTACATCGGGCTACGCGCGCCTTCCTTCATCCGCATGGCGAGAATGATGTCCCAAAGGCGATCCGTCGACTGCAGATGACGCGACTCGTCGCCCCAATTGCGCACCCCGGCGTGCCCGTTGAACACCTCGAAGAACCGTTCGCCGCCGGCATCAATTATGTCCTCGGCGGTCACTCCCTTGTCCCAATTCGGGTGATTGAGGTGCGCGAACATCGGTACTCCCAACCGCTTCGATTGCTCGTCGACCGCGTCGAAGTTCGCCTTCAGCATCCGCCGCACCGCATAGTCCCCGCGTTCTTGCGCCTGAATAATTTTCTCGCGTAGGTTGATCGCGTTGACATGCACCACCGGCGACGTAATCTCTTCCGCGGGTATCAGCAAAAACTCGCCCGCCGCCTCGAATCGCGCCTTCAACTCGGTCAGCGTCTTGAGCCGCATGCTAGAGCGCGGCCCTCGCTTTTGGACGACGACCCAATCCTTGCCGAACGTCTCGCGGAGTTCGTCGACGCGCGCCATCGTCAACCGCGACTCCAAATCGTCGATGATCGGAAACCATATCTCGACGTCGAGCATGATGTTGTGATCGGACAACGCTAGGAAATCGTAGTCCCGATCGCGGTACCACTTGACGGCCAATTCTGGCGCGGCGTCCCCATCGCTCCAGAGCGAATGCATATGCGTATTGCCCTTGTACCAGCGCAGGCCGTTCCCTTCGGCCAGATCGACCGTCTGCGTCTGGGCTCGAATCGCCGCCAACAAGAACGAAAACGCAACCAGGTGTCGCATCGGAAATTCTCCAAATAGTTGCCACGTTTCAGTCGGGAACACTCAGAAACGACGAAAATACCAGATCGCTAGCGCCAGCATACCCCTCCTTTGGTTTAAGGGAGGGGGCAGGGGGAGGGTTGGACGTGCTGAATTTTCAAAAAAGCGCGCGGACAGTCCAATTCCATCCGTCTAGTATTAGCTTATAGTACACGACCATTCGATGCCCGTTAGCGGCCAGCGTCCCCCGCCTGCCAGCGTCCTTTCTCGTCGAAAGCGATTCGCCGCTCTTCGTGCGGATACTTCAATTCCACCCACGCCGGGCGCAACATGCTTTCCTCATCGCCCGCCGGAAAACTATAACGAACGATCTCGCCGTTTCTCATCGCCTCTCCAGAACGAAGAAACTTGCCGGAAGGCGTATGACACAGTATGGGCAGCGCCACGTCCCGGCCCGCCCACGGCCCCGAAAGTTCAAACTCAACATCGAGCATCGCGCCGATCCACTCCGCCGACACGGGCCTTCCCCGCCACTGCGCCACCGCCCGCGCCCCGATTTGGCCCTTGATGTCTTCCTGGTAATTCGCCCATTGCGGAACGCTCTCGGCCACCCGCCGCGCCAACGCCGCCTCATCAATCGGCGCGCCCGTCACCCAATACGCCAAAAAAAGGGCCCCGGCGAGCACTAGGATCACGACCCCAAGAATTACGCGGCGCCACGTCACGCCGGGGCTAGCGCTCCGTCGTGCGTCGATCGACAAACACCACGCTCGCGCTCGAGGGCTTCGCTTTTTGGCGCACCTGCGCAAGCACGTCAAACATCTTGTTTGCGCTCTTAAACGTTCGCTGCGAGTTGTGAGCGACGCCGATAGACAGCGCCATCAGCGGATACTCTCCAGTGTTGCCGCGCCGGTCCACCGCCGAAATATTCCCGCGCGTGACTTCTTCCGGCGTGTATACCTTCTTGATGCTGTGGTCGAACTGCGTGCACAGGCTGCTGCAAAAACGCTCATGGTCCTCGAAGTTCATGAGCACCACAAAATGTTCACTGCCCATGTGCGCGGCGAAGCTTTCGTAAATGCCCATGTTCTTGATCAACCCCGTGATCATCTGCGCGATAAACTGCAATGCGCGCCCCCCAGACTCCTGTCCCTTCGCCGCCGCGTACGCTTTGAAGTTTGCCACGTCTACGTAACACACCGCGATCTGCGTCCCCCGCGCAAGCCGGTGGTTCACTTCGCGCTTGACGGCGTCCGTCCCCGGCAATCCCGTCAGCGTGTTCACCCGGTGCACCGACTCCAACACGCCGGAAAGCGCGGCCAGTTTCTCGACAAGTTTCTCCAACTTGAACGGCTTGGTGATGTAGTCGTCCGCGCCTTGATCCAAACCGTGAAGAACTTCGGGTTCTTCGCCCAGCGCCGTCAACAAAATGACCCCGGTCTTGTACAATTCCGGATCAATCCGAATTTTGCGGCATATCTGATACCCCGTCACACCGGGAAGCATGATATCCAGTAGTGTAATCTCGGGCTTCGTTTTCTTCGCCAACTCGAACGCGCCTTCGCCCGTGTTCGTGACGACGACATCGTGCCCTTCCGAGACCAGCTTCGTCCGAAGTAATTCCGCCAAATCGACATCGTCGTCGACCAGCAGGATTTTGCTCATCGTATCAGCGCCTTTCCGAAGTAGGTCAAGTAATTGAGGCCGCAAGTATAGCGAATAGAGAAACGGCCCAGCGAACGGCACTAGCGTCCCGGGTTACTCGGAAAGTACACGCTGTATCTTGATTTCCGGCGGAGAGGACGCCAACTCGCGCGCCGTCGCAATAAATTCAAGGCAATACGGCTGCGCAAAGTGAAAATCGACCGCCTTCTGGTCGGCCCATTGCTCGAAAAAGAAAAACGTCCCCCGCGCCATCGCATCTTCGTAGTACGCGTACGACACGCAGCCGGCCTCAAGCCGCGAATTCGTCACCTGCCGCTCCGCCACAGCCTGAAACGCCGCGCGGTTCGCGTCCGATACGTTCGCCTTGCCCGTGATGATGATCATCTTGAGCGCCTCGCATCAAAAGTCAGTGTGAAAAGCCCTGCGCCATCCACCCCAAACACTGCGCCAACTTCCAATTACAGGGGGCCTATGTGGGGCAGCCGCCCTCGGCTGCCAGACCCCCACCTTGGTGTTCGTCATCCTGCTCGTCATGCGTCATCGTAATCGAATAGTTCACAATGCCTACATGGTCGCACGATTCCAACGGGCCTCGAACTTGCCACCTTACCGCGCAGCGGCCATCGTAGCTTCGGCCGCGTTGCCCATGATATCGGCAGCTACCGCGCGGACGAGCATCGTCGACGCGTCCGCCAGGCCCATCAGATCGTAAAACGTAAAGTGCATCACGTACTCGTCCGACGTGGTCGAAAAGGTCTCCGGCTCAACAAGCACGCCATTGAAGTCCGCTTGATCGAGTATCGCAACCGGATCGTCCGGAGGCATCGGCGTAAATTCATAGTTCCACTCGGTAATGTCGAACGAGTGCTCATCCACCAGTGTCTGCTTCGCGCCGTCCTGATCGAGAATCGACACCGTCACCGCATTGAAGTCGAGTTCGTCGTCCGGCTCGGAGCGCGGCAACGAAACCGTAACGGTCACATCGGGGCTCATGGGATCGCTTACGTCAATGGCGTCAATGGTCACCGCGGGCGCCGATTCGTCGGCGTACGGAAGCACCTCGAACGGGTTGATGCAATCGCGCTGAAACAGCCCCTCGTCGCGTATCTCGAAGTGCAAATGCGGAAACCCACTGTCCCCCACGCCCGTCTGCCCGATCACGTCGCCAGCCTGAACAACCGCGCCCTCGGACGTCGACACCTTCGAGAGGTGAATCGAATTGCTGTAGTAGACCCCGCCATCGCCGTCGTCGTGCGTAATCTGCACGATCATGTCGCTGTACTGCGGATACGTCCCGGCCAACCGCACGGTGCCGTCCACGATCGCGTGAACATCCGAACCGAGCGGCGCGGGAATATCAACCCCGCGATGAAAGTCGTACCGCGACCCCTCCGAAATTTTCAACCTTGGCCCAAACGCCGACGACAACGGCGCATCCGGCGTCTCCGTCCCGGATACGGGCCAGACAACATCCGCGCCGCTCCCGGATTCCGGGCATTGCGAGCCGAGCAACGTGGCCGCCGCCAAACAAATTGTCAGCGCGAAGAACCATGACTTTGTTCGTAAAGACTTCCGTAAATTCATTCCTAGCCCTCTACGGCAATTTCGGGTACTTCCCAAAATCCGGTTTCCGTTTTTCGTTGTACGCGTTTCGGCCTTCCTGGCCTTCCTGACTCATGTAAAAAAGCATGGTCGCGTTGCCAGCGAGTTCTTGCAGTCCCGCCTGGCCGTCCTCATCAGCGTTGAGCGCGGCCTTCAAGCAACGCAACGCAATCGGCGAGTGCTCCAAGATTTCCCTGCACCACTGCACAGTCTCTTCCTCGAGCCGTGCGAGCGGCACGACAGTGTTAATGAGGCCCATGTCGAGCGCCTGCTGCGCATTGTATTGCCGGCACAAGAACCATATCTCGCGCGCCTTTTTCTGGCCGACGATGCGCGCCAAATGGCCCGATCCATAGCCCCCGTCGAACGAGCCTACCTTCGGCCCCGTCTGACCGAACACGGCGTTGTCCGCAGCAATGGTGAGGTCGCACACGAGGTGCAGCACGTGACCTCCACCAACAGCGTATCCCGAGACCATCGCGATGACCGGCTTCGGGCAACGCCGTATTTCATTTTGAAAATCGAGCACGTTCAAGCGCGGCGGACCGGACTGCCCCTGATACCCCGCGTCGCCTCGCACGCCCTGGTCCCCGCCCGAACAAAACGCCTCATCGCCCTCGCCGGTCAGGATGACGACGCCGACGTCCGTGTCCATCCGCGCGTCTTGTAGCGCGTGGCGCATCTCGTCCACCGTCAGCGGCGTAAACGCATTGCGCCGATGCGGCCGGTTGATCGTAATCTTCGCGATCCCCTCCGCCTTGTGATAGAAAATCTCTTTGTACTCACCGGCGCGTTGCCAGTTGAAGGTGGACATACGAGTGCTCCTTGTAAGAGTAAGCTTGCCACACAAAGTAGGTGGGCGCGCTACGTCCAGATTACGTCGAGGCTGTACTCCGCCAGCCGCCGATCATGGGTCGCAAGCGTCATGTTTTCTAAACGCGCTTGGGCGACGATCATTCTATCGAACGGATCGAGATGATGTCCCGGCAAGTCCACACTCGCCAAAGCGTGATCAAGTGTAATGCCGACTGATTCGAAGGATTCTCGGACCAGTTGGGACCTCAAATCTCTCGGGAGTTCAAGTTTCCCCTTCGCCCTCTTGATCCCGATTTCCCAGATGGAAGCCACACTCACAAAGACGCGTGAATCTTGCGCCCTAATGGCCATCTCGACCTGTTTCGATACTCGCGCTGGTTCCAGAATCCACCAAACGAACACGTGAGTATCGAGCAAGAGCCTCATTCGGGGAAGATCGGTCCGTCGAACAGTTTCTCGATCTCCGGATCCGGCTCATCGAAATCGTCGGCAATCCATCCCCTGCCCGCCCAGCCGCCGCCCGGCCGCCACGGTTTCTCCTCGGTGGACTTCGGAATTCCGACAATCTTCGCAATGGGCTTTCCCGCCCGCGCGATGATTACCTCTTCACCAGACTCGACCTGCTCTAACAACTTGGACAAATTCGTCTTGGCATGATGAATGTTCACTTGAGTCATGGTTTCGGTTCCTCTTCATCGGGAAAGATCGGCCCGTCATAAAACATCTTCTCGACTTCCGGATCGGGGTCGTCGAAATCGTCGGACACCCAAACTAAGCCGCGCCATTGGCCTCCGTCTCTCTTCTTATTGGGGTACTCAATCTTGACGAGCTTCACCACCGGCTTGCCCGAGCGCGCGATGATTACCTCCTCACCGGCCTCGGCATGAGCGATGAGCTGGGCGAGTTTTATTTTCGCTTGAAGCAACTCGACCTGAATCATCTCACTCTTCCTAGTTAGTTTAGCTTAGTCTAGCTTAGTCTAAGAGCGAAGTCAATTCCTTGTCTTTTCCAGATTCCGACTTGTGTTTCTTCCAGTCCACTATCACATTGGCCGCCGTCTTCGCGTACAGGGCTTGCTGCTGTTCCCTGGATTCCGCAGCCTTTGTAAGCGCCGCCAGTGCCGGCTCTCCGATTTCAATCAGAGCAAGAAACGCCGAGAGGGCACTGTGCTCTACTCCATCATCCCGTAGGTTCTCGATGAGGGCGTTGATTGACGTTTCCCCGCCGATGCGACCAAGAATCGAGGCCGCCATCCAACACCGTTGCCAGTCGTCGCTTTCCAACGCGACGACAACAGTAGGTTCAGCAGCCTTGCCAAGCTCTATAAGTGTCTCCCACGCACGCATGGCATTCCTGCGAATGTGGTCATCGCCCAGCGCCTGGACGAGGTCTGCGATCTGTTCCCCCTCTTGCGATGTTATCTGCACGGGACGCCCAACGTAAAAGGGGACCGCAACAACAAAGTATCCATAATCGAAATGACTGCCCGTCGCAATTTCACCCACGTCGTCGAGCGCGCGGAAACCCTGATTGGCTCGCTGCGCTCGCTCTGAATCCCAGTTGATGCCGGGCACTCCCTCCGTACTCGAAACAACGTCGCCGCGTAACACGGACAAAAGCACCACAATTAAAGGTGTCATGGTGTGAAATCCTCAGGTTCTATCGCACTCACGCAGTGCATTGATACCCCAATCAGCCGAATCGATCACTCCACGCCGCCGAAGCGCGTTTCCCATTCTTTGGTTTGGTCGTCAGTGATCTTTTGAAATAAAGGCGGTGGCGTCACGAAGCCTCGTCCCGCCTCGACTACCCGAAGATCCTCGGCCCGATGTATCCACCCCCGCTCCGTCGCCGCAAGTCCCAACGACCCAAAAACCGTCTCGCTCGCCGACGGAATCACTGGCCACGCCAGCACGGCGAATACCCGCACAAGGTTAATCGCCGTTCGCAGCGTGCGAGCCGTTTCGGCCTTGTCGGTCTTAATCGTCTGCCAAGGCTGCATGCGATCGAAATACGTGTTGCCTATAGTCCAAAGCGCCTTGAGCGTTTGCATCGCTTTTCGGAACTCTTTGTCATCGAGATGTCCGCTGTACTCCCCCGCCAGCCTCAGCACCTCTGCCTCAAGTTGCGCGTCGTATTCCGCCGCACCGCCGTCCGGCACAACCGATCCGAAATGCTTCTCGGTAAGTTTGAACGCACGGTTCACGAAATTGCCGAACGTGTCCGCCAGATCCTTGTTCACCGTCGCGGCGAAATGTTCCCACGTGAACGAACTGTCGCTCGTCTCCGGAGCGTTCGCCATCAGGTAGTAGCGCCAATAGTCGGCGGGCAACAATTCAATCGCCTGGTCCATGAACACGCCGCGCTTCTGGCTCGTGCTAAATTTCCCGCCATAGTACGTCAGCCAATTGAACCCCTTGATAAAGTCGACCAATTTCCACGGCTCGCGCGACCCGAAAATCGTGCACGGAAAACTGACCGTGTGAAACGGCACATTGTCCTTCGCCATGAACTCCGAATACGTCACGTCCTTCGCGTCGTACCACCACGACTTCCAATCGCGATTCGCCGGGTCCTGATCGGCCCACTCCTTCGTCGCGGCGATGTACTCAATCGGCGCGTCGAACCACACATAAAACACCTTGCTCTCGAAGCCCGGCCAATCGCGATTCACCGGAACGCCCCATTCCAAGTCGCGCGTGATGCACCGGTCGCGCAGCCCTTCGTTCAGCCACTTGAGCGCAATCGAACTCACCAGCTTCGGCCAGTTCTCCCGGCTCTCGATCCACGCCCGCACCTCGCCCTCGAACTTGCTCTGCAACAAAAACAAGTGCTTGCTCTCTCGCACCTCGAGCCGCGTGCTCCCCGAAATCGCGCTACGCGGATCAATCAAGTCCGTCGGGTCAAGCAGCTTCGTACACGATTCGCATTGGTCGCCCCGCGCGCGCTCATAGCCGCAATGCGGACACGTCCCCACCACGTACCGGTCCGGCAGGAACCTATTGTCATCCGGCGAGAACACCTGCTCCGTCGTCTGCTCCTCAATGTACCCGTTCTCCCTCAGCTTCTGCGCGAAGTGCTGCGTAAGCTCCCGGTTCTGCGGCGATGAACTCCTCCCAAAGTGGTCCCACGAAAGATTAAACCGCGCGCCCAGCCCCTTCTGAATTTCGTGCTGCTCGCGGCAATACTCCGCTACCGTCTGATGATTCTCGAGCGCCGCCAATTCAGCGGGCGTGCCATGCTCATCCGTCGCACAAATGAACAACACCTCGTTGTCCGGCTGTTTGCGCAAATACCGCGCATACACGTCCGCCGGCAGCATCGACCCCACAAGATTGCCGAGATGCTTCACGCCGTTGATGTACGGCAATGCGCTCGTGATCAAATGTCGTTTCATGTAAGTCCGTTGTAACTCTCGATGGATAGGCTCGCGAAGGGCGCGGTATTATAGGCACCCGATCAGCATTTGTATATTTGACGATGCGCTTCATGC
Organism: uncultured Nitrospirales bacterium; assembly: GCA_964467615.1. Lineage (GTDB taxonomy): Bacteria > Hydrogenedentota > Hydrogenedentia > Hydrogenedentales > CAYXRK01. The sequence goes on along the minus strand of CAYXRK010000090.1, from coordinate 2,961 downwards.
GCCGATCTCGGAGGAAACCATGCCACGCTCAAAATCTTCGCGCACCCTCACCCGCCGCGACGCAATCAAAGGCATCGCACTTGGTTCGATCGCCACCACCGTCGCCGCCACCAGCATCGAAGTCGTCCGCGCCGAGGCGCCGCGCGAGGTCGATGTCGTCGTCATCGGCGCGGGCGCGGCCGGCTCGATGGCCGCGCGCAATCTCATGAGGGCCGGCAAGTCCGTCGTCCTCCTCGAAGCCAACGACCGCGTCGGCGGCCGCCTCAAGCGCGGCAAAATCGCCGGACAAGACATCGACCTCGGCGGCCAATGGGTCGGCCCCTCGCAAACGCGCGCGCTCGAAGTCACAAAGGAACTCGGCATCAAGACGTACCCGACCTACGTCGAAGGCGTCCTCCTCGCCGAGGCCGGCGGCCAAATCTATCGTGGCCTCTCCCTCCCCACGGACGCCATGACCGAATACTTCAAAGTCGCGAAACAAATCGACGACATGTCCGCCGAAGTCTCCACCAAAGAACCCTGGAAAGCCCCCAAGGCAGCCGAGTGGGACGCCATGACCGCCGCCACCTGGATTCGTGACAACGTCAGGACCGTCCAGGTCCGCGATCTCCTCCGCGCGATCATCGAAGCCGTCTTCTCCGTCGATCCCACGCAACTCTCCTTCCTCGAATTCCTCTTCTACATCAGGTCCGGCAACGGCTTTAACGACATCACCGGCACGCAAAACGGCGCGCAACAAGACCTCTTCATAGGCGGCTACGTCTCCGTGCCTGAAAAACTCGCCGCCTCGCTCGGCGATCGCCTCGTGCTCGGCTCGCCCGTCCGCGCCATCACGCAAGACGACCACGGCGTCACCGTCCGCGCCGACAAAGGCGAATGGCGCGCGCAACGCGTCGTCATCACCGCACCCCCCACCGCCGCCGCGCGCATCGAGTACTCCCCCACCCTCCCCTACAAACGCCGCGGCCTCATGGAACGCATGCCCATGGGCGCCGTCATCAAATGCTTCATCGCCTACGACGCCCCCTTCTGGCGCGCAGACGGCCTCAACGGGCAATCCATCTCCGCCTCCGCCGAATTCGGCACCACCTTCGACATTACCGCCCCCGGCAACAAACACGGCATTCTCTGCGGGTTCTTCGACGGCGGCCCCGCCATACGCTGGGCCGACAAGTCCGAAGACGAACGCAAGGCCCAAGTCATCCAAGACATCGCCCGCACCTTCGGCGACAAAGCGAAATCCCCCATCAAATACGTCGAACAAGTCTGGCCGCGCGAACCCTGGAGCATTGGCGGTTACACCTCCGTCCCCGGCCCCGGCGTCCTCACCTTCTACGGCGACGCCCTCCGCCAGCCCTGCGGCCGCATCCACTGGGCCGGCACCGAAACCGCCGAAATCTGGTCCGGCTACGTCGACGGCGCCCTCCGCTCCGGCGACCGCGTCGCGGAGGAAGTTTTAGCGCAACTGAAAACGTAGCTCCCTTTTAAAAGGGAGTTTCGGTTTCTCTTTGCCTATGTCCCCGTCATATGGGGAGGGCGAGGCTCCCGCCGAGCCGCCGCGCTCCGTTCGTGGTGAGCCTGTCGAACCATGAACGGTTCCGCTTACCCAAATATCGGTTTCTCTTTGCTACTTTCTCTTATCAAAGAGAAAGTAAGTCGTTCGTGGTGAGCCCGTCGAACCACGAACGGACCAGCGCCAACTCCCCCGCAAATGTCATTCTGAGCGAAGCGAAGAATCTCTACACGCCCCATACCTCGCTACGCAGAATCCAGCCCCAACATCGGTTTCTCTTTGTTACTTTCTCTTATCAAAGAGAACGTAAGCCCTTCGTGGTTAGTAGCGCCTGTTTCGACGAAACCGGCGCGCCTAATCGCCGAACGCCCGCCTCACCAATCCGTTCGTGGTGAGCCTGTCGAACCATGAACGGGCCCGCCAACAATTCCGTTCGTGGTGAGCATGTCGAACCATGAACGGCCCCGCTAACAATTCCGTTCGTGGTGAGCCTGTCGAACCATGAACGGGCCCGCCAATCATCCGTTCGTGGTGAGGGTGTCGAACCATGAACGGCCGCGCCAACGATTCCGTTCGTGGTGAGGGTGTCGAACCCCTGTCCTGAGCCTGCCGAAGGGATGAACGGGCCAGCCTACCGTCATTCCCGCGCAGGCGGGAATCCAGTACCCACAATACCGGTTTCCCTTCGCGTCTTAGCGTCCTTGCGAGAGACTACCTCCCACAACATATAGCGCCCGCCCCAACCAGCCACAAACCCTGATCCGTTCCGCCCTTTCCACTCGACAATCCCGCGCTCAACGCCCGCGATCTCAAAAATCCGGCCATTTTTTCTTCCTGGAGAAACAACCCTCTCTAGGTTTTCGAGTTTTGGAAGCACCACCACAAAGGCACGAAGGCCACAGAGGGTGAAGAGAGAACACCCCCTATATATAGAGCCAAGTCTGTTGACATACTTTTTCAAAAAAGGGCTGGTTTTAGGGGTCTGAATCGATGTTTTCGTGGGGGAGTTGAAGCGGTAAACTCGGCTGGGAGTCGAAGCTGGGAAAAGCGGGCAAAATACGGACGGCGAGCTAAACACTGAAACCAATCGTCCGGTTGACCCACCATATTATAAGAGAGCAATGGTGCTCTTCCTCCGGTGTCCACAGCGGATGCCACAGAAAAAGGAGCTACTAATGTCTGAAATCGAATCTCAAACGACGCCTACAGATGAATTTGCCCCGCAGTGGGGTGAAAACGCGCCCAAAGGAGGGCGCGCGGTACTAAACAGAATGCTCCGAGAGGGCACGAAGGTGCCCCTGTTCCTCGGTCAGACATTCATCAAGTCGCTTCGTGACGTTGGATACAACAACACAACGTCAGCGGTTTGCGAGCACGTCGACAACGCGATCCAAGCCGGCGCAACCGATATCCGTGTGTACTTCTGCCAGGAGGGCAACAGGGGCGCC
>CAYXRK010000089.1:0-19542 GCA_964467615.1 uncultured Nitrospirales bacterium | reverse complement strand
TCGAGGCGGCGCGGGCATTGGGGAACGGCGTGACCGTGTACGTGACAGGAAACGACAAGCGGCTGCCCGCTGAGTTGCGGGCGTCGAAGCCGGACAACGTGATGCTGACGGGCTTCCTAACGAACGAACACTACGCGGGACTCTTGCGCGTAGTGGATGCGATACTGGTGCTGACGACGCGGGACTTCACGATGCAACGTGGCGGGAGCGAGGCGCTGACAGTGGGGAAGCCGCTGGTTACGTCGGACTGGCCGACCTTGCGCGAGATATTCGGCGATGCAGGGGTGTACGTAGAGAATTCGGCGTTGGGCATCCGGCGAGGGGTGGATGAGTTGCGCGCCACGTATCCGGCGCGGTTGGAAGGCGTGAAGCGATTACGCGGAGTGCGAGAGGAGCGATGGGAGAAGGGGCGGGTGGAGCTCGAGGGATACTTGCGATGAGGGGTGATAATGCGGATTAGCATCTTTGGCTTGGGCTATGTCGGCGCGGTGTCGGGGGCGTGTCTTGCGGAGTTGGGGCACGAGGTCATCGGCGTCGATGTCGATCCCTTCAAAGCGGAGACGATCAACAAAGGCGAGAGCCCCATCGTCGAGGAATTGATCAATGAATTGATTGCGGCACAGGTGAAGGCAGGACGGTATCGGGGGACGACGAACGCGGCCGAGGCGGTAGCGAATTCTGAGATGTCGCTCGTCTGCGTGGGGACACCGTCGACGGCGTCCGGCGGACTGGAGACGACCTACGTCGAGCGCGTTTCGCGGGGAATTGGGGCCGCATTGACGGGCCGGGGCGGATACCACGTCGTCGTGATCCGCAGCACAGTGCTGCCGGGTACAGTGGATGAAGTCGTGCGGCCGGCGCTGGAGGAGGCGTCGGGTCTGCGGGCGGGCGTGGATTTTGGCTTGTGCTTTCACCCCGAATTTTTGCGTGAGGGCACTTCCGTGAAGGACTTTCGCGAGCCGCCGAAGATCGTGATTGGCGCGGACGATACGCGAGCGGCGGACGTTCTGAAATCGATCTATGCGGATTTCTCCGCGCCGCTGTTTATCACGTCGATTCGCGCGGCGGAAATGCTGAAGTACGCGGACAACGCTTTTCACGCGCTGAAGGTCGTTTTTGGAAACGAGATCGGCGCGTTGTGCAAGGCGCTGGGAATTGACAGCCACGAGGTGATGCGGATTTTCTGCCAAGACCGCAAGCTGAACATTTCGCCCGCGTACTTGATGCCGGGGTTTGCGTACGGGGGATCCTGTCTCCCGAAAGACCTCCGGGCGTTGACGCATTTGGCGCGATCCCGGAATGTTGAATCGCCCGTACTGGCGAACATCGCACGCAGCAACGAAGAACACATCGGACGCGTCGTCGATCTTGTGCAAAGCCTGGGCAAACGGGAGGTGGCGTTGTTGGGGATCAGCTTCAAACCGGGCACTGATGACCTGCGAGAAAGCCCGCTGGTGGAATTGGTGGAGCGGTTGATCGGCAAGGGCGCGCGCGTGCGGATTTATGATGAATACGTTTTGCTTGCGCGGTTACGCGGTGGAAACAAGGCGTACATCGAGCAGAAGCTGCCGCATATTTCGGAATTATTGAGCGAGGATTTGCAGGACGTGATTCGAGAAGCGGAAATCGTGATCGTGGGCGCGCCGCATGCGGCGTTTCGCGGGGCGCTGGAGGAGCAAGGACAAGGGAAGATCGTGGTGGATTTGGTGCGACTGTACGACACGCCGCCTGCAAACGTCCGCGCCTACCACGGCGCGTGCTGGTAGACTTGCCGCCGGGTTTTGACAATCCGCGCCGCTCGTATTAGGCTACTGTCGTCTTTTCGGGGGAAAGGGTGGGGGCCCGTGCAACTCGAATTTCTTTGGCGCGATGGAAGCACGTTGAAGGACGATCTCGAGCGTCAGACGAAGCAGGTGATCGAAGTCATTTTGACGGACAACACATCGTCCATCATGACCTATAAGCCGTCGCGCGGTGGGCGGCCCGCAAACCTGCGGATTCATCGGATGTTCTTATCGGCGGACGCGAGCGTCGTCGGGGCGTTGGCGACGTGGCTGACGCGCAAGCGGACGGGACAGGCCGCGGGGGTGATCGACGCTTTCATTCACGAGAACGAGTTCCTGCTCCGACAAGGCGGGCCGCGGCGCATCCGGGTGTCGACGCGCGGTCATGTGTTCAACCTGCGTGACTTGTACGACGAAGTAAACGAAGAGCACTTTGACGAAAAGGTGGACGCGCCGATCACGTGGGGGCGGATGCCGGCGCGGCGCAATCGTCGATCCATCCGGCTCGGGAGTTATACGCCCGAGGACCACGTGATTCGTATACATCCATTTTTGGACCAGGATTCCGTGCCGCGTTTTTTTGTTCGGTACATCGTGTTCCACGAAATGCTGCACGCGCATCTGGGGGTCGAACACGCGCCCTCGGGACGACGACGGGTGCATACGCCCGAGTTCAAACGGATCGAGGAGGCCTATCCCGATTTCGATCGGTCGGTCGAATGGCAGGCTGATCGGCAAAACTTGTCGCGGCTGCTTGGACATCGGCTTGGCCGGGCCAGGGCCAGTTAGCCCGGCTCCGTTGAATTCAAGCGGACGAGAATCGTCTCTATCCGGCGTCAACGACCGCAGGTCGAGTATCGCCAGTCCTACTGCATTAAGAGCTTGCCCTGAAAAGACTTGCCACGCACCGACTCTTGGAATGAGCGCCCAGATTCCGCGCTCGAACCCCAAGCTTCGAACTTTGTACCTTGAACGTTGAACTTCGGATCCTCCATGCACCCAATCCCTCACCCTGCGTGCCCGCGTTGGCCTGTGACGAAATACCTTCATCGTTGTATGAATGACGAGGCTCATAGGCTGATTTCCCAAGGACTTAGGGGAATCGCCCGCGAGACTCCGCGGAGTGCGGTGTGAAGCCGGGAGACCGATCCGATGAACAGCTGATGGCGGCGCTGGCCGAGGGGGAGCAGTCTGCCCTCGAAGGCCTGATGGATCGCTTTCAGAACGACATCTTCCGTTTTTGCCTGCACTACCTGAGGGACGTTGAGCGGGCGCGGGACCTGACACAGGAAACGTTTATTCGCGTGTACACGGCGAGTTCGCGGTTCGATGAATCGCGCAAGTTTAAGCCGTGGCTCCTGTGCATAGCCCGCAACTTGTGCCTCAACGAGTTGAAACGGCGAAAGACAGTCCCAATGGAATCGTTTGAGGAATACGCGAGCGCGCCCAGGGCGGATGCCGCGCAGGTGCTGCGCGCGGGCAACCCTAGGCCGGACGAACACGCGATCTCGGACGAGCGCCTACGGGTTCTTAGTCAGGCGTTGGAGACATTGTCGGAAGAGGCGCGCGAAATCGTGACGCTGCGGTTCTTCCAACGGATGTCGGCGAAGGAGATTGGTGAAATTGTGGGTAGTACCGAAGGCGCGGTGCGAACAAAGCTGCACCGCATACTGGCCGGGCTGCGCCAGGAATATCAGACAGTGGGTCAAGACCTGTGACGATGCACACAGATAGGGAATACCGCGACGCGCTTGAGCTCTACCTCGACGGCGCCCTTGATGAGGCGGGCCGCGAACGGCTTTTTGCGTCTGCGTCGTCGTCCGCGGAACGCGGGGCGGAACTTGTTCAATATCGTGCGTTGATGGCCGAACTCGAGGCGCTTGGCGACTCGATTGTGCACGACGCGCCGAGGATTGACGTGTCGGTGGAAGTCATGCGCGCGATTCGGGAGCTCGACACGAACAAGCTGTCGAACGTCATATCGCTTGACACCGCGCGCGGGACGCGCTCGCGCGCGCCTTGGGGCTGGATCGCGGCTGCCGCCGCTGCCGGGGTTGTCGTGGCGGCGGGATTGTTCGTGGTGTTTGAACCGGAGTACACGCGGTCTAACAATCGGATCGTGTCTGACGCGAGTGGTTCCGATACCAATGCCGCATTAGACGAGATTCCCCGAACGACCGCGTCTTCGACCGAGACTCAAGACATCGGTTCCCCAGATCAGCCGACCGTAGCAAATGGTTCGACGCCCTCGGCGGACGCCCTCGACGAGACCTCGTCCCCAACGCCTGGTCCGCGTGCTATCCCGCCGTACCGCCGGGATCTGTTGGCTGCTTTTCGCGACGCATTCAAAGTCGACGACAACGGCGCACGAGGCCGACTGCTCGCCGCGGCCGCGTTGCCGCTTGATGCCGCGAAGAGCATCGCGAACGATCCCAACGCAACGGTCAACGCGCGGCTTGGCGCGGCCCAGGCGATTCCCGGGGACGCGTCGGCGCTGTACAAGGTGGTCTCGTTAGCGCCAGAGGATCGGCACGCCAAGTACCGGTTGGCCCAAGCATTGTCCGGGGATCCAGCGCGCCGTTCGGAGGAGAGCGCCGCGCTTGCTGCCTTCGAGGGTCAAGCGGAGGACAACGCCCTGCCGTACTACATGAAGGCCCAGTCGTTTCTGGAAACCGATCCGCCGGACATCGCCGCGGCATTGGAAGCGTTGACCTCGGCGCGGGGCCTGGAATCGGCGTCGGCGTACGCGTTGGAGGCGGCGCAGGCGCATCGGGAGGCGCTGATCGCGTCAGGGACGGACCCGGCGATGGCCGAGTTACTGAGCGCGTTCACCGTGGGCCGTTGGGAGTACGACGAATACCTCGACCTTGCGACCGGCCTCATGGAAACCGGCGCGCGCTACAGAGACGCCGGCGACACGCGAACGGCCGCGTCCATTTTCGAGTCGGTATTGGCGATGGGTTCTCAGATTGAGACCGGCGCGGCGCTGACCCAAGAGCGGCAAGCGGCCTACGAAATCCAGGGCGAAGCCATTCAAGCGCTGGGCCCGCTTTACGAATCGGTGGGCAACACGGACGAGGCAACGCGGATAGCGCAGTTGGCCGATTCCGTCCAGGCGTCAATGGTCAGTCTCATGGCGTATTTCTCGGAAATGGATGTCGCGTTGTCCGGAATGTTGGATCAACCCGATATTTCAAACGACACTCTGGCGGCGCTGGCGGGCGCCATTTTGCTCTCGGGCGACCTCAATTTGCTCGATCTGATTGGCGGCTTTTTCTAACAATAAGCCGTAAACAGGACGGTTACGTCTCGTTCGTTTTGTCGGTCCTTCTAAACACGACGCCGGGCCGCGAGTTCTCCCCCACGCTCGCGAACACCCAACGGCCATCGGGCGACACGCCGCAGAGCGAATCAACCCCTTCACCAAGATAGGTCAATTGACGACGCTCGGCGGGCGCATCGAGCCGCGCCAGCCATACTTGGGGCTTGCCTAGGTAATCGTCCGCGATACACGCAAACGATTCCTGATCGGGCGCTAGTGCGATCGCCGAGCCCTGTCCGAGATCGGTCTGCGTTGGTTCGGCCGCGTTGTTGACTAAAACGAGGCGGCTGTCCGCGTTGGTCAGATTCGCGGCTACCACGGCGCTGCCGTCTTGAAATATTGAATCGTCCATCAGGCGAATCTTGCCCTCAATCAGCGTTCGTTCGCCCTCGGTGTTCTCGTCTGTGGTCATGGCCTTGAGTGAAACGACGAGCTTGCCAATTTCGTGCGCGTAAAAGACCCACGCCCCGTCTGGGCTATAGTGCAGCCAACGGACCGGCCCACTCACTGTGGAGAGCGTCCGGTACGCACTCCCCAACGTGTCCGTTGCCACAATGCGCCGCGTGACGCCGCCGCTCGCAAAAACAATAGCGCGACCCTTGGCGCCGGCGGCGAGGTTCTCCCATCGCTCAGTGTCCGGGAAGACTTCGCCTGGCAAAAGTCCTCCCTTACCCTCCGCATCGAATAGCAGCAACCGAGACTCAAGGTCCGCTATCAGCGGCGAGGCGCGCCGGCCATCCGAGGAGAGTGCCGACGCGATGGTATACCGCGGGCCGCCCGATCCAAGGGCAGGAGGGACGAGTAGAGCGGCCTCGCGCTCGTCCGGGCGCAACAGAGCAATTGACGTTTGATCCGCGCGCGGTGATTTGTCGACGCCATGCAACAGGACAACCAGGCCGTCCGGGCCCCATGCCGCCTCCGCGACGCGGAAATCGTCCATCTGGATATGAAACAAGACGGCCTCCGCGGACTCGTCAGTGACCGAGGCGAGCGTGCCCGTCGTTTGCCACGCGGAACGATCAGGCACCGAAGCCCGGACCGCCGACATCGCGTAGTCGCGGTCCTGATACCGGGCGAGCGACAGCCCGGCCAGCGCGGCCACGACAACCGCCACCCCCGCGAACACCCCGGTCTTTGCGTTGGTGGAGAGACCTCTCCAGCGGCGTTTGACGCGGCCCACCAGCCGGCGCGGCAGCGTTACAGCGTCGAGATCCGTCTCTGTGAATGGAGTCGGCGTCGCAATTGATTCGCGGAATTGTTCTAACGCCTTACCCATCCCCGCCCCGTCCTCTAGCGGCTCGCCCCGGAGAACGCGATCCATCATTTCCGCAAGGCGTTCCGCCGACGACGGCCGGTGACGTGGGTTCTTCTCCAACGTGTATGCGATGACGCGTTCGACGTCCTCCGGTACGCCGGGAACATACTCACGAAGGCGCTTGGGAGGTTCGGCGGAAATCTGTCGAATGAGGCTGACCGGGGTCTTCGCGTCATATGGGAGGTGCGCCGCCATAAGCTGGAAGAGGACGACGCCCAACGAATAAATATCGCTGCTCGCGGTGACGGTATGATTGTGACACCGCTCGGGAGACATGTATTGAGGTGTGCCGAGCCGCGAACCGTCGATGGTCAACTGGGTTTCCGCGGTCAGAATTTTCGCGATGCCGAAGTCGGTGACGAACGCGTGGTCTTCGTTGTCGATCAGGATATTGGCTGGTTTGATATCGCGATGAATAATTTGGGCCTCGTGCGCGCTCGCGAGGGCCTCCGCGATTTGCTTGCCGATGTGCAGCGCGCGCTCCCAACCAACGCGCCCTTCCCTTTTCATCAACTTGCTTAGCGGAAGACCGTCGATGAACTCCATCGAAATATAAGGAATTCGGCCGACGGATCCGACCGAGTAGATGTGAACAATGTTCGGATGATTCAGACTCGCGAAGGCCTTTCCTTCACGGCGAAACCGCTCAACGATTGTCGTGTGCGTGCGCAGATCTTCCTTGAGGACTTTGAGGGCGACGATGCGGTCGAGCGTCACGTCGTGCGCTCGGTACACGACCCCCATTCCCCCTTGTCCCACCGCTTCGAGAATGTCGAAGTTTCCAAACACTGTGCTTGCTCGCGCTGTATTATTTTCGAACATCGGCAATCATACGCTCCCCCAATAGTACCCGCCAGAATTGCGGCGCCGTTCGACACCGAACGCACTTGTCTCTCCGCACTCAACTTGCGATTCAAACCGGATCCACGCCCAACTCGTCGGCGGAATACGGCAAAACAGCGGCGGCCTACCCACCCGGAACTCAGGACCCGGAAGAGATCGAGGCCACGAGAAACGTCGGTGTTCTCGGGTTCTTGATCTCCGCGACAACCCGAGTGCCATCGGGCGAGATAGCATAGGAATCGCCGACGGGGATGTCCTGCGGCGAAAGCCTGATCGGCGCTTCGGCGCCGGTCGCTCGGGCGCGCCAGAGCGCCGACTGATCTTGTTTGTCACCCATAAGCACGACGAGTTCATCGCCATGCGGTAACCACGCAGACACGGAAACGGAGGCGGCCACTTGTCGGAGGATGACAGTGCTGTTGGACAAGTCGTAGACCACTAGCTCCGGTCCCGAATCGCCGGATACCCGTGCGGCGACGCGCGAACCGTCACGGCTAAGGGCATAGGTGGGACCAGCGAGTCCGGTAAGCACGATTTCCTCCGTGGACTGCGCGGCCGAACGGGCGATTTTGTACAACGTTCGAGCTCCCGCATCATTCGCGGTGACGTAAAAAAGGTAGTCGCCTCGATTCGCGTATTGGATCGAATCCATAAGTATTCTCTCGCGGGTCTCTGCGAACCGAGCACCCATTTCCGAACGCTTGGGGTTCGTCACTTCTCGTTCGGCGAGAAAATTTAGTCCCGTCTCGGCATCGTGTAGCGCCAAGCAGACCTTTTGACCGTCCGGCGCAGGGACCACGTGCACGGTCTCGCCGATTCCTCGAATTGTCCTATCACGCCGGAGCAACACGTATGGATCGGGCGTGGCGGCGTCGACCGATTGACGCAGCAATACGTCGCCCGACCAAATCAAAACACTTCTCGAAAACGGGGTGGAGACGGGGGTCATCGTGAGGAGAGAGCTTCCCGGCGCTACAATCGGGATTGTGTGAAAGTCCGCGTCCAATCCTGGGCCTGATGGCGGACGCAATCCCCGAAACTGACGCGAAGCCACATCGAAGGCGAGCAACGCACTCGCCCCCTGCGCAAGCGTCGTGTTTGTGCCTTGCAGTTCCACCACGACGGAGTCGCTCGCGGCCGTCCACGCTATGCGGCCGATTTGGAAGTCCTCGGCGTACACGCTCGCGACAATTCCGCCGTCCGGTCTTTCTCGCGTGGTGCCGATGTCGATGAGCGGCGCTTTCATTGGCGCGGCGTCGCGTCGAAAATACCCGATCGCCGGCGGGGCCGTGAACGCGGCACCGGCCGCCAGCAGAATTAGCGACGCGTGGGCCGTCGCGCGCCATGAACGGCCCCGGCTTGTTTCATCGTGACCCGTCGAGGCTGACGAAGCGCCTCTGCGCTTTATCGAAGATTCGCTGCCGGCAAAGGGACGTGCTTGGGCCTCTTCCTTGAGAAACGCTGTCAATGCCATGGGCAACGCCGAACGGCCGCCTTGTTCCTCCTGCAATCGGCGCACGTGCGCGGCGGCGGCCTTGGCATTCGCGGGACGGTCCCCCGGATCCTTCTCCATCAGATAGGCCACGAAGCGCGCGACGTCGTCGGGGACGTTCGAGTCGATTCGATTCAGGCGCTGTGCATCGTCCGTGCAAATAGTCTTCACGAGCGCCACGGGTGACTCGCCGGTAAACGGCAAGTCCCCGGCGATCATTTGATGCAACGTAACGCCTGCGGAGAAGAGATCGCTCGCGCCAGTCACGGGTTGGCCGGTGCATTGTTCAGGCGACATATACTGCGGCGTCCCAATGACCGCACCCTGTTTCACCACCTCGTTCGGCTCGCTTTGGATGCTCGCTATACCGAAATCAGTGAGACGAACGCGGCCCCGGGAATCGAGCATGATGTTCGACGGCTTTATATCGCGATGAACAAGACCATGTTGGTGGGCGCAATCGAGTGCGAGCAGCACCTGTTCGCCGACATGCAGCGCGTGTTGCCATTGCAACCGGCCTTTGCGCTTGAGAAACCGGTCGAGCGGCTCGCCTTCAACGAGTTCCATCGCCATGTACGGTGTGCCGCGTTCGATTCCGGCGGCATAGACGCGCACGATATTGGGGTGATTGAGTGGCGCTGTGGCCTGGGCTTCGAGTTGGAATTGCTTCACGACTTGGGGCGATCGGGCCAGACTTCCGAGAAGGACTTTGAGGGCGACCTTGCGCCCGAGCTTTATATCGCGGGCCAGATACACCGTCGCCGTTGCGCCACGGCCGATGAGCGATTCAACCTTAAAACCGCCAATCGTGGTGCCGAGTAGTGAACCTTGTCCGGTCGGTTGGGTTACCATATGAAGGGGACTACACTTCCTTGAACCGTATATAATGTGTTGAATTCTATAATAATTTATCAAATTTGTCAATAATTTATCGACAGGCCGCAGCGCGATGCTCCATTTGGGAGCACAACGCCCGCGAATACCTCGACAGCGGCGGAGTACCTACCTATAGTACCCGGAATGGCAAGGGATTCAACGATGGAACAATTTCACGCAACGACGGTGATTTGTGTACGCAAGGACGGCATGGTCGCGATGGGCGGCGATGGGCAGGTTACGATCAAGGACACGATTATGAAAGCGCACGCGATAAAAATCCGCCGTCTCGCCGAAGGAAAAGTGCTGGCGGGATTCGCCGGCGGTGTCGCGGACGCCTTCACTCTCTTTGAACGGTTCGAAGCGAAACTCGCCGAGTACAATGGAAATTTGATGCGCGCCGCCGTCGAGCTCGGCAAGGACTGGCGCACGGACAAATACTTACGCCAACTTCAAGCGTTATTGGCGGTCTGCGATCGCGAGCGATCCTTGTTGCTCTCCGGAACGGGCGAGATCATCGAACCCGATGACGGGATTCTCGCGATAGGATCGGGCGGGCCCTATGCGCTCGCCGCCGCGCGGGCGCTTGCCGCGCATTCGACGCTCGACGCCCTGGGAATCGTCCGCGAGGCGTTGACGGTCGCCGCGGGAATTTGCGTGTACACAAACGATCATTTCCACATCGAATGTTTGGAAACGGCCTAACGCGGACGCGGATACAACTCGCGGAGTTGTTCCGGGTACAGCCGGCGAATCTCCTTGTACAGAAACCACGTCAGCGTGTGTCGCGTGTCTCTGGGCAAGCGTTCGAATCGAACACCAAGGCGGACCACACCACCGTCGTGTACGCGATGAACGATCCGTCCAGACGCGGCGTTCGGCCCACGGCCCGGAAACTGCATCGAGAAGACGAAGAGACGATTGTCTCCGATCTCGGCGTCCGTGTTAACGAGCGCGCCGTCGGCGCTTAGATCGACCACGCGGCCGGGCCAGATCCGGTCTTCCTCGACGGCCCTCAATTGGGCGGGCAGGTCCGTTGGAACACGCCAACTGCGCCGGTACTTGAGGTAGTCCGCCGATTCGGAGCGCTGCAAGACAACGCCGCTCTCAGTGTCGGTCGGCGGCAGCACAACGCGCGTGTGATAGCAGAGAAACTCGGAAGGCGCATGAAATTCCAGGTCGGCGCCGGTCCCCTCGGAGGGTAACTCCGCGTCCGGCCAGGAAATCCAAATCGAGTCCTTCGCCACCCCGCGGATTACGACGCGGTGCCGGGCGTATCCCACTCGGACGAAGCACGAACTGCCTTCGCGCAGGACCGACTCGATGCCGACAGACGTTTCAACGACGCCCATTCCGCGTATTCCCCCTGGTTCCGCGAACGAGATCGTAACACAGCGTCCCGGCCATTGGAGGCGAGGCGGCTATTCTGGCATCGTATGCGGCCTGCTCGACGCGGGCCACCCATGGCGCAACACGATCCCCTGATCATCCGAATACTGGCTAGTCTCGGTTTCAACACCACGAAACTGCGCTGGCGCTTTTACCAAATGGAACGGCGCGCGAAGCAAGCGCGTGAAGGCGGGGCCTTGCCGGGCGCACTACATTGGCTACGATACGAGCACAAGATTTGCCGCCGCTGCGGTGCCGTCAACGACAGAGAGACCAAACGGTGTCACCGCTGCGGACGCCGAATTCCGGGCATGATCGAATACCGTATTTCTCGCGTGCTGGGGCTGATGATGCCCGATCAGGCCCCGGTCGTGTGTACGCTGTTTCTCACGGTGATGGTGCTCGTCTATGGTGTCGGTCTGTTGCTGGACGGATTCGGTATTCGAGCGATGTTGGCGCCGTCCTCCGATACGCTGCGGCGGCTCGGTGCGTACTCCAACCAATTCAGCGGTGGCGGAGCGATCTGGCGAATGCTGTCCATGGGACTGGTGCATGGCGGCTTGATGCACATCGGATTCAATGCGTTTGCACTGACGCAAATCGGTCCAATAGTCGAAAATGCGCTCGGGCGAAAGCGCATGCTGGTGCTCATCACCGCGTGCCAGATTTGCGCCGCATACGCGTCTCTCGTGTGGTATACGCAAGTCTCTCCTCGAGGATTTCTTACGGTCGGAGCGTCGGGGTGGGTCTTCGGACTGATCGGATTCGGCGCCGCGTATTTTCATCGGACCGGCGAGCACATGTTCCGCAACGTGCTGCTCCAATGGGCCATGTACTCCGTGCTCTTCGGAATGCTGCTCGGCGCCAACAACGCGGCGCACATCGGCGGCATGGCGGCGGGCGCGTTGTTGTCGGGTATTCCGAGCGGTCGCGGGTTCTCCAGGAATGAGCGTGATCCCGCGTGGGATTTCGCGTTCTGGATTTGCGTCGGGCTGTGGGTAACTACGATCGGTTTCATGGCCCGCTCAATCGTCGCCTGACTCGCGGCCACGAACTATTGCGATACCCCGGCCAACAGTTCGGCGCACGTGTCCGATGCAAGCCGGATCACTTCGAACAACGTGCCGACCATCGTTGCCCCGTTCTCGACAAATTGATGCGGGTTGACGAATTCCCAAACGATCTCGTGCTCCGGCGTTACCTCGATCGCCCTGCCTTCACGAGAGATTGATATCAGCGTATTCCCGTTCGGCAAACGGTCGCAGGACCCCGATCCATTCGAGAATATCGGGCGCTCGTTTGGGCCCGGATAACTCCAAATGACGGCCTGGGTTCGCGGATCCATTTCGACAACGCGCGATCGATCCGACCCTGCGTAGTTGTCGAAAACGAGAAGGTTTCCGTTCGAGAGGAACGTCGGCTGGTGCTGCGCGTTCCACATGCCAGTCACGGCCCAAACGAGGGACTTGGCGTCGAAGTCGATTATGCCGACCGTGTCGGTTGCGCGAATAGACACGAGCAGGTTCCCCTCTCGGAAAGCCGGACCGTTGCCGGCCAGCGCCCTGTCGAGCCGCTCGATCGTGTTGGTGTGGAGCACGTCAATGCGACGCGGCGTGTGACCAAGCAGCGCCCTGTAGTCGGAATTCGCGATGCAATCCAAAATCGACACGCGGCGAAGTTCCACTCCGTCGGAGCTGAGCACGACAATCGAGTTGTCCACGACGTTTTTGTGTTCATCGATCTCGGGAAAGCGCCGAAGTTCCTGCGTGAGAACTAGGATCTCACCGGAAGGCGTGACCTCCAAATCGTGGTGCGCGCCTCCCGAGTACGTCCAAAGAAGGTTCGAGTCCCAATCGAGTTTGATGAGTCCGACGTTCTCGAACACCGCCAGCAATTCGCCGGACGGATACAGGTACACCCGGCGGAAACTGTAGCGCACGGCGTCACGAACGTACGCAGGCAACACCGCGCCCGGAAACGCCTTCTCGAAATCGCACTCCCACCGATGCAGTTCACGGCCATCCATGTCAATCAAGACGGCCATCGGCGCGCTTCCGGTGACGTACAAATTCAATCCCGGAAACGCACGGTCCTGGTCGTACTGAATCAAGCCGGAGCGGGCTGACGCCGGAAGTTCGCCCTGGACGTAACCCAACGCCAGGAGCGCTTCCGCTTCCCGATCCGGCAGTTCGCGCGGCCCCGGGTGGTCTGAGAGCGGCGCGGCTTCACCGTGCTCAATCGCCGCGTGAATAGGGGCCTCGCCTTTCTCAAGTGGCGTACCGTCGGTCATACGATCCAACGCGTCGCGCCACGAACGCGGAACCTGTTCGCTTCGATCCAACAAGTAACCAAGGGCAAACGCGCCGACGATCGCGGCAAGACCGATAGCCGCGCGTGAAATCGATTTCACTGCGCCCGTTCTGAAGTTGTCCCCGCGGCGCAATAGTCTTCGGGCAGACGGCAGACATCGAACAACATGCTAATCATGGCGACGCCATTTTCGACGAACTGATTCGGATTTACGAACTCCCAAACGATCTCACCGGTGTGAGTCACCTCGACCGCTCTGCCCTCGCCGGAAATCGTGATAAGCGTATTCCCGTTCGGCAGCCGCGCGGCCGTGCTGCATCGATCCGAATAGAAGGGTTGGTCGTCAGGACCAGGGTAGCTCCACACGACGGCCTTGGACATCGGACTAATCTCGACAACGCGGGAAGTTCCCGGCCCTGCGTGATTGTCGAACACGAGAATATTTCCATTCGGCATAAGCGTCGGCTCGTGCTGCTCGTCGAAGAGTCCCGTGATCGCCCACACGACGGTGTTTAACTCCAAATCCACCATCGCAACCGTATCGATCGTGAGCAGCGAGATGAGAACGTTGCCGTCACGAAATGCCGGGCCAAAATCCGGCGGTGCGCCCGCGATGTGCTTGATTGTGTTGGTATGCAGCACGTCGAAGTTCTTCGGTATGTGTCCGAGGAGCGCTCGGTAGTCCGAGTTCGCGATGCAATCCAGGATGGACGCCCTCCGAAGTTCCTTGCCCTCGGCGCTAAGCACCGCGATCGAGTTGTCTACAACGTCGTGCTCTGGGTTGAGTTCCGGGAAGCGGCGCAACTCATTCGTCAGGACGTAGATTTCCCCCGAGTCCGCGATGGAAAGATCGTGGTGACATCCTCCCGCGTAGGTCCAGATCAAGTTCGAGTCCCAATCGAGTTTGATCAAGCCAACGCCCTCGAATACTGCAAGCAATTCGCCGGTAGGATAAAGGTGCACCCGGCGGAAATAGTTCCGAATTGCCGCGCTGATATGCGGGAGCAACGTGGTGTTTGGAAATGCCGCGTCGAAATTGCAATGCCAGCGATGCAATTCGCGGCCATCCATATCCATCAACACCGCTTCCGGCGCGTTTCCAGAAATATAAAGATTCACTCCTTCATGCGCGCGATTGGGATCGTGCGCCACCACTCCCGAACGGCCGCCAGGGCGCGCGCGTTCCGCTTGGACGTACCCCAACGCGAGGATGGCTTCGGCATTTCGTTCCGGCAACTCGGGCGAAACGCCGTCCGTTTGAATCGGTAGCGCCTCGCCCCGGTTGACGGATGTGTTGGCACGTTCAGGGCCGCCCGAATCGGACGGCCCGGATATCGCTCCACGAATCCCATCGCGCCATGCGAGCGGCAGTAGCTCGTTGCGATGCACAAAGTAGCCCGCGCAAAACGCGCCGAGCAGCGCGACAGACCCAAGAACGGCCGGACCGCGTCCGCTCGTTGGTCTCGAGCGCGGGGTCTTCCGGTTCACGTACATCGGCATTGCCGGGGTCTCATGGACCGCCTTGACTCACGATAGACGAGCGCGTGAAGCGTCAGTCGGTGTCGCCCCCGCTTTTCCGTTGCGCCGAGAACCGGATGTCAAAGAAGTCGCATTCGCGTTGCAGCAGATGCGCGCCAACTCGGGGTTGATCGCCAAACTCCATGAACGATTCCGACTCGACTTTGAATTCCGGCCACTCGGGCAATCCCTCGCCGTTCGGGTTTCCGGTGTTGGCGAAATTGACCCAATAGTCCGAAATTTGGTCCGCGAGTTTTCGGTCCACGTCCGTGCTTTCGAGATTCGTATGTTCGAGATTATCAAACGCATACGCGATTTCCGCCGCGTGGTACGCGCCCCATTTTTCGCGATCGGCGCGTGGCGGGACATGCGAGAAAAAATACTGGTACGCCGGAGCGGGCACGGTGTCCATCAGTCGCGCCCAGGTCCGCATGTTCCAAGTGAATGCTTGGTCCCGGAACAGCGCCATGTACGCGCCACGGACTTCGTCATCCGACTTCGCCGGATACGTTTCGAGCGCCAACTCGGCCAAGTCGCCGAACTGTTGTTTAGCAAGGGATTCGTATGCGCTGACGGTCTTCGGATGCCGATCGCCGAGCAACGACGTACCCTCGTCCGCGTTCGAGCCGACGATTACGGGCACATTGTTTTGCTCTCCGTTCGCGAAGATTTCGTACACCTCCTTCGGAAATACATACCCGTCAACAGTCGGCCGCCACTGATATCCGTTTTCCGACTTCGCGATAATCTGATCCACAGGTACCGATCTCAAATCGTCCAGCGTCTCCGCACCGAGCGCTTCGGCGAACGCAAGACCATTGTCTTCGCCGGACTTTTGGCCATAGCGCGTTTCCTTCAAGTAACCCTGAGGCGAGAACACGCCGCCGCTTTCGCCGATCGCGCGGTGGAAAAGGCCCTTCGCCAGCGGCGTGGCTTGCAGGGCGCAAACGCTCCACGATCCCGCCGATTCGCCAAAGATGGTGACCCGGCTCGGATCGCCGCCGAATTTCGTGATGTTTCGCTTGACCCACTCGAGCGCTGCGATTTGATCGAGGACGCCGTAGGCGCCGGAGGCGTTGTGCCCGGATTCAGCCGTTAACTCCGGATGAGCAAGGAACCCCAGCGGCCCCAGACGATAATTGATCGTGACCAGAACGACGCCCTTACGCGCGAGGTTCGTCCCGTCATAGGTGTCGATTCGTCCCGAGCCGCGCGTCAGCGCCCCGCCGTGAATCCAGACCATGACCGCGCGCCGTTCCGACGCGTCCCCAGCAGCCGTCCAAACGTTTAGATTCAAACATCCCGCTTCGTCCTGAGGTTCGGCCGGCCTCTGGTAAAAAGAGCCTTCAGGGTACCCTGGTTGAGGGACCGACGGGCCGTACTCCGTACAATCGCGCACGCCGCTCCAGTGCTCGACGGGCTGCGGCGCACGCCAACGATTCTCCCCGGTCGGCGGCCCCGCATAGGGGACGCCCTTGAATGCGGCGACGCCGCCCGATTCGACGCCCCTGATGACTCCGCTGTCGATCTCGACTTGCGTGGACAACGCGTGGGCCGTGTAGACGGCCATGAGCATTCCAACGGCGAAAACGATTCTTCCGTTCACGATTTCTTCCTCCTGATTCCGGATGTCTTTTTACCGGGAGTATCCCCGGCGTTTGCGTCAATCGCCACCGCCGCGCCCTCTTTAAGCTGACGCCGGAATTCGAACACCTTGTGGTTTGCCTTCTCGAGGTAACCGCTCAACACGTGGATGATATTCAAAAGCAACCTCACCGCCACGCGCTTTTCGAGCAACGAGTTCAAATGTTCCTCGTCAAGAACGAAACATTTGACCAGCGTTTCGGCGACCGCGGTACCCGAGTGCGGCCTGTGATTGAGCACGGACATCTCCCCGAAAGCGTCGCCGGGGTGACACTTTGCGATGAGGTCTTGCCGGATTTTTATCGCAACCGTCCCGCTCAGTACGATAAAAAGATTGTTGCCCATCTGGCCTTCGTGGAAAATCGTGCGATTCTGAGGAAACTCCAACACCTGGCCCTGGTGGAGGATGTCCGATACCTCTTCCCCCGTCAGCCCGTTGAACAGCTTTATCTTGGATGCGTACTGCCGATACTTCTCTGCGTTACCCATACCGTATCGCTCCCAGCGCGACCATCGCGTCCTTATACCACGTTTTCGCCAACTACGTCACGCCCACGGCCCCATCGGACCCCGCACTCCTACCCCGTGCTCTTAGGATTGTGGCACACGATTGTTTGCTTTTCCCGGATTCAGAAACTCATACTTTCCGGATGCCCGCCCGATCGCGGTATTCCGATCGCTCGCACCGCCGAGGTGCAACACGCGCGCAGGGGGATTCTCCGCTACAGTGACCAACAAGCGTAAGTTGAGTCTGTTCGTCTTCATCGACGCATTTGGCTGGGAACTGGCCCAGCGAATTCCGTTCATGGACGACGTGCTTACCACTAAAGCGCCCCTCGACACGATTTTCGGATATAGCTCGACGTGCGACCCGACTATTTTCACCGGTACGATGCCGCGTGATCATGGTCATTTCGCGTTTTTCTACTACAACCCCGCCCAATCGCCCTTCAAACGGTTTCGATGGCTTTCACTCATTCCCAAGTCGATAACGAGTCGCGGGCGCGTGCGAAATCAAATCAGCCGATTTGCGCAACACATCCTTGGGTACACGGGATATTTCCAGTTGTACAACATGCCGTTTCAGAAACTGCACATGTTCGACTACTCTGAGAAAAGGTCCTTGTTCGAGCCGGGTGGAATCAATGGGGGCCAACGCACGATTTTCGACATCTTGCGGGATGAGTCCGTGCAACACGTACTGGGAAACGATTGGACGGCTTCGGAAGAAAAGAACATCCGGACCGTGACTGGGGCCATTGCGGCCGGAAACGTATCGTTCGCGTATTTGTTCCTTGGCAAATTGGACGCGCTATTGCACGCCCACCCCGCCGATTCGCCGAACGTAGTCGCTCGTATCCGCTGGTATGAAGCTCAACTCGAGCGCCTGCTCAAAGTGGCCGACCAGAAGTACGAGACCGTGCGCCTCTTCGTGTTCTCGGACCATGGCATGACCGGCGTCCACGACACCTGCGATCTCGCGGGGCGCGTCGAGGCGACGGGACTTCGGTTCGGCGAAGACTACGCCGCGGTGTATGACTCGACAATGGCGCGATTTTGGTTCCTGCGTGAAGGGGCGCGGGAGCGAGTTGAAGCCGTGTTGTCGCAAGAACCACGGGGGCACGTGATGCGGCAGGAGGAGTTGGCGCGCTATGGCTGCGATTTCTCCGACCAAAAATATGGCCAACTGTTCTTCCTAATGAATCCGGGCGTACTGATTTGTCCGAGCTTCATGGGAGAACGGCCTCTAGCGGGAATGCATGGCTATGCTCCCGAGGACGCGCACTCGATCGCAACGTTCATGACGAACGTTTCGGGTCCGCCGAAACCGAAACGGCTCGAAGACTTGTACTCGATCATGCTCGCCGAGGCCCGCGCCGAGTGAAGGAAATTATCTTTTATGGAGGGTTTGCATTCGCACTTCCCATCGGCATCCTCGCCGCCGTAAGTTCGCGCGTCGTCCGCGAGGCGGTATTTGTCGCGCTGATTATCAGCACGAGCGCGCCATATCTAGTCGATATTAATTTGATGGGCCGTCCTTGGTATCGAGGCACGACGCGGGGGATCGAAATTTCATACCTCGACGCATTTGCCATCATTCTACTCGTAAGCACAATATTGACGCGGCGCCAAGACTCTTGGCGTTATCCGGCCGCGGCGGGAGTTCTGCCCAATGGCCAACCGCTGGATGCTCGAGGCGTGTTTTGGCCGGTTGCGTTCTTGCCCATGGTTTTGTATTTCGCGTGGGCCTCGGTGACGGTCCTCGTTTCGTATCCGCATATTTTCGGTGTGTTTGAACTCTCAAAAATTGTGCGGGGATTGATCGTTTTCACCGCGGTAGCGTGGTTCGTGCGCGGACCGAGGGAGATCCGCCTGTTGGTGTATGGACTCTTCGGGGCCGCGTTCTACGTCACGGCGCGGGCCCTTCAACAACGGTACATCATGGGATCGCACCGGGTGTGTTTACCCTTCGCCCATCCAAATCTGCTTTCGATGTACTGCTGCGCGATCGCCCCGGTCGCGCTCGCGGTCTCATTGTCCGATCTGTCCAATCGGATCCGCTCGCTGTCGATACTGGTTACGGTGATGATGGTTGGATGCGTGCTTCTGTCGATCAGCCGCACGGGCTACGCGACCATCATCCTTACAATCGGATTGACGTTGGCATCGATCCTGGGTCTACGATTGAACGCGAGAAATCTCGTTGTCGTCATCGGAATCCTAATGGTCGGTTCTGGAATGCTCTACAAATCGTGGGACTCGGTAATGGGCCGCTTGGGAACGACCAACCTGGAACAGGAGTATATGGAAGGCGGCCGAGGTAGAGGAATGTACATCCGATTGGCCCGCCTGATTAGTGACGAGCATCCACTCGGAATCGGGCTCAACAATTGGTCGTGGTACGTATCGGGTACGTTTGGTGAAGACGAGGCGGGGAATGTGCAGATCCCGTATCACAGCACGGACGAGCCCCCCGACAACCCCAACCCCCAGCTTCCTGCGCCGCCGGCGCCGGCACACAATCTCGCGGCGCTGCCACTGGGCGAAG
>CAYXRK010000088.1:15552-19621 GCA_964467615.1 uncultured Nitrospirales bacterium | reverse complement strand
TTTTTGTTTAATCGGGGGGGGGGGGGGTTGGTGCCCCGCGCCTTTCTGTTCAACCCAGGAGATTTCACGCCATGACGGCGTCCGCTACGCATACCGAGCTTGAACCACATCTGCACACATTGCCGAACGGACTCACGGTGGCGATGGAACAATTGCCGTATCTGCACTCGGCCACCATTTCGATTTGGATTCGGACGGGATCGGCGAACGAGTCGAAGGAGCACGCGGGCGTCTCGCACTTCCTCGAGCATTTGTTTTTCAAAGGCACGGAGTCGCGATCGGCGCGCGAGCTGATGGAGGCCATCGAGAGCCGCGGCGGGCACATGAACGCATTCACTTCGCGCGAGTACACCTGCCTCTACGTGAAATGTCTCAAGGCCCACGTGACGACGGCGATCGAGGTTCTCGGCGACATCGTGAAGCGGTCCACGTTCACCGACATGGACAAGGAGCGCCACGTCATCCTCGAGGAGATCGCCTCGGCGATTGACGTGCCCGAGGACTACGCCCACGACCTGTTGGCCGAACGCGTTTGGCCTGGACACGCGCTCGGCCGGCCGATTGCGGGTTATCACGAAAGCGTTTCAGCGATCTCCCTCGAAGACGTGCGGGCGTACATGGACGCGCAATACCGGCCCCGTAATGTGGTCATCGCGGTGGCAGGAAACTTTGACGAAGCCGCCGTGCTCAAGCAGTTGGAAGACGAATTCGGACCTCTCGCGGCCGGCGCGCCAGACAACGTCATGGAATCGGCGGAGTTCTCGCCTGGCGCCGACTGGGTCGACCGGCCCATCGCGCAAAACCACCTTACGTTCGCATTCCCGGCGCTATCGATTGTGGACGAGCGCCGTTACGTGTACGACTTGCTCAGCAACATTCTCGGCGGCGGCTCGACGTCGCGGCTGTTCGAACGCATCCGCGAGGACGAGGGCCTAGCGTACTCGATTTATTCCTTCCATCAAGGCTATCTCAAGAATGGCATGCTTGGCGTGTATGCGGCGATCGCCCCCGAAAACTTTCAGAAAACGGTCACGCTATGCTCGGAAGAACTTCGCAAACTTCGCGATGGACCAGTGCCCTCCGACGAACTCGCCGGAAACAAGGAACAACTGAAAGGCGGTCTGCTGCTGGCCCTCGAGAGCACATTCAATCGCGTCGGCCGCATGGCGCGGTCGTTGATGTATTTTGGCCGAGTGCTGACGGTGGAAGAAATCCTCGAGAGCGTCGATGCTGTAAGCGTGGCCCAAGTGCAGTCGCTCGCGCAAACGCTATTTACGCCGGATGGTTATGCGATGGCGGTCCTCGGCCCGCGCAACGAGAGCGTGCCAGCGTTGTTCCTGGCGGAGTAACGGGCGGTGGCAGGTACAGTGCAAATCGATGTGGTGGTGGAACCGCATGCCCGTGATCTGCCGCTTCCCACATACGAAACCGAACATGCCGCGGGGATGGATCTGCGCGCGGCCATCGATGTCTCGCTGACCCTCGGTCCGGGAGAACGGGCCTTGGTCCCGACCGGTATACGAATCGCGTTGCCGCCGGGGACGGAGGCGCAGACTCGGCCCAGAAGCGGGCTTGCGGCGCTGCACGGCATCGGCATGGTCAACTCACCGGGGACTATCGACGCGGACTACCGCGGCGAAATCCACGTCATCGCGATCAACCATGGTTCGAAGGACTACACGATTCATCGTGGCGACCGTATCGCCCAACTGGTAGTGGCGCCGGTCCTGCGCGCCTCGTTGAACCGCGTGGACGATCTGCCGGACACGGCCCGGGGCGACGGCGGATTCGGACACACCGGCCGGTGACATGACGTCCGCAATGCCTGCCACGAAATCGGACCGGGCCAAGGGTTTTCCCTTACTGAGCATCGGGGCCGCCGTCCTCGCGCTCCCGTTCGTTTGCTTTTTCGCAGTGGCGATCTACGACAGATCGATCTTGTGGAACCCGAACAGCGTCCAGGCGGCCGCGCGCTTTTGGATTTTCGTGACCTCCGTGCCCGTGGGGTTTGTGTTCGGCATGCTGGCGTTCCGCCGGGCGAACAGGCGGCAGGATTGGGCCTGGCAGCGCTCGCGCGCATCCTTGCTCATCGCGTTTTCGGCGATCGCCGCGTTTCCGCTCACCGCGATTTACTTCGCTCCGACGATAAAGCAATTGCCCAAGGACGATTCGTCGTACCAGCACCTTAAGGCGTTCTATTCTGGACTTGAGGCCTATGCACGCGAGCATGGCGGCATGTATCCGCCGATGGCGCAACACCGGGGCAAGTTTATGTTCGACGCAAATGACGAAACGATGGCCGCGTTCACCGATGGCCGAATTTTCATCAGCGAGACCGACCTGGACTTCCAACGGGTCGGCCGTCCGATGACGCCGAAAACGGAACAGTTCGACGATTGGAGTTTCTTCTACCTCGGACGCGTCGCCGCGACCGAAAGCGAACTGCTCGCATTGTTAGATGAGTACGAAAAAAAATGGCGCGCCATCGACGTCTCAAGTGAGAGTCCCGAGTCCACTCCGCACGACACGACGCGATCACCTTCATTGCGCACCGCACCGCGTCTCAAGAAAGTGTTGCCCGAGTCGGACCCCGCGAAAATCCCTATCGTGATCGAACGCCCCGACAATCACAAAGACGGCGGCAACGTTCTCTATCTCGATGGCCGCGTCCGGTTTCACGCCTACTCTCGCGAGTTTCCTTACACTAAAGCAATTATAGAGCGACTCCTGGAACTCGACTCGGCGTTCGCTAACGCCTCGAAATAGTCCGAGCACGCGCGCGAGTTCAATACTCGATCGCTCGAAACTTCGCTGTGAACGGCCTCTCTTCCGTTGAGATGACTACGTATCGCGCGCGCCGATCCTGTGATTTGCCGGGGATGACGCTGCCCGTGTTCACGAACAGCGTGCCGTCGATCATGCGCGTGTGCGCTTCGTCGCCGCCTCCGCACACAATCACGTCCGCTGGATCGATTTCGCGTTGCCGCCGAAGCACGTCATCGGGCGTATCCCGGCCCAATTTAACGGCCTGGCTTGTGAGCGTTCCATGACACACGACGATGCTGTGCTCGTCAATTTCGAGGCGAATCGTGCGCGGCAGTACGCGCAAGAATTCCAAATTCGTGCTCGTCAACGCGCGATTCGCGCGCGAGATCGGGTCATCTTTTGCGCCGGAAGGGAGGTGTTTGGCGCCTCCGGCCGTACGCCGAAAACGTACGACTTGGCGGTCGGCCTGACCCTGCACGGACGGGACGCGGCGCGACCGCAACAGCTCAATAACCTCGTTCGGCATCGGCCCACCCACAACACAATCCCCTGTGTTTACAAGGGTTTGAATCCCCTCGGCGTCTACCGCCGCTAGTATCGCTTCAAGTGCGAAAAACTCGCCGCGGATCCCGCCAAACGCCGCAAAAATCATCGTGTAACTTCTCCACGGCGACGATCCGCCGCCGCCTATTTTGCGGGATTCGCCCGACGCCGCCGGGGAATTTTAGCGCACTTGGAAAATTTTTGCTTGACAAATCGGCCCATAAATATTAAGAAATCCCCTGTTGGACGGGCTGCGGAAGCCAAATCGTCCGGGGGTTCCTGTTCACGAAAGACGCGAACAA
Source organism: uncultured Nitrospirales bacterium (assembly GCA_964467615.1). Taxonomy (GTDB): domain Bacteria; phylum Hydrogenedentota; class Hydrogenedentia; order Hydrogenedentales; genus CAYXRK01. The sequence continues at coordinate 16,010 of CAYXRK010000088.1, read as the reverse complement.
CGGCGGCGCCCGTAGTGCCGACGGTGGGGAACCAGTTGTAGCGTTTTAGAAGAATAATAAACGGCAAAGGAGAGAATCATGGCGGCAGGAAAGGCCCTGACCAAGTCGCAGATTGTGGCGGCGATGGCGGAAAAGACCGGCTTGAGCAAGAAGGACGTAGGCAATTTGCTCGAGGCCCAATGCGAACTTGCGTACAAAAACGCCAAGAACGGGTTCACGCTTCCAGGCCTGGGCAAACTCGTGTTGGTAAATCGCAAGGCCCGCATGGGGCGCAACCCGGCGACCGGCGAGCAGATTAAAATCGCCGCGAAGAAAGTCGTGAAGTTCCGCGTCGCGAAAGCGGCGAAGGACGCAATCACCTCGAAGTAACACACGCGCAGTAACGTCGCGGGGGGGGGGGGGGGGGCGCGGGCCCGCCGGGGGGGGTGTGGGGGGGGAGTGGTGTGGGGGGGGGGGGG
>CAYXRK010000088.1:0-15542 GCA_964467615.1 uncultured Nitrospirales bacterium | reverse complement strand
CACGCGCAGTAAGGTCGCGGGCCATCGGTTTCGACCGAGGGCCCGCGGTCCTTTTTCTGCGCGAATATTCGTGGGCTTCGTGATGTAGTATCAGCCGAATCGAGTGTTCACGGGATGGTCGAAGCGGCTTGCACATGCGGATGCGTCATCCGCGTATCCGAATTCGCCTTGGGCATGAAAGGCCGATGCCCAAAATGCGGCCGCGTGTTCGTCGTGGACGAATCAAACACTCGGCCGGTAGTCGACGCCGCGGGTTCCACACTGTCCCCGTCTGCTCCCGTCGAAGCGAAGGCGCGTGTAGAAAGCTGCGCCCGCTGTGGCCGCGCATTCCGTGGCGATTGGGATCGTATCGAGACTCGATGCGGCCTCCTCTGTTACATCTGCTCGAACCAGCCAGGGGAAGGCATCTCCGAGCGCGTCCGAATCGAGGAGGAACGCAAGGCGCAAATTCGCCCCGATCCGCTCACCGCGCAGGAACGAAACACGACCGAAATGCCGGGCAAATGGTGGGAAATCGACACGCAGTCGCGCGAATTCAAAATGGCGCTGTGGTGTTTGGCGCTGGGGACGGTTGCGCTTGCAATCTATATGACCGGTGAACACGGGTCGATGCCCGAGCGCAGGCCCGGTTGGGCCATCGCCGATCAAGACGCCGACCCGAAACTTCCGCGCTCGGTCACCTACGCGATCATCGGCTGGGACCTCGTCGCGGCGTATGCCTGCACCGCAGCGGCGATGTATCTGGCACTTCGTCAAGACATGAAACTCCCGCACGAGTCGTTTTGGCGAAATGCGGCTTACATCTCGATGACCATCGTCGCGTGTACGCCCGTCATGCTCGTGGCGATTGGAGGGTACTACGTTTTTTCGGACCCCTTTTCGATCATGAGGGGAGTTTGGATAAAACTGATCTTCCCGCTGGCGGCGTTTGTCCAACTCATCATCGTAAGCTGGATGTTGGATTTCGGCGCGCGAAACTACTTTATGCTTTTCATCTACATGATCCCGTGCGGGACTCTCGCGACCGCCTCGCACGTGCTGGTCACGTGGGTGTTTTCTCTCATATACCTGTAGCGGCCGGACAACGCGCGCCTAGCTGCGGCGCGAACCAAGATGTCAATACGCCTGCGCGGCGATGACCCTGCGCGAAGACGGCCCACCACAGACAATGCACGCGCCTGGTTCATCCGCGGCATCAAGCGGAATGCCGCGAATCGTCGATTTCGTCTCGTCCTGGATGCGTTTCTCGCACGCGTTCTCCCCGCACCAATGCACGCGGTAGAACCCGCCGCTGGCGACGTTCGCCTTATAATCCGCGTAGTCGTTGCAGTCGCGCGTGCGCTCCTGGATACGCGTTTTGGCCGCGTTGAAGAGAGATGCCTGCATTTCGCCCAACAATGCCTCCAGGCGGCCCAGAAGCCCGTCCATGGGCATCGGACTTTTCTCGCCCGTGTCCCGCCGGACGACGATCACCTCGCCGCTGTCCACGTCGCGCGGGCCAATCTCGATGCGAATGGGCACGCCGCGCACCTCCCACTCGGCAAACTTGCGGCCCGGCTTGATGGTGTCGCGGTCATCGATCTTGTAGAACAACTTGTCCCAGGAAGCCGTCGTGGCGCGGGCCGCGGACAGAACTGTCTCTTTCTCCTCATCGCTGCGCCATATAGGCACAAACACAACCGGCAACGGCGCCAGCTTCGGCGGAATCACGAGACCGTTGTCGTCGCTGTGCGACATGACCATCGCGCCGATAAGACGCGTCGAAGCGCCCCAACTCGTGGCGTACACGTACTGCAACTCCTTGTTCTGATCTTGAAACTTCACGTCGAATGCCTTGGCGAAATTCTGGCCGAGGTTGTGCGAGGTCCCCCCTTGCAGGGCCTTGCCGTCTTGCATCATCGCCTCGATGGAGTATGTGCGCAGCGCGCCCGCGAACTTCTCCAACTCCGTCTTACGGCACACAACGACAGGCATCGCGAGGTACTCTTCGACGAACCGTTGATAGATGCGCACCATCTGCATTGCTTCCGCTTCCGCCTCGTCGGCGGTGGCATGCGCGGTGTGGCCCTCTTGCCAGAGGAATTCGGTCGTGCGCAAAAATAATCGCGTGCGCATTTCCCAGCGGACGACGTTCGCCCATTGATTGAGCAGAATAGGCAGATCGCGGTACGAATTGATCCAGTCCTTGAACTTTGACCAGATGATCGTCTCGGATGTCGGGCGGATCACCAACGGCTCTTCGAGTTGCTTCCCGCCCGCGTGCGTGACGACCGCGCACTCCGGCGCGAATCCCTCGACGTGCTCCGCCTCGCGCTTGAGAAAGCTCTCCGGAATGAGCAACGGGAAATAGGCGTTCACGTGGCCGGACTCCTTGAACATCCGGTCAAGGTGCTTTTGAATGTTTTCCCAGATGCCGTAGCCGTTCGGTCGAATGACCATGCACCCCTTCACCGGTGCGTAGTCCGCCATTTCGCTCTTCAACACCACGTCGATGTACCACTGGGCGTAGTCTTCCGCCCGCGTGGCAATGCCCTTTGCCATAATTCCTCCGGATTGGAACACGTTGGAGATACGACGGCGCGGTCTCAGATTCAGACGATGCGCCCGAGCGCGGACCGCTGTCGCGGATGATAGTCCGTCGACCACCGTGACGATACAAACTACATGGTGAACGGGGCGGGGATCGAACCCGCGACCACCGGATTAAAAGTCCGATGCTCTACCAACTGAGCTACCCGTTCACGGCAAACTTAACTAATTGAAACCACGCTACTTATGATTACACCTGATTGAGTGGCATGCCCGTCGAAACGCCTGTTGCGCCACTTTTGCGCCACTCTTGAAAACGTATCCCGGTTTATGACACGCTATCCCCGTGATTCAATTAGGCCCGCCCCGGTGCTCGAAACACCTTGGCGGGCAAAACCGCGCGGCATGGGATGATCATGCCGGGGATGGTACAGACTACCAAAATCCCGCCGTGTCGCGCTAGAAGGAGCGCACATGGCCAGCATTCGAGCACGCAAGGGCGTTGACGGCAAGCTAAACTACACCGCCCGTATCCGCATGAAGGGCACTGCGGAACAGTCTGCGACGTTCCCGCGCCTCACAGACGCCCGGAAATGGATTCAGGCGACCGAAAGCGCGATCCGCGAGGGTAGGCACTTCCGGGGAACTGAATCGAAGCGGCACACCTTGGGCGAAGCGATAGACCGCTACACCCGCGACGTACTCCCGCTTAAGAAGTCGGGCATCCGTGACCAAGCCCCGAAATTGGAGCGATGGAAAACTGAAATCGGGAACCTCACGCTTGCAGACGTGACGCCGCCCGTCATCGCGGAAATCCGGGACAAGCTATTGAACGAGCAAACCCGGTTCGGTACCAAGATGACGGGAAGCACAGTCAATCGTTACCTTGCGCCACTGTCGCACCTATTCAGCGTTGCGACGCGCGATTGGGGATGGACGAACACAAACCCCGTGCGCGGTATCTCGAAACCAAAAGAGGGGCAAGCCCGCGTCCGGTATTTGAGCGACGACGAACGCGCCCGCCTCTTGGCCGCGTGCAAGCAATCGCGGTGCGACGTGCTCTATGACGTTGTGGTGCTCGCGTTGTCATCCGGCATGCGGCGGAGCGAATTATTTTTCTTGCGGTGGCGAGACGTGGACTTCGAGCGCGATTTGATCACGCTTCACGAAACAAAAAACGGGGAACGTCGCTCAATCCCCATCGTTGGACACGCCCGCGAGTTGCTCGAAACGCGATCCAAGATTCGGCGCATTGACACGGACTACGTGTTCGCAAGCCTGAGCGCACCGCGCCCGGCCAACATCATTACCGCGTGGAATACCGTATTGCGCAAGGCAAACATTGAGAACTTCCACTTTCACGATCTCCGCCATTCGTGCGCGAGCTACCTTGCCATGCGCGGCGCGACTACCGCCGAACTTGCGTCGGTTTTGGGGCATCGGACACTGACGATGGTCAAGAGATATGCGCACATCGGCCCGCAACACACGTCGCGCGTGCTCGCGGGCATGGTCGATTCGATTTTCAATTCACCCAAGGCCGAAACGTGCGAATCGGCGTAGGCGACTACAATAGTCGGCGTGGAACAAGAGTGAAACGCGGAGAGCGGAAATGTTACAGCCACTGAATCTAACTAGATTAACACGCACCATCTTGGGGGTTTCTATCGCGATTGCCCTGTCGCTTTTCTTCCGAGTTCAGTCCGTCGAAGCGGATCGCGCGTCAAGGAAACTTTCGCGCGCGATTGGTTACACGGTCGTGGACGCATCATCAGTGTCTCGGACGGTAGAAGACAAGTCCGGAGATAAACTCCTAGTGCTTGCAAGTGGAAGTGTATTCAAAGTCGAGTTCCTCTACCTCGATCCACTGAGCCTGACCGACGTTATCGTTCTCGCGAAACCGGTGCCGGACGAAATACGCCAACAGTACGCGGGGAAACTTCCCGAACACTATCTTTACACGTACAAGCTACTTATCGACGGCGACGACCTATACGACGCTACACCGGCGCGTTAGGACTGGAAACTCAAACCGTAAGCCTTTCGCCGGGGCTAGGGTAGCTCCCGAACGCGTGAACCTGTAGCACGCCCGCCCCGGCACTCTCACTCACTACGGGACACCCATGCAGGGGGCAGACATGGCAGAGAACGACCGGCAAGCAAATCTTCGCCACAGGGACGAGAAACTACACGAGACCATCGAATCCGAACTCTCGGATGAACTGAGGTTGATTGAAAAACAGTACGACAATCCTTTTTTTGGTGGCTCGAATGAACAGTGCGACAAGGAACGCTTGGCCGTCTCCGTCAAAGCGAGGGAATTGGCCGACGGGTTAATCGGCAATCGGATCAAAGCGTTTTGCCCGAAAACCATTGACCACGGCGCGATTGCTGAGATGCAAGAAATCGTCCGGGAATTTTACGAGAGACACATTGCGACTTTACAAGTTGATGTTCAGCGCCACGAAAAGTTTTGGCCTGAACTAATCAAGACTTACGCCAGCGAAGACACGGAACGCACCCGGAAACTTGTGGACGATATCAACCGGGACTATCACATCGCCGTAGATGACAACGCGCATCTAGCGCCGCGCGATAGTACGTCTGCGGGCATTGGCGTGGACTACAGCGAAATCGTGGATCAACTTCCGTGGAATGTGCGTTGGCTTCCGGTGGACGCCGCATGCCACTTGACCGGCGTTGCCCCGTCGATAATTGCACGGGGCAAGTGGGACAACATCCGAAAAGTCTACATGGACGCTGAGGGCGCGGACTCACCCGCACTTACTATGCTGAATCGAATTCTACTAGCAATCGAATCCGGCGAACTACCTACACGCGGCGGGGAATCCGAAACCATCAATGGCGTCCCCCTTCAAAGTGACAAGGTTCTAGTCCCCGGCGAAGTCGTCGCATGGTCGGATCGGAATGGGATCAATGTGCCGCAAGTCGTAAGGGAAAAATTCGCCCAACCCGCTAACACCATTTCCACCCTTGCTGACAGCGGTGAACCGTCCGGGCGATGGATTACGATGAGCGAAGGCGCGACGCAATGGGCAAGCTGGTTACTCTCGAAAGGCGAAACCTCGATTCCGGCGGACAAAGCATTGGAATCTCGCATTAGTCGCGCTGTCAACGCGGGAATCATTCGCGACAACGGTGAGAAGCGCAAAGCGCGTCGAATTGATAGCGTCACGCTCACAGCGCACATGGAAAACGAATACAGGAAATGGCTGAGAAGTCTTGACCGCGAACGCGAACGCAACCGGCAAAAAAGTCCCCTCGTTTCCACGCGGAATCCACAGCGCGACAAAATTTGACCAGCGTTCCGGTCAATAGAACCACACATTTTCGCGTCGCGCCAATCCACTCGGAATCCACGCTCAATCCACGCTGAAATTGTCCTGTGTTCCCATACCTCCACAACTCGCGGCCAAAAAATACGCGCCGCGACGAACGGAGGATTAAGACATGGAAACGAACACGCCCCCAACATTCCTGACCGTCACGCAATACGCGAAAAAGCACGCCTATCCCAGCGTGCTCGGATTGCGGCACCTGATATTCAACGCCGCGACGAACGGTTTCCCGGTGAGACGGCTCGGACGCCGCGTGCTGCTCCGCGAAGACGAGGTGCTCGCGTGGATTGATTCGCAATCGAAACCGGGCCGCGCGGCCTAAAACGAATCGCGCCGCTTGCGGACGGCGAATCCGGCGGCGCGAACAAAACGAGATGACCAAATGATATCACGACAACTTCCATCGGCGAACATCGAGGCTGAGCGATCTCCACTCGCAGCAACTCCAACCGCGCCGTCACTACTCGCGGAAGTCACGCGGGCCGATCTTCTCGGTGAAGCGTGGGCGGCGCGGGAGCGGGGCTGGCATCTTGTCTGCCAACTGCCCGACGGATCAACGCCCAAAGGTATCCGTTGGGGTGAAGGGCCGTCTCCGCCGTGGGATGAAATAAAAGAGTGGATACATGAACATTGTCGGCTCGCTATGCACCTTGGCAAAAGTCGTCTCGCGGTGCTTGACGTTGACTTTCAGCGCGGCGGCAAAATCCCGGATGGACTTCCGCGCACGCCGATAGTTTCAACGCCTTCCGGCGGCTGGCATGTCTATTTTCGGCACACGCACGTTGAAGGCGACAAACAAAACACAACCATCGCGCCGGGTGTCGAGTTGAAATCCGGCAAGGCGCTAATCCCAATCGTCGGATCAATCAAAACCGTCGATGGGAGTGTAAGAGGCAGTTATGAATGGTTGGTTTCACCCGATGCGTGCTGACTTCGCGCCACTTCCCGATTCGTTCGCGGGACTATTGAAACGGCCTGCGCCGAAACCCGCGCCAAAAAATAGCGGTGCGAATCGAAACGACAATCATCGCGTGTACTTCGACGGAGCACTGAAAAGGGCGACGGAGCACATTCTCACGACGGAAAACGGCACACTCAACAACACGGTAAACGAAGAAGCATTTTCGTTGGCTGGCCTGTGTCACCTTCAACCCGATTTTGAAAATGAAATTGTTGACGTGCTCATGGAAGCGGCGACGGCGGCGGGACACCCACCCAATCCAGCGAGGGCGACTATTCGGAGCGGAATCGACGCGGGCAAAAAGCAACCGCGCGAGATACCGGCCCCGGCCAAGCGCAACGGACGCAAAAACAAGACATCGGCATCGAATACATCGAACAGCCTGAAATCACGGCTACCCCGTTGGGGAAACTTCGAGATCATCGACAAGGTGGTCTGCGACGAGAACGGCAAAGAACAGACCAAACAGTACAAGAATCACATTCCGATCACAGACATCGCGGCCAACCTTTTGGCATCAACGGGTGGCTGGCCCAAACGACGCGGCGAGTCTCTATTCGTGGACGAGGGCGGCTGCATTCGATGGTTGCCTAGACACGAGGCGCTTTTTGCGTATGCCGCCGAACACGTTCAAATCGAATGGACCAAGGGACAAACGGGATATGGAGCGAATTTTACTCCGAGGGGTGATTTTTTCGCCCACGCCACAGCGCGTGCCGAATCTTTTTTAGTTGTCGATCCACTTCCGCACGAACCGCCGTTGCCGGGTTGCTATTGCTCGTGGCGGGCACCGGCCGACTATCTGGCAGACGGCTCCCGCCTAACCAAGTTACTGTCGTATTTTGATAACTACGAAACTCCATTCGACGCGGCCCTCATTCGTGCCGGAGTGATGACGCCATGCGCTGGTATCTTGCCCGGAACGAGGCCGATGATCCTGTTCACGAAACCGGATCGCGGCTGCGGGGCAACGACCATTGCCGAGGCCGTGGCTCTACTTTACGGTGGCAAGATCGATCTCAAATTAAACGACGGGAAGGATGAGCGACTCATTAGCCGTCTGCTTTCCATGTTCGCACTTGTAAAGCGAATTGCAATCGCCGACAACCTGAAGGGACTCGTTTCCTCCTCATTGTTGGAAGGATTGATTACCACCACTGAAATCAGCGGACACGACTACTACAAGGGCGAAGGCACACGGCCAAATTACTTGACGTGGTTTGCTACGTCGAACGCTGTAAGGTTATCCCGCGATCTGAGCGAACGTAGCATCATCATCAATCTCACTCGCCCGCAACCCAAGAGCGGGTGGCGTGAAGCCGTTTTCGCGTATGTCGAGAAACATCGCGACGAAATCCTCGCGGACATCATCGCTGAACTCCGTAAACCGCCAATCGGCAATAGCGCGGGGGATCGGTGGCAGTGTTGGACAGATACCATCTTGGCCCGCGTTACGGATGACGTACCGGGCGTACTCTCCCTACTTCGCAGTCGCAGAGAAGATCACGACGACGACTTGGATGAGGTACGAACAATGATCGAAGCCGCACGGCTGTGCATTGAAGAAAAGCATATTCAAGATGGATTCGTTCCCGCAGCCGATCTCGCCGAATGTGTAGGGAGACTCCAAAACTCGAAATGGTCAACGCGGCGACTCGCATTGGCGGTAAAGGCGCACACAATCGCGGGGCGGCTTGTCGAAGTGGAAAAGGCGGACACGCGCAAGGTACGGGGGTACTTCTACCGTGGAAACTAAATCGACACTTGCGACACTTGCGACGCTTGTTTCCTTCTCCTTTGCGGGCGGAATGGTAAGAGTAAAAAGTAAAGAGATAGAAACAACTGTCGCAACCGTCGCATCTGTCGCGGGTCAACGGAAGGCGGCGCGATGACGCCAATGAACGAGACGATCCGAAGGAGGCGGCGTTGGCCGGACGTGCCCGCGTCGCCGCGAAGTATCGGCGCGTGGATTTTCTGGCACTACCGCTGTCCGTGGTGCGGCGGTATTCACGCGGCGCGGGATGACGAAGGCGAGACACCCACTGCGGCATGCAATCGCTACTACCGCGTCCGGCCTACCGAACGCGAATCATAGGAAACGAACCAATGCCTACGATCAAAACGCGAGGCCCGATACATGACACCGTGACCGGGTACGACTTCAATGTAGACAAACCGCTCTCGCGGGCAAGAGCGATCCGGGCGAAGTGTTTGGAATGTCAGTGCGGCAACGCGGCGGAAGTGCGGCGCTGCCAGATGGTCGATTGCACGCTTTGGCCGTACCGCTCTGGACACCTATCGAAAACGGCACTTTCCGAAACGAACGCAGTCCCGGCCATATCAGACCATTGCCCAACGCTGGATCGCGCCGTATAGGGCATCCTACGCGGTCGAATTCGGATACTTCGTTACAATTGAGCCCCCAAGCCCTCGAAACCCCTTATATCCGCACAATTTCCGGGCACTCGAATTCCGAATCAGGGAATCTCCCGCGCCGTGTCTAATTCGGGAATATTCCGGTCAAGGCCCCAAAAAAAATGATCCGCACATGAAAAGCGGGGCAACCCCAAAAATTTCGAGGTCAATCTAGGGATGGCCGGGGGGCATCTTTGCCGGTACCGCGCGATAACCCTATGTCCGTAGTGCCGTACTATCGATAGACGACCCAAAAGTCCACTTCTTTCGTAGACGAATTATTTATTGACGAGAGTGACCGGCACAACTAGACTGAAGAGTGTGTATCCACGGTGCTCCCTACCGGGGTATCTCAGATGCGGATAGTCGATACACCAATCGCGCGAACGAAGGAGAGGGCCATGAAAGAACATCGTGTTTGTAGAATTTTTTGCGTTCTGGTCGCGTTTACGATTTGTTTTCCGGCAAATGGAGATCGGATCAAGATTCCGGTGATGACGCCGGTCTATGTTCAGCTTGACGAGAAAGTCACGTCAAAAAAGAAAGAGACCAAAGAAGGCGACGTTGTACGGGCGCATGTATGGCGCGACGTAAGGGTAGACGGCAAGACTGTTATTGCCGCTGGTGCTCAGGTGTTTTGCCGGGTGTCCGAAGTCAAAAAGGCAAAGGTCGCGGGCCGCAAGGGCCACGTTGAGATTCGGGCAATGTCGGTACCGGGAGTGGACGGCGAAGATATTGCCCTTGACGGCGGCTACGATAAATCGGGCAAGGGCCGTATGGGGGCTGCGATAGCCACGTTCGCGATTGTCGCTTGGCCCCTCATTTTCATCAAGGGATCGAACGCTTTGCTCACAGAAGGAACTGTCTTTGACTGTTTTGTGCAGGCCGGATCATCCGTTGAACTTCCAGCCGATGCGCCTCAGACTATTTCACTTGGCAAGGCTGCCGACTTGTCCGTGTCGGTGCGCTACGATGACGTTGAGGCGCAAAAGAAGATTAACAAATTGCCAATCGAGATTGTGAATTGCGCCGGGGCGGTCGATGCTGCGTCTATCGTGACCATCAACGGGCAGGAAATCAAAGCACTGCCTCTCGCAATTGACGCAGCGTCACGGAAAGAACAGGACGGCTGCGTAACCGTCGTCGGAACGGTGGACTTTAAGGTCTTGAGCAAACAGTTTACCAAAGGCATCAATCGATTCGAGGTCGAAGTCGGCGGCAAGCGCAAGGAGGTCATTCTGGAAATTGAATTGTAAGAATGCGGGTACGTTGGGAGCGTCACACCAAAAAATATCCCAAAAAACCACAATACCTCACTCAGGAATCAACGGGGGCCATAGAAGGCAACTCTATGAATTCGGCACTACAGAACGCTTGGCGTTGTAAATCTTTAGCATGCGAGAGGTCGAAATTCCTTCTCTCGGTCTTTTTTTTGATCGTACTTTCCGCGTGCAACACGATAGGAAGCACTGCGTTTTGGCAGACTGTCGGCTCTGTCGCGACGAAAGCAGCCGCGCCGTCCTCTTTTGAAGGGGCCAAGATCATCGCCTCTGATGGTACGTTCCTTGGTATCGTGACCAGCAACAGTTATGCGGGCGACTCGATCCTAAACAAATTTGGAAGCTACGGGAGCAGATACTCATCAACATCAATTTTTAATCCCTACGGTCAGTATGGGTCAAAATACAGCAGCGAATCCGCGTTCAACGTATACGCATCCGACCCACCGAAGATAATCACAAAAGACGGACAATGGGCTTTTCTTACCGTAAACAGTTTCAGGACGCCGGGTGTTTCTCCGTGGCAACTTCTCCAAGAGATTTCAAACTGAATGAAATTGACGCCGCCGCACTCTACGGAAATAAGTGTTCCTGGTACGCGATTATCCAATGGGGTAGGTTTCTGCGAACAAGTTGGGCTTACATAAATCATGCCGCGCGAGTACAAAGAGGGGTAAACCCCCTGACATAAGCGCGTTTTTTCGGGTTGGCCGGGGGTGGCGTCGCGATTCAATGTCCGAAGCGCGCGCGATCAGTTACACGCATGGCGGCGTTAGCGCACACGAGGGATGATGATTGCCGAGCGTGGGATCGCGTGTCTAATCGCAAGGTGGCGAGTCCAAAGCACGAACGGCGAATCTTGTCTGCGACGAATTCCGGTAAATCAATATGCGGCCAATTTAGTGCAAAAGTATCCGAACGGTGCTAGATCGGGTACTTGGCGCGGCGAAGGGGTGGGGTAGTGGATTCGATTTTTCCGGCGGGCAGAGAGGCTCCTAAACCCTCGCGCGAATTCTTGCGCCACTTTCGCGCCACTCGTTGGAAAAAAGAGGGGATAAATGGCGCGAGGGAAGGATAGGCGAACCGGCGTAAGTGCTTGACAGGGAACAACCACGATACACTACAATACTACTGTACTAGACTTAAAAGTCCGATGCTCTACCAACTGAGCTACCCGTTCACGGCCCAACAGACGCAAAAGCGGGCCGATGCGCTCCGGCCCGCTAGCTATCAGTCTAAACAACATTCGGGTATCGTTCAAGGAACGAAGCCAATGTGTACAGTCGCCCAACGACCGCTCGCGGCGTGCAGACCGACATGCGCCAACTCGCGAACTACTGCTGCGATTGGGTCACGACCCACCACTTTCCGGCGCGCTTCTCGAGCCCGAGCGTGACGTTGAGGACGCCGAAGGACCCCTCAATACCGATGTTGTCGAGCGTAGCTTTGTCTCCGTTTACGCTCACTCTGAGGCGGTCCAACTTTGAGTGGATTCCGTCGAGTACACCTTGTCCCTTCGCGTCGTTGAGCTGGGTAAGCGTTTGCGCCTTGTCCGCGCCCTGGTTGTCCTTGTAGTCGTCCGCGTAGAACGAAACGAGTTTCTCGATATCCAGCGCCTTGAGCGCGTCGAGTACGCCAGTCAGCAGCGCTTGGATTTCGGGATCCGCGCCAGCCGCGCCGACTTGGCCGGCCTTTGTCCCGGTGACCACTCCCTCTCCGGCGTCGCTGGTGAACTTGCCGTTGAGCGCGTTGCCGTCGACGATCCCTGCGAACTTGAGGGCGACGTCTTGCTCTTGAATCTTCACGGTCACGTCGAACGTAACGTCCTTCGCCGTCTGTTTGACGTTTGATAGAGCGTATTCGCCACTGTCCGTGATGTAGGCGCCGGTCAGGTCCTTGTTGACGACGATTGTCCGTTTGTTTTCACCGAGGGGAGAGACGACCGTGACGTCCCATGTGCCGACGATGGCCGGGGCCGCGCCATCGCGCCGCGCGACGACCGAGCCGCTTCCAGCGTCGCTCGTAAAGTCCCCGGTAAGATCGTCGCCGGCTACCTTTCCCGCAAACGTAAGTGGGAGTTGTTGTCCGTTGACATCGATGGTCATTTTGAACGTCAGCTTGTCACCGTCGAGCGTGATATCGGTCAGCGGAATCTCGGTCCCGTCGGCGTCATACGCGCCGGTGCCGTCCGCATTGACGTTGATGTGGTGGTCGAATTCACCGATCGAAGAGGAGACGTGCGCGTTCCATTTCCCGACGTGCGCGTTCGTGCCGCCCGATGCCGCGGCTGGGGCCGCGCCCGCCGGGGCCGCGCTGGCCAACTTACCCTTGACCGCCAAGGCCCCCATCGCGGAGTCGAATGCGCCGGTCAACGCCTCGCCGTCGATTGTCCCGGTAAAGGTAATGTCGAACTGCTGGCCCTGCACGTCAACTGTGCGGACGAAACTCAACTTCCCGTTTTCAAATGAGAGATCGCGAACGTCTTCCTTGCCGCGGCGGCCTTCCCAAGTCCCGCTCAGTTTGCCGCCTTCGTCTTTAATGACGAGCGTTCCGGGTATCTCCGATCCTTGGTAGTCCATCACAACGTTCCATGTACCGGCCGGGCCTGCGGCCATCGCGGCGGCGATACAAACCAAAACTGCGGCGACTATCGCTTTCATGGGGCACTCCTTCTCGATGTGTGCCGGGTACAGACGCCTGTCCCGGCAATGGGGCGAAACCACACACGGTAACCCTGATCCCGCCGAATTTCAAGGCGGTGGATGACCGCATCAATGGGAACGCGTTCGCGCGGCCACCCGACGCGCTAGCAACCCGACGCTACGATGGAAGTGGCGCGGGTTAGATGCTATTTTCCAAGCGGACGGAGCGAAATCATGGAAACCTGGATTTCTAGTCGGGTGGTATACGAAGGCCGAATCGTCAATCTACGCAGCGGCCAGGTGCGGCTCGACGATGGGCGCGAGACGTTCCGGGAAGTTGTCGAACATCCGGGCGGCGTGGCGGTCGTTCCCTGCCTTGGCGACTCCGTGGTGCTCATCCGTCAGTTTCGGATTTCGATCGGCAAGACGATCATCGAGATTCCAGCCGGGAAGCTCGAACGCGGCGAGTCGCCCGAGGATCGAGGGCGAACCGAGCTCGAGGAAGAGACGGGATACGTCGCCGGACGAATGGTACCGGCGGGTCACCTGTATCCCTCGTGCGGCGTGTTTAGCGAAAAGATTCACGTCTTTCTCGCGTTCGACTTAGTTAAGACCGAGCAACGCCTCGAGCACGACGAACAAATAGAAGTGTTCCTGATGGATCTAGACGAAGTGCGGGAAAAGTTGGCGCGAAACGAATTCGATGACGCGAAGACGATCATCGGGCTGCACGCGCTGCTGAATCACAAGGAGTAGAAGATGTGCAAGACATGTGTCAAGGTTGGCGTTCTGGCTCTATTGCTCGCTGGTGCGTTTTTCCTCACGCTGGGCCAAGCTGACGCCACTACATGCGAGTCAAAGCAATGGTGTTGCTCGAACAGTTGTGGGTGGTTTTACGTTTGCGCAACTGGAACCTGCGTGTGTTCTAATTGTTCGTGGACGTGGTCTTCGGGTTGTGAGGCAAACGGGGATCCGTATGCGACTTACTGTATTTCGTGCAGTTGTTAGTGGTTTGTGCTTGTTGGTTGTTTCTATACACGGCGTCATAAATAGTTGCGCATGTTCATTTCCCCAATTTCGGCAAAATGGCTTATTTCTGCGATCTCATGCGCAACTATTTATGACGCCGTGTATAATTGCATCACTTCGGACAATCGATTGACCTGCCCGAATTCACTCTTGTCCCAAAAAGCTGTCGCGGAATTTGGATTGACAGGTCCTCCGTGGGCGTGGAAGAGTCGATGTGTCAATGTCTTGGTCCACCACGCCAACGAAGGACGCTGTCGTGGGGCCTCCGTCAAGTCTTTTTCATCAATTGCTCGCGCGGGTTCCGCGGAACGCGTTTGCATCGTTGTTGCGTGAGCATGGGGGCGAGATCCATGCCAAGGGGTTTACGTGCTGGGCGCAGTCAGGCGTATGGGCCGGGCCACATCGGGCCGATGTGGCCTACTGCGTGATGAAGCCGTGGTAGAGGCCCATGTAGTACGGCAGCAGAAACACTGTTCCGTCGGAGAGTGAACGGCCTTCGCCGCCGGTGTCTAGGTGAAACGGATCGGTGTTCCAGTGGTCGAAGAAGCGCTCGTCGACGGGTAGCACGCGGCCGTTGACGCGCAGCGCACGTTGGTTGCCAATGGGATGATCGAAGGCCCCGCCCCACTCGGGCAGTTGCATCAGGTCGATGCGGTGCGAATTGACGTGGCGCCAATCGAACCGGTCCAAGGTAAAGCGCTTGAGCATATCGACCGACTCCTCGAGCCAGTCGCCGCGAGGCCCGACGTTGTGTACGCCAAAGGCGTCCTCGAATTGCGCGCCAATGCATTGTCCCGCGAACGCGAAATTGAAGAACGGGCTGAGTTCGGGCTGTTCGAGCCGCCAATAGTGCCACCAGGAAGTCGCGTATCGCGAGCGCAATTCTGCATCAGTTTCATATTTTATAAGGTTATAATATGACATGAATGCCATTTCATCATCGGACTGGTTGCCCGTTCCGACGCCGCGCTGGAACTTGGGATACATTAGGTTTTGCGCGTACCCGTGTTTCTCGACGAGTTCGCGCGCGATTTTTTGGTATCGGTCGTCGCCGGTGATGTGGTGCGTGGTGACGAGGTAGGACAGCATGCTCAGCGAATTCAGCCCGCGTTCGGGGAACCAGTTTTTGTCGAAGTTGAACTCCTCGGGCGCGTACCTTCCCCAGCGCGTCGGCTTGCCGTCATGGTCCACGAGATTGAAGCCGTGGTCGACGATGTGGTCCGTCAGCGCCTGCACCTGCCGGCGGACCCGAGCACCCTAGGCGTCCGTCTCGCACACCAAATAGAAAAAATTCGCGTAGAAAAAATAGTGCCCCTCGAGTTAGTCC
>CAYXRK010000087.1:0-19642 GCA_964467615.1 uncultured Nitrospirales bacterium | reverse complement strand
TGCCATGACCCTAGTGTAACATGGTTAGTCTCATTTTGAAGGCGAATTAGAATAAAGGCTCTTGCGAGTTCAGCGCTCTGCCATTGATCGTTTGGAAATGTTTTGCCCGCCCCATAGTTGGCAAGAGTGCCTACTACCTGTTCATATTTCAATCGAATACCGTCTACAGTCTTCTGAATTTCAGAACCGTCTTCCGCCAACGAAGGTGGGGCTAGCGTCATAAGCGTTCCTGGATCAAAACCTGAAGGAATCGCGTTCGTTGACAAGGTTCCCCTCGCCCAAACATGATCCACTTGTGGGCTGAGTTCCTTAATGGCTGCCAATGCTCGGTCTAACTTTTCTCTGTCTGGGAGAAGAAGTTCGTCATATGCCATCTTCACTATGTCATCTCGTTTATTCACATAGTTGACGCACTGCACTACAAACGCCAGAACGAATTGCAAAACTCGGGGAGACGCGTTTTCAATATAGATAATGTCTTCCTCGTCACCCTTGCCTTCGGTGGCCGAATCGGCAATTGGAAAGAGTGAAACCGGTTGTTGCCTACTCGCTTCGTGAACTCGCCCCGCGAGATAACCACCGAAAAAGCCTCCGGCGGCCCAAAGGAGGTTTGATTTCCAATTGGTGCTTCGGTTTTGATCGTTCATGCCCTTTTCCTCCTCCCCAACTATATCAAGTTCTGCATTTCGCTGTGCCCATTGCATCACAAATACACTTTAACCGACGTCTCCGCCCGCTCACTCCTTCCCTGCGTCCAACAACTCCTGAATATCGGGCTTCCTCAGCTTCGGCGCTGTGATTCCCGCCGCGATTACCGTCGCGATCGAAATCGCTCCGCCGATTACGACCGACGGCGCCAGCCCGAGCAGCCGCGCCGCCAGTCAATTCCCAGTGGGTGCCTCCAAATACAAGGCGATGGCTTCGTGCAGATTCGCGAGTGCTTCGTTGCGCGTTTTACCTTGCGTCCAACAACTCTTGAGCGTCGGACAATGGGCCACGAACCAGCCGTCTTCGCCTTTGGTCACCACCACCTTAATTGTCACTGTTCGACTCCAACATGTATCGGTCGTTCGCAATGATACTCTTTTGCGTATTACGATCTTACGTGAGGATGTAGTTGACTTTCCTTGATTTCCCGCGTTAGCCTCCGAACCCGCACGCGACGAGTAGTGCTTGACGCATCTCGGGCCACCTCGCTTCCGGTAAGGTGCACAACAGAGAACCAATGCGGTCGCGTTGGGCCAGCGCGACGTGGTCAAAGTTCAATGCGCACGTTGCCGGCATGCCGTCGTCCGCCGTCAAAATTACTTCGGATGATAGCCCGCGAATAGTCCGCGTCGCTGGTGCGACGATGATTTCGTTGAGCCGATCGATGACTTCGTCGCGCGTGAGAATTAGTACGGGGCGGCGCTTGTCCGGAAGTTGAAACGTGTACCACCGAATCTCGCCCCGTTTCAACCGAACTGCTCCCAGCCTTCCGCCTCCCACGCAAGAGGGTCTTCATCACTGGAAAACTCGTCGCGTTGGGGAGGCGCGGCGCGATATCCGGCCGCGTCATCGGTGCCGGACCGCTCGGCGATCAACCGGATCAACCGAACGCGCTCTTGCGGAGTCAGGACCGCAATGAGTGGCAGGATATCGTCGGCGGTCATTGGTGTGGCCATGATAGAACTCTACCATACGCCCGCGATAACGGTCGAAGCACCCGGGGTTGCCCGTTCATGGTTCGACAGGCTCACCACGAACGGAACTGGGAGGATCCACCAGATCCACAGCCGCCTATTTTTGGGGTATCACCGCCCCCTCACTCCTTCCCCGCGTCCAACAACTCCTGAATGTCCAGCTTCCTCAGCTTCGGCGCTGTGATCCCCGCCGCGATTACCGTCGCGATCGAAATCGCACCGCCGATCACTACCGACGGCACCAATCCGAGCAACCGCGCCGCAAGTCCCGACTCGAACGCGCCCAATTCGTTCGAGGTCCCCACGAAAATGTTGTTCACCGCGCTCACCCTGCCGCGCATGTTGTCCGGCGTCATCAACTGCAACACCGTCGCCCGCACCACCACGCTCACGCTGTCGAACACGCCGCTCAACAACAACAGGGTGAAACTCAGCAGGAAGTTCGTCGACACCGCGAACAACACCATGCACGCGCCGAACGCCCCCACGCACCACAGCATCGCCCACCCCGCGCGCCGCATCGGACTCCTGTACGCGAGATACACGCCCATCAGCACCGACCCGAGAAACGGCGCGGCGCGGAGGTAGCCCAACCCTTCCGGCCCAGTGTGCAGCACGTCCGACGCGAACACCGGCAGCATCGCCACCGCCCCGCCGAACAACACCGCGACAAGGTCCAGCGCCAACGCGCCGAAAATGATCTGGTTCGAGAATACAAACCGGACCCCTTTCGCGATCGCCTGGACCATCGGCTCCTTCTCACCGGATAACTCGATCTGAAACGCCGGTATCCGCCACATCGCGATCAACGACGACGACGCGACCAGCACCACGCCGACGTACGCGGGAATGATTCCCCAGAACCCATACACCATACCGCCCGCGGCGGGGCCCGCCACGGCCGCCAGGTGCCACAAGTTCGTGTTCCATGCGCTCGCGTTGAGATACAGCCGTCGCGGCACGATCTGCGCGAACAGCGCAAACACCGCCGGCACCATGAACCCGCGGATAATGCCCGTGAGAAAAATCACGCCGTAGAACAAGTACTCGACATGCGGCCAGGCAGGGTCCGCAACCTCGGTAATGCAAAGCAGCATCACCCCGCACGACGTAAACAAGGCCGCGCAAAGCAAGCTGATATTCCGCCGATCGATCAGGTCCGCAACGTGCCCGCCGAACAACGACGTGCCCACGTACGGGACCACCTCCGCCAACCCGATGAGCCCCAGCGTCAGCGGACTCCCAGTGATGGCGTACACCTGCCAACCCACGATCACGCCCATCATCTGCGAGGAAAACGTCAGGGCAAATCGAAAGTACAAGAAATAGCGGAAATGCCGGATACCGACGGCGGAAGTCAGATCATCGGGAACTTCAGTCGCCAAGAACTCCGCGCCTCCGTCCGCGCCGCTTACTCACGAGTGCGGTCTATGCACTAATGAGCGCGCGCGCTACCGCCACCGGAATGTACTTGTGGAACGGCGTTTTTGCCACGCGATCACAACGCTCAGACGAACTCAGCAGATTTACGTCCGGCCCAACAGCGCGCATTTCGCTTCCACCGTTGACCGGCTCCAACATCCCGTAACCGTGCGGCAGCGTCACCAACCCCCGCCGCACTTCGTCCGTCAGCATTACGCCGACTTCAATCGCGCCCTTCGTTGACCGCACCACCGCCCGCGCCCCGTCCTCGAGGCCCAGCGCCGCCGCGTCCGCCGGGTGCACCTTGAGCGCGCCCTCGCGGTCCTTCTTGCGCCAATCCGCCGTGCGATAAATTTGGTTCGCGTTGTAGTCGCGCCGCTCGCCCGCCGACAAGATAAACGGATACGCCGGATCGCGCTCTTCCTCCGCTTCGAGTTCGTGGATTTCCTCGATCATCTCCGGAATCGCGAGATGAATTCGCCCGTCCGCATGGGAAACGAACCGCCAACTGTCCGCGACCGACAGCTTCGAGAACACCATGCCCGAACGGCTCGTCAGTATCTTCTTGAACACCGCCTCGCCGAGCCCCGCGCCATCGTCCTCGATGCCCGCGCCCCGCACCGCATCCGGATACTGCTCCGCGAAGCGTTGCGCCGCGCCCCACAGGATCGCCGCGGACCCCGCGCCGTCGGGCAGCGCCTTGCCCAGCGTGCTGTACAGCACGACCGGCAATTGCTTCGACCATTCCGGATGTTCGTGGAACGCCTTCATCAGCGCCATCGGGAAGATGCCCTTGGAGGGATCGGCGACGTGTTGCCGCGCCGCCTCCTCGAGTTCCGGAAACGACCCCGGCAGTTCGCCCATCGCCACGACGATGCGCCGGTACATTTCCGGCTCCGGCAGCGTGCCCTCGAGCGGCGCGAATATAGGCGCGCGCAGATGAAACGCGTTCTCCGGAAAATAGAAATTGAAAAACGTACACTCCCATTTCTCGTACTGGCTCGAGGCCGGCAACACGTAGTGCGCCATCCGCGCCGTCTCCGTCATCGCCACGTCGATGACGACGAGCAATTCCAGCTTCTCGAACGCGGCCCGCGTGGCCCGTCCGTCCGCCGCCGTCATCACCGGGTTGCCACTGTCCACGAACAACGCCCGCAGCCGATCCGGCCGCTCGTTGTCGATTTCGCCTGCCAACACGTTCGGCGGAAATAGCTTGCCGATTTCCTTCGCGCCCATCGCCTTCGTCGTCAGTCCACCGTCCTGCGGCTCCTTGGAATTGCCCACCAACGGCACGAAGGGCGGAAACAATACCTGCCCTCCCGGTCGCGCGAAATTCCCCGTCACCAGCCACAACAGCCGCGCGAGGTATTGGTTCAGCGTGCTGTGAATCGTGTGCTCGATGCCCAGGTCCGTGTGTACCGCCGCGCCCTTCGCCCCCGCGAACTTCCGCGTGACCTCCTTCACCAACCCGGTATCGACATCGGCCTCTTTGCAATACGCGTCGACCGGCACTTCCATCAACAACGCCCGCAACTCCTCAAATCCCGTGCAATGCTTCGCAAGGAATTCCTTATTCTCCAATCCCTCCTGCACGATATACCCCAACATCGCGAGCATGAGGTGCGCGTCGCCGCCGGGCCGCACCTGCAAATGATAATCCGCCTTCTCCGCCGTCTCCGTACGCCGCGGATCGATCACGACCAGCGTGCGCGACGCGTCCTTCGCGATCTTCTGCAACTCCGTCCGCGCTTGCGCCATTCCGTGCGACTGCCACGGATTCCAACCGATCGCCAAAATGAAATCGGACTTGTGATGGTCACTGATCGGAATACTCCCCTGCTTCCCGAACAGCCGCCCGTTCACCCAGAAGCCGCCCGTCTTCTCCTGCGCGAGCGCCGTGTACAAATACCGCGTGCCCAAGGCGGCGCGCAACGACGCGCCGTACATCCCGTTCAGGTGGTTCCCCTGGCCGCCGCCGCCGAACTGGGCTATCGCGCCGCCGCCGTGCGTGTCGCGAATCGCCTTGAACTTCGCCGCGATCTCCGCAATCGCCACGTCCCACGAAATCTCCTCGTGCGTCCCGTCCGCGCGCCGCCGCAGCGGACTCGTCAGCCGGTGCTTGCCGTTCTGATAAAAATCCAGCCGCGACGCCTTCTGACATTGGTAGCCTTCGGAGGTCGGATGCGCCTTGTCGCCTTTGATCTTGGTGAAGTGGCCGTCTTCGGTTTGTACTTCGAGACCGCAGTTTACGGAGCACAAGATGCACGCCGTCTTCTGCCAACCATTCGCCGTTGCAGTCGTGGACATGTGCGCCTCCTCGATAGTTTCTATGTAAACTAATTCTGCACCCATTCAATCCGATTGTAAAGCCCCCGGACCGCGGGTGATCGCGGCGGGCTGCCGGCGTCCCGTCCCCGCTACTCCGTGAAGACCGGGGAGATGCGCAATCCCTTCAGATCCCTTGGCCGGTCCCGGCTAAACATAACGAATCTGGCGTTACGCTCAATGCGGTACGTCTCGCGCTCGACCTGCAATTCCTGCCAGAGTTGGTAGAAGCCCCCGCCGTGCGCGTGATAGAGTTATTGTCTTCTCATCTTGCGCGCCCGTAGCTCAGTGGATAGAGCACTAGCCTCCGGAGCTAGGTTTGCACAGGTTCGACTCCTGTCGGGCGCACCATTCTTCCTTCGCCGATATCCCTTGTGCTGGGCCGACTAGCGTCCAGATCGGGACAAATCGATGCGGGGCGAAGAGGGCCATTAGCGACCGCTGTTCGCCAAGAACGCGCCAAGAGAATCCTCAAGACACGGGATTGATTACTCCGTGACGACGCGGGCGCGCGTGATGTAGTCGAGGTCCGGGTACTTCTTTTTGAGGAACTCGTTGCCTTGGGCTTGGATGGCCATTTGGTCGTCAGACGGCGCGCCTTGATACTTCGCTTCCATGGACTTAACGACGTCCATACCCTCGACGACTTTACCGAATGGGGCAAAGCCCATGCCGTCGAGGTTCTTGTTACTCGCCAGGTTGACGAAAAGTTGGGTGGTCCGGGTGTCTTTACCGGCGGTCGCAAAGGTGAGCATGCCTTCGGTGTTCGACTGCTTGACGGGGTCGTCCTTGATAGTTTTTGCTTTCCACTTGGCGGCCTCGGCAGGGATCCCTGGTATCCCGAACTGAATGACGAAACCGGGCAATACGCGGAAGATCGCGCAGTCGTCGAATACTTTCGCTTCGACGGCTTCCTTGAACCGGGCCACGCCGATGGGCGCCCAGTCGGGGTAACACTCGACCACGAAATCGCCATTGGTCGTGTCGAACTTCACTTTGAATGATTTCATTGCGCCCTCGCTGATTGGTCCCGTTTTCTTCTCTTCGGCGGCTTGCGCGACTTTGAGATCACCGTTCTTGGCCGCCTCGGATATCGAATCGCCGATCGATTTACGCTCTCGATGTTGGTCTTCATCGCCGATAATTTTTTGCAGTTCGGCGCGCTCCGCCTTTTCGGCCTCAGTCATTCGGTCGGGTCGAAATTGATTGATAACGACAACGGCAGCCAAAATCGCGACAGCGACGCCGATGGTCACGAAGCGCTGTTTCATGGGTACTGCACCTCTTCTCATGACACCTTGGTTTCAGATCGTGCGCGCCGCTCCGGAGCGTAGCGCGGACAACGATAATATCGCACGAAGGGCCCGATCACAAAGGGCCGCGCGCCTCTACGACTCGACGTCGCCTTGGGCGTAAGAGCCGAGAACTTTGAGTTCGACGCAGTAGTCGGCGACTTGTTCGAGGACTTTTTGGACTGGCGCGTCGTCCACGTGGCCGATGAAGTCGATGAAGAACATGTAGTCCCAGGCCTTCTTGCGCGAGGGGCGAGACTCGATGCGCGTGAGGTCGAGGTTTGAATCGGCGAAGGGGAGGATCAGGCCTTTGAGCGCGCCGGGACGGTTGCGGATGGAGATCATCAGGGAGGTCTTGTCGTTGCCGGTGGGCTTTGCCTTTTGTCGGCCAATGATGAAAAACCGCGTGAAGTTGTGCGGGGCGTCTTCGATGCGTTCGGCAACGACATTGAGCCCGTAAGGCTCGGCGGCGAGGACGCTCGCGATGGCGGCCGCGCCGTCCTCGACCGACGCAATGCGGGCCGCCTCGCCCGTGCTGGACGCATTGATGCGCTCGGCCAGCGGAAGGTTCGCGTTTAGCCACGAGCGGCATTGGCCGATGCCTTGGTCCTTCGAGTAGACCTTGGTGATCTTGTCGATGGGCGACTTCGACAATAGATGCTGCGTCACATGAAGCAACACTTCCTTGATGATGTTCAGATCCGACGTCAGGAAGCGATCCAGCGTGTCCGTGACGCCGCCGCCCATCGAACTTTCTACGGGGACGATACCGTAGTCGAGGCGGCCGCGCTCGACCTCGGTGAACACGTCGCTCAGCGTCGCGACGGGATGCAATTCGGCGGTCGCACCGAAAATGCGGAGCGCGGCCAATTCGCTAAACGTGTAGCGCGGACCGAGAAACGCGACGGTGGTGGGTTTTTCGAGCGCGCGGATGGAGCTGAGCACTTCGCGGTAGATTGACTTTAGCGCGGCGTCCGGCAGCGGACCGGCGTTGAGCGAGCGGAGTTTCTCGAAAATGGCGTGCTCGCGCTCGGGGACGTAGAACGCCGCGTTGCTGGATTGTTTGATTTTGCCGATTTCGATCGCAGCGTTGGCGCGATCGTTGAGCAGGGAAAGGATGTTCTGGTCGATGTTGTCGATACGCGACCGCAATTCGTCGAGACTCACGCGCGTTTTCCTTCCAAGATTTCGAGCGGCGCAGCGGACACCAAGAAGTCGCGCGCCATGCCGCCATCGAAGCGTATGCGGACCTTCAACTTCACCCCAGCGCCGGAAGTATACATGACCGTTCCCGCGCCGAACCGCGCGTGGCGGACCCGAGCGCCCATTTTTACGCGGTCGGTTTCCAAGCGGGGCGGCGCGGGCATTTCAGCGCCGCGGCCGCCAAGTTCGCGCGGCACGACATGGAGGTCGCCCTGCGGGATGGCTTCGAGAAACCGCGACGGCCCGCGTTGCTGGCGTTCGCCGTACCACACGCGCGATTCCGCGCCGCTGAGGTGAAGCGTTTCTCGCGCGCGGGTCATCGCGACGTAACAAAGCCGCCGCTCTTCTTCGATTTCGGCGACGTCTTCTTGCGCGGTGCCGTGAGGCAGGAGGCCCTCTTCGAGCCCGGCGAGAAAGACGTGATCGAACTCTAGCCCCTTGGCGCTATGGCAGGTCATCAGCGTGACGGAGGGGCGCTCCGCTTCGTAGTCGTCGATGTCGCTGACCAAGGCGAGGTCTTGCAGGAAGCTTCCGAGGCCGCCGCCTTCCTTGGCGTCGAATTCATGGCAGGAAGAGACGAACTCGTCAACGATCTCGAGCCGCGTTCGGAAATCCTTGTCGTCGCTTTCCTGAACGTAGGCGCGATACCCGATCGTGTCAATTATTTTTTCCAGCGTTTCTCCGACGGGCGCTTCCGCGCTGGCGCGCGCGAGGTCTTCCAGGAAGTGCGCGAGCTCCATCGCAGCCTTTGCCCTCGCGCCCGCCACGTCTTCCCAGTCGCGTTCCTGCAAGGCGCGTAGCATCGGCAGACCGCGCGAGTAGGCCAACGATTCGAGGCGTTCGATGGTCGCCGCGCCCATTCCGCGCGGGGGCGTGTTGATGACGCGCAAGAGGGACTCGTCGTCGAGCGGGTTGATGAGCAGGCGCAGGTAGGCGAGGAGGTCCTTGATTTCCTTGCGCGCGTAGAACTTCGTGCCGCCGATGATCGTGTACGCGATGCCCTTGCGCCGGAACGCGTCTTCGAATAGGCGCGCCTGACCGTTTGTGCGAATGAGCACTGCCACGCTGCGCGGCCCGAAACCGCGCTTGGCGATGGTCTCGACGACGAAGCGGGCCTCGTCTTCGGCGTCCGTCGCGAGGTAGTAGGAGACCTTCTCGCCGCCGGTCTGCTCGGTGAATAGCGTTTTGCCTAGGCGGTCCACGTTTTCGGAGACGACAGCATTCGCGGCGGATAGAATCGGCGCGGTGCTGCGGTAGTTCTGTTCGAGATGGATGACGTTCGCGTTCGGGAAATCCGATTCGAAATCGAGAATGTTCCGAATGTTTGCGCCGCGCCAGGAGTAGATTGCTTGATCCTCGTCGCCCACGGCGAAAATGTTACCGCCGTCTCCTGCGAGCGCCCGCGCGAGCCGGTACTGCACGCGGTTGGTGTCCTGGTATTCGTCGACGAGGACGTGGCGATACCGCCCACGGTACTTGTCGCGGACTTCTTGGTGTTCTTCGAAGAGGCGCGCGGTCAGCACGAGCAGGTCGTCGAAATCGACGGCCGAGTACTTCGAGAGCGCGTCGTGGTATCGGTCCCAAAGTTCGCGGAGCACTTCCTCGTCATTCGCGGTGGGCGTCTCGAGGTCCTGCTTGCGGCGGCTGATCCACGACAGGGCTTCGCGCGGGGAGACTCGGGCGAATCGCGCGGGAAGGTCCTTGGCGAGGCGCTTGATGAGCGACATCTGGTCGGTGTCGTCGAAGATGGTGAACGTCTTTTGGCGTCCGAGGCGATCTATTTCGCGGCGCAGGATGAACAGCCCGAACGAGTGGAAGGTGCCCACCCAGGAGGCGAGTTTTTCCATCGCGAGGCGCGTGGCGATGCGGGACTTCATTTCGCCTGCGGCCTTGTTCGTAAACGTCAACGCGAGGATGTTCCTCGGATCGACGCCGCGTTCTTGCGCAAGCCAGGCGATACGCTCGACGATGACGCGCGTTTTTCCCGAGCCGGCGCCAGCGAGCACAAGGGCGGGGCCGTCCGGCGCGGTCACGGCTACGCGCTGTTGCGCGTTCAATTCGGCTAACGACACTGTAGAGTCCGCCCGTTGGAAGCGGGGGAGTCTAGCAAGGAAGAGAGCGCGACGCCACGCGGCCGCTCTTACGTTCGGGGCGAATCCCGCTCCATTGGCCGGATGTCCATCCTGTTGTTTCAGAGACAGTCGATGTAGCAGCCAGCCCTTTTAGTGCAACCAAATGGTGACCAAGAAACCGGAAAACTTCGGTCTAAAGCATTAATTTTTTCGTTTCGATACACTATTCGGGCGGAAGTGTGCGCCCGCAGCCATTCCTCGGGGGAAAGTCTGTTTGGCCGTTAGAATCATTCATACCGCCGATGTACATCTCGACATGTGCTTCGCGGGTCCGGGGGCGTCGGCCTCTTTCGGCAACCGGCGGCGCCAAGGTCTGCGTGACGCGTTCGCGCGTGTCGTCGCCCGTGCTGGAAATTGGCCCGCTGACGCGTTGCTCATCGCCGGAGACCTCTTCGAGAACGGCCGCGTCACGCGCGACACGTTGGCGTTTCTCCGAGATCAATTTGCATCCGTGCCCCGTGTGCCGATTTTCATCGCACCCGGAAA
The DNA here is from genome assembly GCA_964467615.1 of uncultured Nitrospirales bacterium. Classification (GTDB taxonomy): domain Bacteria; phylum Hydrogenedentota; class Hydrogenedentia; order Hydrogenedentales; genus CAYXRK01. The sequence goes on along the minus strand of CAYXRK010000087.1, from coordinate 9,100 downwards.
TCACGACCCCTATGTCCCGTCCTCACCGTACGCCACGGAGCATTGGCCCGACAACGTCCACGTTTTCACCAGACCGGAATGGACCTCAATTGCCGCGAACGACGGCCAGTTGATCGTGCATGGGTTCGCATTCGACGGCCCAGACATTTCGCGCAATCCGTTCGGCGAACTTCGGATCGACGGCACCGAGGGGGGCGTCCATGTCGGCGTCGCCCACGGGTCGGAGCGCGCGCATCAGCCGAAGGAGAAGGACGCGTACGCCCCGTTCGACGCCGCCTCCGCTGCGGCGCGAGGACTGAGCTATCTGGCCTTGGGGCACTTTCACGCGCACACGTCGATCGAGGGGCCCTTCGAGACCACCATTCGATATTCCGGTGCGCCCGAAGGCCACAGTTTCAAGGAAACTGGGGCACACTATTTCCTCGAGATTGAAATCGTCGACCATGGAGTTCGAGTCAATCCCGCGACCGCTTCTCGATTCGTGTATGACGTGCAGGCACTGCATTGCGATGGTTTCAACTCTTCCCAAGATGTTCTCGACGCGGTCCGGGCGTTGAAGAACCCCGATTTCGGCGCGCATGTATTGCGCGTGCTATTCACCGGTGTTTGTTCGGACGACTTGCGCGCCGAGTTCGGCGCGATTAAAGACGTGCTCGATCAGGAATTCGAGTGGCTGGAATTCGCCGACGAGACGCGACCCACGGAGGACTACGAAGCCCTCTCCCACGAAGACTCGAGTGTGGGCGCGTTCGCGGCGACGCTAAGCGCGCAGATCGCCGATGCTACCGATCCCGCTCGCCGAGAGATGCTTGCCCGCGCTTTCGAGGTCGGGCTCGCCGCGTTTCGCCGCCGCGAGCTTGAAGTCCGGGGGATGGTGCGGTGAAGTTCGCCAAGGCGTGGATTGACGGCTATGGCCGTTTTACCAACCAAGAGATCGAATTGACGTCCGGCGTGCAAATCGTCGCGGGACCGAACGAACAAGGCAAGTCGACGTTCCGTCATTTCCTGGCCGATATGCTCTACGGCCAAAAGCGTGGCCCCGGCCAACGCGCCTACGATGCTGCAAATGAACTGCGCGCTCCGTGGAACGGCGTCAACGGATACGGCGGACGGATTTTGTATCTTCTCGACAATGGCCGCGAAATCGAAGTGCAGCGTTCGTTCGAACGAAAGTCGGAGAAAGTCCGCGTATTCGACAAGACCCACGCCGAAGACATTACTGGCCAGTTCCCGACGCTCAAGAACCGCGAAGTCGCGTTCGCGGAGGCGCACGTGGGATTGCCAAAGGAGGCGTTCCTGGGCGCGGCGACCATCTCCCATATGACGCTCGAGGACCTGGGCGACTCGCAGGCACTGGCGAAGATCCGCGAGAAGATTCTTTCGCTGACGGATTCCGGCGGCGGCGAACGTTCCGCCGAGTCCGCCTTGGAGTGGCTCGCCGATCGCATCGCGTCCATCGGCCAGAAGACCGCCAGGACCAAACCGTTGCCGATGGCGCGCAACCGGCTGTTCGACTTGCAAAAGGAGTACGAGCAAAGCGTTCGAGCGCGCGAGGAAGCCGAGGCAATCGTACAACAGCGCGTTACTGTTCTGGGCGAGATTTCCGACTTGGAGCGCGCCCGCAGCGCCCTTGACGCTGAACTTGCGCTTCGTGAGCAAATCGAACGCGCGGCCCGGCTGGAAAAAATCGAGGCCCTGAGCGCCCGGATCGACGAACTTACCCGCGAGAGTTTTCGCGACGCAGCGCTCAAGCAATTCCCCATTGATTCGCTCGCCTCGGTGCAGCGTCTTACCGCGCTCGCCGATCGCGCTCGTGACACTATCGCGAGGTCTGATACCGAGCTCACCCGGCTTCAACGCGACCTCGAACGTGAAGTCAAGCGGCTCGGCGAAGACAGCGACTTGCGTCTAGACGACGTCGACCCGGTTTTCGAGGCCCGGCTTGGAGATCTCGAGACCCGAATATCACGCGACGGCGAACGCCTCGACGAATTCGAGGAGGCGTTGGCAACGGCGAAGCAACGCCTCGACACGGCCCAAGCTGAACTGGACGCCCTCCCCGATTTCTCGCGGCTCAGCGCGGACCCGGTGGAATGGCTCACGCAACTCGCGAGTTCGTTCAGTGTGGCCGTCAAGGCGCGGGAGGACGAACGCGCAAAACTTCTCCACCTCAACGAGGCCGTTTCCCGCAAGAGCGAATCCATTTCCAAGGCCGCTGAAGTATTCGAATGCGTCGAGAATTTTCCGTCGCGCGCGCGCGACTACGAAACCGCGATGCGGGAAAACGCCGTCGCCGTTGCGCAGCTTACGCAGGAGGGCGACCATAATAGGGCGCTGGCGAGGGAGAACGCCCGCCGCCTGCCGGGTCTAGGTTTTACCGGTGCGCTAGGAACAGCCGGCGCTGCGGCAGCTGCTGGCACCGCCGCGTATGTAGGCAACTTGGGTATCTACATTCCCGCTTTCATCGCCGCAATCATGGCATTCATCGCGCTTGGCGCTTTCTTCTACTACCGCCGGGCCGTTCGCAAGGGCTTGGAGCGCAACGAATACATTCAAGACGAAATTGCCCGCGTGCGACTTGCCGACGGCGCGGCGCGCGAAGTGATCGATGACCTCATGCTGCGGGCCCATTGCCAAACGTTGCGCGAGCTCGAGGCGATGCACGATCAGTACCGACGGGACGCAATGGAACTTTCTATGCTGGAGTTGCGATGCAGCGAGCAAGAGTTGGCCGCCGCTGAAGCCGGTGCGCGAGTCGAGAAATTATTCGAACGGCTGCGCGAAACGTTCGAACGCGTAGGCGAGGCGCTCGGTTCCGCGGAAGAAGTGTCGTCCGCCGCGAAGCGCGCGATCGGGCGCTACCAGGAATATCGGGACGCCAAGCGGCGCGCCGGCGAAGCGCGCGAGATTGTGCAGCGCAGGGAAAAAGACATTCAGGCCGTCCGCAAGTCTCTTGAAGCCGCCCGGCAGGAGGAGCTCGAGATTTCCCTGAACGTCCGCCAGTTACTGCGAAACTACGGCTACCGCGAAGAACAAAAACTCGACAGCGCCCTCAAAGCGCTACAAGGCTATCGCATCCGGGCCTCGCAACTTCGCCGAAACCAGAGCCAAGTCGAGGTGCTGCGCGGCAAGATTGGCATGATTGAAGAACGGCTTCACGCTGAGCGCGAAGGCCTCGCCCGACATGAATCGTCATTGCAGGAAATGTTCGAGTCCGCCGGCGTCGCGGCCGCCCAGGAATTCGTCGACAAAGCCGAGCGTGCGCGTGCGTACCAACAAGTTTGGAACGAACGGGCCGGGCTCGAGGCGCAACTCGACGCCGTGTTGGGCGGCGAAGATCTCGCGAACTTGCGCAAGCTGGTTGAGAGCGATACTTCAGAAGTGACCGGGGACGCGCGTCCATTCGGGGAGATTCGATCCGACCTCGGCCGCGTGAACGAAGATGTCGACACCCGCCGCCGCCGCGAGCATGCCCTGCACATCGCTATTACGGACAAGCTCGCGGGCGTCCGCTCGACGAACGAGGTGGACGAGGAACGCGCCGAAGTCGAACAACAAATGCGCGATCTCGAACTTGAACTTCAGGCCGCAAGCTATGCCGCCTCGATCATCGAAGACGTGTCGCGCGAACGCCACGCGCGAATCGCGCCCAAGCTGGCCAAACTCGCGAGCGATCATTTCAAGGAGATTACCGGCGGCGCCTACGACGAACTCCTCATCGACAAGGACCTCCGCATCAGCGTCCGTATACCGCAGACCAGGACGATTGACCCGAACCCTTCCGAGCGGCTGAGCAAAGGCACCGTCGATCAAATCTACCTTTCGCTTCGCCTCGCGTTGGTCGAGATGCTGAGCGAACGAGGCGAGCGCATTCCCATGCTGCTCGACGATCCTTTCGCCAACTACGACGACGCCCGGCTCGCCCGCGCGATGAAGCTCCTCGTCGGTGTAGGTGAGCGGAACCAAGTCCTGCTATTCACCTGCCGCGAAGACGTCGTCCGCGCGGCCGAGAACGTAGGCGTCCCGGTTACTCGCCTTTGAGTGCTTCCTCGGCATACGCGATCATGTGACGCGATCGAGGTTCGTCGTCTGGCGCGACATAAAGATCTTGCGCTTCTGTCAATACCTGGTCGCGAAAATACCGGTCGATGAATCCGGGAGTGGACAGATCGACATTTCTACCGATTAGCTGAGTCAAATCGTGTTCGATCTCGAAAAGCCGCAGTCCAACTACTTCACCCGGTTTGAACTCAACGACCAAATCGATGTCGCTGTCGCGAGTGAAATCGTCCCGAAGGGCGGAGCCAAAGAGGGCCAATCGCCGGATATGGTGGTGGCGGCACAACTCCGCGATCGCCTCCATCGGAAACTCATTGGTGATTGTGGGCAACATGAATCGGCTCCACGGAAAGAATAGCATGCATCGGATGAAGTACCGTCGTCCATTCGATTACGCCTCAGTCCTTAGTGCTCGATCGTACGCTCGTGGCGGCGAGCAGCCCGCGGCAAAGTTGGGACAAGCGACCCGGGCGCGGATTTGTCTGCTCGTCGCCCGTTGGGCTAGAGTGCGCGGTTCGTTGACGAAACAGAGGACTGCTCGTGCCGATTTGGCCGGCCCTACGCAACACGATCGCGCTGATGCGCTGCCATCAGTGGGTCAAGAACGTATTTGTTTTTGCCGCTCCGTTGTTTGCGCGCAGGCTCGACGACCCTGCCGCGCTCCTCGCCGCGGCCTTCACGTTTCTTTCGTTCTGCCTAATATCGAGCGCGGTCTATATTTTCAACGATATCGCCGACGTCGAACAGGACCGCAAGCATCCCACCAAACGCAATCGGCCGCTCGCGGCGCGAAAACTTACCATCGCCTACGGCCTCGTGTTGATGGTCATTCTGGCGGTCTCCGCGCTCGCGCTGGGTTGGTTGGCCGTGTCGTGGAAGGTGGCGGCAGTCCTCGCCGTCTATGCCGGCTCCAACGTTTTCTATTCTTACGTGCTCAAGCACGCCGTCATTCTGGATGTTGGGTTCATCGCAGTCGGATTCATCCTCCGTATTCTCGCGGGCGCCTACGCGACTGAGACCACGCCCTCGTACTGGTTGGTCCTATGTACCTTGAACGTCTCGTTGTTCCTTGGGTTTGCGAAACGCCGCGCAGAGTTGATTCGCCTCGGCGATTCCGCCGCCGAGCATCGCGCCGTCCTCGAGCACTACAGCGAAGGCTTTCTCGATCAAATGATCTCGATCGTTACGACCTCGACCTTGGTCTGTTACATCTTGTACACCGTCGACGACCGCACCGTCGGCTACGTCGGCTCGTATGGGTTCATCGTGACGATTCCCTTCGTGATGTACGGCATCTTTCGATATCTCTACTTGACGTATCACCGCGACCGCGGCGGAGACCCCACGCGGGCGATACTCATGGACCCAATGTTCCTGCTCAACAACCTCGCGTGGGGGCTGGCGTGCATCGCGGTTATCTACTGGGGAGCGCAATGGGCCGATTGGTTCCGCTTCGAACCGGCCCTCTGATGATGGTTCACGAAGGCATTTGCACTCCAGGAAGCACGTGTTCTCTCAATGGGGAGGGCGAAGCTCCCGCTGGGCCTCGCGTCAAGGCAACGAACGTTATACTTCCCTCGTGAAACCCGCATCGAAGCAACAAAAAATGACCGGCTGGGGGCGATGGCCCGTCGCGGACGGCGCTGCGTTCCGGCCTGAAAAACGAAACGCCGTCGCGGACATTCTTCGCGAAGGCGAGCAGTCGAGCTACATCGCGCGCGGGCTGGGTCGCAGCTATGGCGACACGGCGACGAACGGCGGTGGTGGCCACATCGTCATGACCCGGCTGAACAGGATGCTGTCCTTCGACGCCGGGGCCGGCGTCCTCGAATGCGAGGCCGGGACGTCGCTGGCCGAGATCATCGACGTGTTGTTGCCGCACGGCTGGTTCCTGCCTACGACGCCTGGGACCAAATTCGTCACCGTCGGCGGCGCAATCGCCCACGACGTGCACGGGAAAAATCATCACTCCGCCGGCACCTTCGGGAATGCGGTCGAGAGCTTGGTGTTGCTCACGCCGCTTGGGAAGACGCTGACATGTTCGCGCGAAACGAACGCGGACGTTTTTTGGGCGACATTGGGCGGCGCCGGGTTGACGGGCGTGATTCTATCGGCGACGTTCCGCATGCGGTCTGTCGAGAGCGCGTACTTCGTAGAGGACACCATCAAAACGAAGAACATCGGCGAGTTGCTCGACGCGCTCGAGCGCACGAGAGACGACTACCCGTACTCCGTCTCGTGGGTGGATTGCATGGCCCGCGGCGCGAGCCTCGGCCGCGGCATCCTGATGAACGGCAACCACGCGCGCCGCGAAGAACTTCCCTCGAACTCAGTCGATCCATTCCGCATCCGTAAGAAGATCGAGGTGAACGTGCCGCTAGACCTGCCGAATTTTGTCTTCAATTCGTTGACCAGCCACCTCGGAAATACGGTGGTCTACACCGCCGGAAAAACGCAAAAGGGCCACCTCGTCGACTGGGACAAGTACTTCTATCCACTCGATGCGATTCACAACTGGAACCGCGGCTATGGCAAGCGGGGCTTTACCCAATACCAATTCGTTGTGCCTCTTGATCAACGCGATGGCCTGGTCAAGATTCTTGAGAAAGTCGTGCGTGAACAAAAGTGTTATTTTGCGGTCCTCAAAATAATGGGCCCGCAGAACTTAGGAATGTTGTCGTTTCCATTTGAAGGCTTTACGTTGACGATGGACATGCCCGTGCATGCCGGCCTCGTCCCGTTTCTCCATGAACTCGATGACATGCTGCTCGAATTCAGCGGACGCGTGTATCTCGCGAAGGACGCCACCTTGCGCCGAGAGACGTTCGAGCTTATGTATCCACGCGTCAACGAATTCAAGACGGTCCGCGCGAAACTCGATCCCGAAGGCTTGCTCTCCTCGAACCAAGCGCGCCGCCTCGGCCTCGCGGAGATCGGTTAGTGGGAGGCATTGTCATACTCGGCGCGACCTCCGCGATCGCGCGCGCGATTGCCATCGAGTACGCCCGCCGGGGGCATGCTCTTGTTCTCGCCGCGCGCGACGTGGTGGAAAATGAAGCTATCGCCGCCGATCTGCGCGTGCGTTACGACGTGCCCGCCCACGCGCTCACTTGGGACGCGGTGGACTACGACGCGCACGTCCCATTTGTCGGGAAATGCGCCGAATTGCTTGGCGAAATCGAAGGAGTCGTACTGTGCAACGGCTATATGGACGACCAGCAAGTGGCGCAACGCGAATGGGACGCCGCATGCCGCACGATTGACGCGACCTTCACCGGTTCGGTCTCGGTACTTGAAAAGTTCGCAGCATTTTTGGAGAAGCGGCGTTCGGGTTGGATCGCCGCCCTGAGTTCCGTCGCTGGTGATCGCGGCCGTCAGAGCAACTATATTTACGGTTCGGCAAAAGCCGGGCTCTCGACGTACCTGCAAGGGCTGCGGAACCGCCTTCATCACGCCGGCGTACACGTCTGCACGGTCAAGCCGGGGTTCGTGGATACGAAGATGACCTTTGGTCAAGTGCCCTTCGCCGCGTCACCCGAAAGCGCCGCAAAGGCGATTGTTCGCGCGATCGACCGGAGGAAGAACGTCGTGTACGTGCCCTGGTTCTGGCGCTACATCATGCTCATCATCCGCTCGATACCCGAATGGCAATTCAAGCGCATGAAAATGTGAGTCCGCTGCGAGAGTTCAGATATTTCGTCCGGCTTTTTCCCAGTAGGGCTGTCTTAGTTTCCGTTTGAACAGTTTTCCCGAGTCTTCGCGAGGAAGGTCTTTCTGGAATTCTATGACCTTCGGGACCTTGTAGCTCGCCAAGTGTTCGCGCAAGTGCGCCGCCACCTCGTCCTTTGTCAGTTGCGCACCGTCCTGTAGCTCGACAACTGCCGCCAGGGCCTCGCCGAATTCCTCGTCAGGAATGCCGAACACCGCGCAGTCCTTCACGCCGTCGAGGCGGATTAACACCGCTTCGATCTCGGCGGGATAGATGTTCACGCCGCCGGAAATGACCATGTCGTTCGCGCGGTCGCAAAGAAACAGGAAGCCATCTTCGTTCAAATAACCGACATCGCCACCGGTCCATAGACCGGATTTTTCAATCGAGGCCCGTTTTGCGGGATCGTTCTGATACGTGAAATCCGTGTTCCAAGTAAGCCGGCCATACACCGTCCCTATGTTGCCGGGCGCCAACTCATTCCCCGCCGCATCCATGATCTTGACGATTGAGCCGTCAGTCGCCCTGCCAACGGTCCCCGGATACGTGAGCGCCTCCTGCGGCGTGCAGTACGTCACCATGCCGAGTTCCGTGCTGCCGTAGTACTCGTGGATGACCGGCCCCCACCAGTCCATCATCGCCTGCTTCACGTGTGCCGGACACGGCGCTGCCGCGTGCACGACGTGTTCGAGCGAACTCACGTCGTATTTCTTGCGCACCTCCTCCGGCAGCTTCAGCAGCCGGATGAACATCACCGGCACCATTTGAATGTGCGTGATCTTGAACTTTTCGATCAGCGCGAGGAACTCCTCCGCGTCGAACCGCGGCATAATGTTCACATAGGTGGCGAGAATCGTCGACATAATCGCGAAGAAATTCGGCGCGCTGTGATATAGCGGCGCGGGAATGATCGACCGTACGCCCTGCTTAATCCCCATCACGGTGAACGCCGCCTGCACTGTCCGCTGAAATTGTTCCGGCGTGGCCGGTTCCCGCTTGACGCCCTTTTGTCGGCCTGTCGTTCCGGACGTGTACACGATACTCGCGGTCTCCTTCTCGGCCGGCTGGTCCCAAGGCGTTCGCGCAGCCAGCCACTCGCGCCAGTTCCACGCGCCTGAGGACAGCGGCGCCCCATTCGCTTCGAGTCCATACGCATCGGCCAACTGGCCCGGCGTCGGCACGGCGATCACTTGAACTCCGTCCGGCACGTGCCCCTTCAATTGCGGCAGAAGGTCCTCGTGGATGATCAGCGCCCGCGCGCCGGAATCGCGCAGGATGTATTCCGCTTCCTCGCCTTTGAGGTGCCAATTCATCGGCACGGGATACATTCCA
>CAYXRK010000086.1:0-20225 GCA_964467615.1 uncultured Nitrospirales bacterium | reverse complement strand
GCGATGAACAAAGTAGCCGAAATGCGCCGCGGCCTGGTGCTCATCACCGGCACCACCGGCAGCGGCAAATCGACGACCTTGGCGTCGATGCTGGACAAAATCAACCGGACCCGGCACGAACACATCATCACGCTCGAGGACCCTATCGAGTTTCTGCATACCAACAAAAAGAGCATCGTCACACAGCGCGAGATCAATATCGATACGAAGGATTTCCATAGCGCCCTTCGCGCCGCCATGCGCGAGGACCCGGACGTCATCCTCGTCGGCGAAATGCGCGACGCCGAAACCTTCGGCGCGGCCATGTCAGCCTCCGAAACAGGGCACCTCGTCTTCAGCACGCTCCACACGACGAACGCAATGCTCACGATCGACCGTATCCTCGACATGTTTCCCGCGAACCAGCACCAGCAGATTCGTTCGCAAGTCTCGCTGCAACTTCGCGGGTGCATCGCGCAACGGCTCGTCCCCACCGTTGACGGCAAGGGCCGCGTTCCGGCCATCGAAATCATGTTCAATTCGCCCGCCATCGCCCAACTCATCCGCGACAACGAACTCAAGCAAATCCCAACCGCCATCGCGGGCGGTCAGCAGGAAGGCATGCAATCGTTCAACATGAGTCTGGTGCACCTGGTCAAGGGCAAGCTCGTTACCGAAGAGGAGGCCGCGTTAAATTCCGACAATCCCGAGGAATTGGCGATGAACCTAAAGGGCATATTCCTCAGCCAAAGCCGCGGAGGAATCTTGCGAAAGTAATTGGCGTCTACACCGGTCGATCGTAAATTCGCGCTGGCCCCGCGTATGGATCGTGTACCGTGATCCCTTCCTTCGAAAACGTCGCCGTCACCGGCGCGCCCCGGCCTTCCTCCATGTACCCATGGTTCCTCCGCACCACCTCCCTCGCCGCGTGAATAATCAGCACCGAAAGCCGCCCGTCCTCCGCGCCCGGATACGTGCCCTTTATCTCGGCCAAAGTCCGGCCAAGAAATTTCACCTCCATCGCCTTCGCAACGCACACGACGAGGCTATCCACGCCGTATCCTTGAAACGCGGAACCGCCGCCCTCCCGCGCCACGTCTCGCGTGAAATGCGAGTTCGCCGTGCGCGTGCCGATGCCGCCGCTTGTGTATCGCAGCCCACGGTACTGCGTGTCGGACTCGACGGACCCGTCCGTCCCCACGATCGCGCTCTCCTGGTTAACCTGCGCCTCAAACTCGTTCGGCGTGATCCAGTTGTTGATGAAATCGATACTCATTCCATTGTCGAATTGGACCTTCACCTGCACCGCGTCGAAGGCGTCCATTCCAAAATCGCGCCGGAGCTTCTCCTTTTGCCCCACCGCATGGAGCGAAACCGGCTTGACGCCGAAGTACGCGATAAACAGGTCCGTCCAATGACACCCAACGTAGCTGAACGGATCGCTCTTCTCCGCCCACGCGCGAAATACCTTCGTCGAAATATCCAGCGGCTCCTCAAGCACGGCGCGTCCATAGAGGGGACGGCCAATTTTCACCGCAATATCGTCCCGGATGCGCAGGTGGTCTGGGTCGTACCGCTTGTGCATGTCCACCCCGACGATGCGCCCCGCGTTGCGCGAGGCCTCGACGATGGAATCCGCTTCGTAGGCGTCCAACGTCATCGGTTTTTCCACGATAACGTGGGCGCCGCGTCCAAGCGCCGCCAGCACTGGCGCCGCGTGCAGATGGTCCGGCGTCGCAACGGCGAGCAGATCGAGATCCGGAAACGCGTCGAGCAGCTCACGCCACGGCGCGTCGCCATGAAACGTCTCGAACGATAGACCGCGCTTCGAATACTCGACTTTTCGCGCCGCCGCCGAAGCCTTCGTGTGCGCCGCCAACGCTACAAAACGAATCGCCACGCCGCCAAGTTCTCGCGCGAGCGGCTCCAATCCCAATCGACCCAAGTATGGCGCGATGCCGAACTCTTGAAGTTGTGCGTACGTTCTGAGATGGACCTCCCCTCCAAACATCCCGGCCCCAACCAGGCCGACGGTCAACTCGCGGGTCATTGGGCCGGGGTCTGGATCAACGGCTGGTAATAGACCTCGATCCCCAGTTCTTGCTTCGTCTGCGCGATTGTATCCGCAAGTAAGTTCTGGCGGCAGCGATTCAGCAGGAAATCGCGCACGCGGTCCTTCCTTTCATCCAACGTGTACCTTCCTGCTTCTTTTCGGTCTTTCAGTTTTAGCAACACCCAGCCGTAGCTCGTTTGCACGGGCTCGCTTAGGCCCTCAGGGTCCAGTTTCGAAAGCGTCTCGCCGATCGCGCCAGGCAACTCACTGGGATCCACTTTCTCGTAGGATCCGCCGTTCGCCTTCGCCTTGGGATCGTCCGAAATCTCCTTCGCCACGTCTCCGATGCTCGAGCCCCCCTCGACGCGCGCCTTCGCCTCGAGAATCGCCTGTTTCGCCGCGTCCCACTCCGCCGTGGATGACCCCGGCGCCACTCGCTTTAGCACTTGCCAAAAATCCACGCCCGCTTTGTAGTCCATTTTCCCCAAAACAACCTGACGTCCGTACTCGTCCGAGACCTCGGTATCCGTTACCGTGCAGTCCTTACCGAACATTACCCGGTATTTCTCTTGGGCGATTTGCCTTCGTACCTGGTCCTTCAATTTACCTTCGTCCGTTTGGCTCCACTTCAGATACTCTTGATAATTCTCCTCCGTCATGAGGTTTTCGCGGCCTTCGCGCATCCGTTGTTCGACCTCCTCGTCCGAGGCCGTGATCCCTTCGCGCTCGATCAGCCGCTCGATGATTCTGCCGTCGATGTACGCGTCCAATATTTTCTGTTTCTGCGCCGAATTCAACGGCTGAAGTTCCGCGCGCCGTTCGGTCGCGTCCTGTTTCATGATGGATCCGGCGGCTTGCAGGCGCTGCATGGATTTCATCGCGTCTATGTATTGCTCGCGCGTCACTGTAATATCGCCCACCTTGGCAACAATTTCGGGAATGTCCTCGTCCTTCGCCACGTCGTTCACGAATTTCTCAACGTCGCTACTCGGGGCCGGTGGCGCGGCCGACATGTCCACAGACGGAGCTTTCTCGGTGGTCTCCGCGGGAACAGGTGAAGCGGCCTCGTCCGGGGCCGGCGGCGCGGACCTCCCGCATCCCGCGAACCCGATGAGCGCGGTCACTCCGACTATCGCCTGCGCAATCACTAGTTTCATTTTCATAGCGACACCCATTCTCCAGTACGGGCCGACGTATAGATCGCCCGGATAAGTTCCACCGCGCGGCGTCCTTCGCGTCCTTCGATAAACGGCGGGCGATCTTCGAGAATCGCCCGCGCGAAATCATCAATCTGCATCTTGTGCCCACCGTGGCTCAACGCCGCCAAAGGGTCTCCCGCGCCGGAACCCAATGTAGCGTCCGCGCTAAGCGCCTCGCGAATACGTTGGTCCTCCTCGGTCGCGTCTTCAAATTCCCAGGCCTTCAACTGGCCGTCCTCGATCACGGCCGTCCCCTTTGTGCCGTGCACCTCGACCCTCGCCGGATGCCCGTGCCAAACCGCCGTGCTGCCTTCGATCACGCCAAACGCCCCATTCTCAAACTCGATCATCGCGGTCGCCAAGTCCTCCACCTCGAGCCCCGAATGGGCCACGGTCGCTGTCCGCCCGAACACCCGCCGCGCCGCTCCCATGAACCACAACAACAGATCGATCTGGTGGATGCCCTGGTTCATCAGCGCGCCGCCGCCGTCGAGCTTCCACGTCCCGCGCCACGCCCCGCTATCGTAATACGCCTGCGAGCGGTACCATTTGATATACGCGTCGCCCAGCACAAGTTTCCCGAAGCGCCCCGCGTCCAGCGCCTCGCGCGCGTGCCGCGCGCTTTTCGAAAACCGGCTCTGAAACACGCAACCCAGTTTCACCTTCGCCGCGTCGCACGCCTCGATAATCCTGTCCACGCGCTCCGTCGTCACCTCCAGCGGCTTCTCCGAAAGCACGTGCTTGCCCGCCTTTGCGCAGGCCTCCGCGATTTCGCAACGCGCGCCGCTCGGCACGCAGATGCACACCGCGTCCACGTCTTTTCGCGCGAGCAATTCGTTGAAGTCGCCGTAGGCCTCGCAGCCAAATTCCGCCGCTGTTTTCCGCGCCCGTTCGAGCACGCCGTCGGCCACGCCCACCAGCCGCGTGTGTTCGAGTTCCGAAATACTGCGCGCGTGCATCGGTGCGATATTGCCGCAGCCGATAATCCCAAAACCTACTTGCGCCATCGCGTCGGGCCCTACGTCCGATCCATCGGATTTTCAAACGCGCCGTTCGCCTTGAATATGTACACCAGCGCGTCGTTCATCATCATTTCCCCCGTCCCAACCGGCACCCAACTCACCGTCGCGTCCCCGCCATAGCCGCCCTCCGCCGCGCCCTCAATCGTCGGGAAGTACATATGGTGTCCGTCGCAATATCCGAAGAACAGCGTCTTCATCGGCGAGCGTTCTTTCAACCTAATCGAATGGTTCGAGAAGAACTCGCCCGACGCCCCGACCAACGCCAAGTTCCCGTTCAGTACCGTCACGGTCAGCACCGGTTTGATGGATCCCTTGCCCACTTCGTCCAACGCGCGGTTCCCCAACTCCGGAAAAAATGCCTGCTTCAAAATCCCCTGGATCATCGGGCTCGCCAGGTCCACCCGCGGCACAAGCTCGTATTCCTTCGTCATCCCCGTGATCGATGGCGCTTCCGGCTTGGCCGTCGCGATGCCCTTCGCCAGCGCCATCACCTCCGCCGCGAGCGCCGCGCCGAACGTCTCCGGCGTGTTCGTTTCGGGCGTCGTCTGGACCGACATGTCCCCCGCGGATCCCTGCATGAACACGCAATGCGCGCCGAATTCCTTCTCCACGGCGTTCATCATCCCGCCCGGATACTCCGCCGAAAACCGAAGATCCCCGCCCGGAAGCATCGTCGGATGCGCTGAAAAATTCACCACCAACGCAATGGTCTTGCCTGAAGTATCGTCAAACCGCAACACGCCCAATTCCGTCTCGCGCGGTTTCGGCTCTTTCTTCGAGTGACGGTTCCGGTTCATATCGATCTGCTTCGACGCCACGCCCATCTTCGCGTCCACCACGTTCTTCGCCGCATCGAGGATCGCGTCCGTCAGCATCCCCTCAAGCCCCTCGACGTACTTCACGCCATCGTCGAACTTCCCTTTGCCCTTCCCTTCCTCATCGAGCAACTCCAGCACCGGCCCGTGATGCGTGTGCGAGCCAGACATCATTACGTAGTTCACCCCCGCCTTCTTGAGTACCGTCTCCTTGATGCGCGCCATCATGTCGCTCATCGGCGAGCGGCCCAAATCCAGCCCAACGATCGCCAGCTTGTCCTTGCCCACGTCGATGACCACCGCCTTCGCATGCAACGGATCGCGAATCCCGGTGGACAGCGCGTCGTGCCGGTCCCCATACCCCCACATCGGCATCGGCTTCTGCGGCGTGATGTCCGCCTCCGCAAATCCCACCTTAAACACCGCGTCCTGCGCGTACAGCGAAAACGCCGCAACGAACAGGACCAGCACCAACCGGAACATTCGACGCATGAGACTCCCCTTCAGCGCATCAAGAGAATCCCCGATCTTAGAGCCTTTCCCCCCGCCCTTCAAACAAACATTCCCCGCCGATATTAGGAGCACGGACTTTCCAGTCCGTGGCACGCGGGCCTCATGCTACGATCACTCATCACACCGAGCACCGAACACAAAGAACTTTGAACATCGAACTTTGAACTCTAATTCTCAATCCATCTCCTCGTGCCCCGCCTAATCGCCATCGCCGGCGGCTCCTGCTCCGGCAAGACCACCCTCGCAAACGCACTCGCCCGCGCCCTCGGCAATGCCCGCGTCATTCCCCTCGACGTCTTCTATCGCGACCTCGCCCACCTGGCCCCTGATCAACGCGCCGCCCACAACTTCGACCACCCCGATGCGCTCGAACACGGCCTCGCCATCGAAACGATCACTCGCCTCGTCCAAGGAAATGACGTGGCGCTCCCGCACTACGATTTCACGACCCATACCCGCTCACCCCGCATCGAGCCGATCGCCCCCGCCGAGCACATCATCCTCGAGGGCCTCTACGCCCTCCACTGGGAAGCCATCCGCGTCCTCGCCGCCACCCGCGTCTTCGTCGACCTCGAACACGAAACCTGCCTCGCCCGCCGCATCGCCCGCGACACCACCGAGCGCGGCCGCACCGAAGCCTCCGTCCGCCACCAATACGAAATCACCGTCCGCCCCATGTACGACACACACGTCGCCCCCACCCGCGCCCACGCCCAACTCATCATCGCCGGGGATCAGCCCATGTCGTTTTCACTCCCGCGCATAGTCGAGACCCACTCGGGCGGCGCCTCGGACCAGTTCGGCGGCCGACTAGACGGGTGACACGCTATTCAGGGTAAACTGAAACCGTCGGCGCAGAGGATCGCGGCCCGCTGGACAACCACTCGCGAGATGAAAGGGTCCGCGATAGTGATAGCACCGAATTGGCGTACCCACAACGGAATTCTCTGCCTTGCGCTCGTCGTTCTTGCGGGAATTGCCGTTGCGGAACCGCCCGCCCCGCGTGTGCTCATCGTCGGGGACAGTTGGGCCGCGAGCGTGGCCACGCGAGGGAGAAGCGCAGCGCCGGGGGACGTCCCAGGATTTGGCTCGATCGAGAAAGCGCTTGTGGCAGAGGGGTTTTCGGCGGGTCTCACGCGGGGCGACGCGACCGCTTGGGGAGGACGGCGCGCGGATCAGTGGGTCACGAAGGAGTATCTCGACATCTTGACGAAGGAGTTCGAGTCGTATTCGTCGTTCGACGTGTTGTTTCTGTGCATCGGTGGAAACGATTTGCTTCGGGCGGCGCAAGAGCGCAACCTGGGTGAAATGTCCGAAGGGGAAATGCGCACGCTCATTGAAGCCATTACGCGCGATGTCGCAACGATCCTGGACCACTGCCACGCGCAACGCCCGAAGCTCCGCGCGGTCATCTACGGGTACGCCTACCTCGACCTCGACGCGGCGGTACGGGCCTACAAAATGGGCTTTCACGGACTATCTTCGACTCGCTTCAACGAGGTCCTCTACGAATTGGAGAAGGCGAAAAAGGGAGTTGCGAAGGGGCGTCCATGGTGCGCGATGGAAGTGAACATCGCGGCGCTTCAGGGCGACGATGGCCCGCCAGGCGACCCCGCGCTGGGCATGCCGGCGGAAATGCACGTCGGCGACGGCGTCCACCCGAATGCGACAGGGCACGAAAAAATGTGCGTGGCGACGGCGAAGCACTACATCGGGCCCTGGCTGCGCGGAGCCAGCAAATAGTGGACGCCGATCCTCGCGCATTCTCCACGCGTTCTTCCGGGCCCCATCTAGTGGATGAGGCGACCAGGACCGCTCGATACGTCGTTACCTTGGCCTCGCCGAAGACCGCCGCATGACGAACGACAGCCCCCGGGAAGCACGAGAAACGTTCGGCGTCGCGGAGTCGTTGCTTCTACTGCTCGCGCTGAGCGTCTACGTGGTAATTATGGTGAGAACGGCGTGGGTGTGCGACGACGCCTATATCACGATGCGGACAGTGGACAACTTCGTCAACGGCCACGGGCTTCGTTGGAACATCGGTGAGCGCGTGCAGGTCTACACGCATCCGCTTTGGATGCTCTGTGTCTCACCGATTTATGCGTTGACGGGAAACGCCTATTTCACCCTGTTGGGTCTTTCGGGCGTCTGTAGCGTGGGGACCGCGGTAATCCTCGGCTATGGGATCGCGCACCGGCCTCTGACTGGCGCCCTTGGCATAACCATGCTGGCACTGTCGTGCGCGTTTGTGGACTACAGTTCTTCAGGGCTTGAGAACCCGCTCACCCACCTGTTGTTGGCGCTGGGGTTATGGATTTACCTGCGGGCAATGCGGGGCCCCGGGGACAATCGGTCGCTCTTCTGGCTCTCGTTCGTGGCGGCGCTCGCCGCTGTGAACAGGATGGACATCGTCCTTCTCTATCTTCCGCTGCTCGTGACCTTATGGTGGAGGCTTCCGAAAGGCAAGGCGACCGTGGCCGGAGCGGCGGGCTTCATCCCCTTGGGCCTTTGGCTCTCGTTTTCGACACTGTATTACGGCTTTCCATGGCCGAACACTGCGTTTGCCAAGCTGAGCACGGGTATTGCCAAGATTGAGCTTTTCCCGCAGGGTTTGCTCTATTGCCTGCACTCGATCGTGTTCGACCCGATTACCCCGGTAATCATCGTTTGTGCCGGTCTTCAGCCGCTGCTCCGCCGCCAATACCTATACTTGCCCGTGTCCGCGGGCATCGCCCTCTATCTGGCCTACACGGTACGAATCGGCGGGGACTTCATGGGAGGCCGTTTCTTCGCCGCGCCGTATTTATGCGCTGCCGCGTACGTCGCTGCTCAACGCATGACGGCTGGATGGGCCGTCGCGATATTGTTGCTGATGGGCGTTCTCGGCGCGATTGGTCCGCACCCCACCTTTCAAAGCGGCGCAAGCTACGGCGGCAGCGGCGATGAGGCGCGCCGGCGCGCCGTGAAGCCGAGCGGTATAGCGGACGAACGTGCCTACTATTATCATCGGACCGGGTTACTGCTCTATGCGCGAGACAAGGAATGGCCGTTTGTCACGTACTCGCGCAAGAACCCGCCGCTGCGGCCATCCGGCATCGCGGTCGAGAGAAACATAGGTTTCATGGGCTACTACGGCGCACGCGCGCGGATTCATATTCTAGATCCGCTGGGACTATGCGATCCGTTAATTGCCCGCCTTCCCGCGAAGAAGCCCTGGCGCATCGGACACTTCGAAAGGGCCCTTCCCCAAGGGTATGAAATGACGATCGCCACCGGGACCAACCACATTGTAGATCCGGACTTGGCGTTGTACTACGACCGCTTGTCACTCGTGATTTCTGGACCAATCCTGGACTCGGCTCGGCTCCGGCACGTCTTCCATTTTAACATTGGGAGTTATAACGAGTTGATCGAGAACTATGTCGCGCGAGCGGCAAGCACGCAACGATGAGGCAAGCTACGGGGCGGGCCGATCGGGGAGACAATATCCTATTCTTTGAGGTATCCGATGGATTCGAGTTGTTGGCGTTCGTCGTCTGAGAGCGGGGTGTCTGGCCGGGTTGGCGGGGACTTGGGGTGTTCTTCTTCCCAGCGCTCGAGGTACTCGCGCAACGGTGCGGCGGCGGCGGCGTTCGTTGCTAAAAGGTCCGTGAGCGCGCCGTTTTCGCCGCCGCCGCGTTGCTGGAGTTCGCGCGGATTTAGGGATTCGTGGGCGTCGCGGTTTTCGATGTAGATCCACGCATCGGTATAGACGGCGATCTTGTTGTGCCTGGCGAACTCGGTCTCGGTGACGAAGTAGGGCGGCATAGGGACGGTCCCGCCGTTGAGCAGGGGGAGCAGCGAAATTCCGTCGAGACCTTGCGGGACCGGTATGTGCAGATAGTCGAGCACGGTCGGGAAGAAATCCAGAATGCGCACCGGGTGCTCGACGATGGTCCCTTGGGGAAGTTGGGAACCGGGATGGTAGAGAATCCACGGTACCATGACATGTGACTCGTAAAGCAGGCGGCCATGAAACTTTGATCCCGGGACGCCGGGGTGGCTCTCGAGGCCCTCGCCATGATCGCTGATGAGGACGAAGAGGGTGTTGTTCCAACCTGGGAGCGCGCGCAACTCGTTAATGAAGTCGGCGGTATCGAGGGAGACCTGTCTCGTGGCCCGGAGGTAGTTTGGGATTTTGGTGTCGGTAAACAGGTCGTCGAACTCAGTCCGGCTGAGTCTCTTGTCTCCTCGGAAGTGTTCGTGCGGTTCCATGACGACGAGTTGGAGGTAGCATGGCGATTCATCGTGCGAGCGCGCGAACCGCTGGGCGGCGGCATAGATTTCGCGGGCAGGGGCGAGCTTGGCCGTTCGGTGGGCGACGGCGTCCGATTCGGGACCCATCCCGCCAAAAACGACGTGGCTGTCGACGTATTCGTCGAAGCCTTGCTGGAAGTTGAACAGGGCGTTGAGGTTAGGATTTGCGGTCATGCCGAAGGTCGCATAGCCGGCCCGCTTGAGAACTTCGGCGAGCGTGAGGAATTCGCTGGCGAGTATCTCGTCTATTTCCTTGTAGAGGCCGAGGCGGCGGGGTTCGAGGCCGGTGAGCATTGCGCCGATGGAGGGACGGGTCCAGCTCGATGGGGCGATGACGCTGGCAAAGCGGACGCCTTCATCCGCGATGGCGTCGAGCTCGGGTGTCGCGCCGAAGGTCGAGCCGTAGCAGCCGAGCACGTCGGCGCGGAGCGTGTCGAGGATGATGAGGACGACGTTTGGGCGCGGATCCTTGGCCACGTCTTTCTGTTGGGAACACGACGTCAGAAGCGCGACGATTGAAATCGTCGATAGAAATTGAAGGCGCGTAGAAGACAACGGTTGATTCGCCAGGCACGTGGTTGAAATACGAAAGGGCCGCCCGGGATCGTACCCGGACGGCCCTTGGTTTGGCGAGTTAGTGCGCGCCTGGCCGCGGAACGGGGCCGACGGGGTAGGGCTTGTCGAAGTCGAGCGCGGGCACGATGCTGAGGTCGGAGTTGAGGGCGTCGTCCCACTTCACGAGTTCGCCGGTGTAGGCAGACATGCGGCCCATGATGGCGGTCAGCGTGCTGTGCGCGACTTGGACGCCTTCGTTCAGATACGGGCCTTCCTTGCGGATGCTCTTGACGAGGTTGATGTGTTCTTGGACATAGGGGTCGATGCCTTCTGTCCCCTTATCGCTGCAATCGCTGCTGCCTTTGGTCCCCGTGACTTCCTCGAATACGCCGTCCGCGCCTTTCCAGTGGCGGCACATGCTGTTGACGTGTACGCCGTTGGGGTATTCGTAATCGCAGGCGAAGTGGTCGTAGATGTCGCCGTATTTTTCCTCGGCGGGTTTCCAAGTGCGGCCGCCGGACGCAAACACGCTGACGGGATGCGCGTTGAGGGCCCAGTTGATCACGTCAAGATTGTGGACGTGCTGCTCGACAATGCTGTCGCCCGCGACCCAGCAGAAGCCGTACCAGTTGCGCAGGCGGTACTCGAGATCGGACTTCCATGCGGGATTGCGGTCGCGCGCGAAGGGCAGGCCGCCGCACCAGTATGCGCGGGCAGCGACGATATCGCCGATCGCGCCGTCGTGAATTTTCTTGATCGTCTCTTGGTACACCTGTTGGTGGCGGCGTTGCGTGCCCGCGACAACCGAGAGGCCTTTTTCTTTTGCTTTTTCGGCGGCCTTGATGAATTGTCGGATACCGGTCGGATCGACCGCGGCGGGCTTTTCGGTGAAGACGTGCTTGCCTGCATCGATAGCAGCCTCGAAATGTTTCGGACGGCTGTACGGGAGCGTGCCTTCGAGGAGGATGTCGATGTCGGTGGCGAGGATTTTTTTGTAAGCGTCGAACCCGGAGAAGCAGTGGTCGTCGTTGATGTCGACCTTGGGTTTGACGTTGGGATCGCGGTGGTTCTCGAACTGTTTGCGGACCTGGTCGACTTTGTCCGGAAAGACGTCGGCGAGGGCGATGAGTTGGACGTTCTCGTTGCCTTGAAGCATTTGCGCCGCCGCGCCGCTGCCGCGCCCGCCGCAGCCGAGCAGACCGACCTTGAGGGTGTCGGTGTTCGCCTTGGCGACGCCGCTCTTGGCCATAACGATGCCGAAGCCGGCGCCGGCCGCGAGTTTGGTGAAGTCCCGCCGAGTAATGTGTTGTTTGTCTTGTGGTGTCATGGAACGATCCTTCCGAGATTCGTGCGTCCGAAATGTGACGCGGCCCAAAAGCGGAGAATAGCAAATGGGCGGAGTCAGCGCACTGCCGCAGTTTTCGAGCATTGGCGAATGGAATTCGATATTCTACGCGGCCTATTGGGGCTGAATTGTGGACGATATCGAGCAGAAGCAGGGCGAAACGCCGGAAACCGAGGCGCTTTCCCCGGAGGACGCGGCGCTCGAGGAACGCCTGTCGCAGCCGGTGTTTCAGGGTACGGCGCGGCCTGAACTTGCGCAACAAGTAGCAGCGGTATTTTTGATCTCCGTGGCCGGATTGCTCGCGTATGCGAACGCCTGGAGCGCGCCGTTTCACTATCCCGATCGGATCGGGATAGTCGAGAACGAGGGGCTGCATGGGCTCGCCGCGCTAAGCGAGGGATGGGCGGCGGCGGAGATTCGACCGCTGACGGCTTTCACGATCGGGTTGGGATGGTGGTTGTTTGGGGAGTCGCCCCGGGCGTTCTTGTCGGTGAACATTGCGTTACATATCGTGGCGGCCGCATTGCTTTTTCTGTTGGCGCGCAGGGTACTTGGCGGAGAAGCTGGCCAGGGGGCCGCGCTGGGCGCGGCGGTATTGTTCGCGGTGCATCCGGCAGTGGCGGAAACGATTCACCTTACGGTGCAGCGCGGGGCGGTGCTGATGACGGTGTTTGGTCTCGCAGCGGCGTTGCTGTACGCGCGAGGGCGGACGGCGGGCGCGATCGCGTGTTTTGTGATGGCGTGGATGAGCGAGGAATCGGCCTGGGTGTTGCCGTTGGTGTTGGCTGCGGTGGAGCTCGCGACATTTCGAAGCGACTCGTTGCTCATTCGAGCGAAGCGTATTGCGCCGGTGTTTGTCGTCGCGGTTATGTTGCTGATCGCGCGGGCGGCGGCGGATCCGGATTGGACGCTTTCGCCGAAGACGTTTCTCGATCGGGCGATGACGTTCGGCGAATTTGCCGGGCCGATGGTGATGGGCAAGGCATTGGCCGTGGTGACAAGTCCGCAGACCGCGAGCGCTGTCGCCGCTGTCGTCGTGGCGGTGTTTGTGTTGGGAGGTATTGCGGCGGCGCGATGGCTGCCCGCGCTCGGCGTGGGACTGCTTTGGGGCGCGTTGCTGTATCTCTCGCCCGCTCTGATTTCGCACGAGCGCGCCGTGACGGCTGGGCAGATGTATATCGTTTTGCCAGGTGTTGCGATGATGATGGCCGGATTGGCGATGCTGTTGCCGCGGGGAATTCCGCGAGCAGGGGCGGGTGTCGTTATCGCGGCGGTGACACTCTGGTTATTCGTCGGGACGTTTCAGCGGAACGGCGTGTGGTCGACCGAGCCGTCGCTGTGGCAAGATGCGCAGGACGCGTGCCCGAGTTGCTTAGCGCCACCGCTTCGACTAGGCGAACTCGAACTGGCCGAAGGTCAGCGGATGTTGGTCGAATCCCAGGGCGCAGTCGCGAACAATCGGCAGGACATCGCAGCCGAATCGCGCGGACGCGCGAACGAACGGCTTGCCTCGGCACGGGACTATTTTCAGAACGCAGTGACGTTTGCCGATGCGCCCGCGGAGGCTTGGGCCGCGTTGGGCGCGGCGCTACGCCTGCTCGGGGAAGGCACGCCCGCAGTCGGCGCGCTGCGGCGTGCGCTGGCGATGAAGCCGGAGGACCAGGCGGCGGCGCTGCAACTGGCGGTGTTGGCGCAGGCGCACGCGGACCAGACGGGCGCTCTCGCGGATCGCAAGGAGGCGCTCGATTATTTTCGGTATGCCGAACGGCTGGGGCCCATCGACCCGAATGCCGCGGGACGGTACGCCCAAGTGCTGATGCAACTGGGTAACGCGGGCGAAGCGGCGCGGGTCCTTCAGTCGCTCGAAGGCAGGGTGCCCGCGGAACAGATGAACGCCGTGCTCGCCCCCGCGCGGGCCGCGCTGGCGAACGCGAACGCCGCCGCGCAGGCGCTCGACGAAGCAGCCAAGGCGGGAGCATCTACGGCCGAGATCGACGCGGCGCGGGCGAAGGTAGAGTACGCGCGTGGACGGTATTTGACGTCGAGCTACACGCTCGATCGCGTGCAGCGCGCCAGTGGTCTCGACGCGGAGTTGTGGTACTTGCAGGGAAAGAACAAGGCGCGGATGGGGGCGTTGGAACAGTTCGTTGCGGATTGGCCGGAGCCGACCCCGGGAAACGGCGCGTGGCGGGAATTGGCGAACCGGTGCGCGGACGAGGGACTTTGGGACGCGGCGCGCACCGCGTTGTCCGCCGAGCTCGAAGCAGCGGAGTCGTGGATCGAAGCGTCGGCGTTCGCGAAGGCGCGGAACAATCTCCAACAAGCGTTTCGAATTCTGCAGCGCGCTTCGGAACTTTTCACGGACGACGCGCGGCCTTGGCTCTCGATGGCGGAGTTGGCGCTCGATGCGGGCCAACCGGGGCCGGTGCAGCAGTATCTTTCCGAAGCGCAACGGCGCGGCGCGGACGCGGAACGGCTTCGCATGTTGCAGGAGCGGGCGGGGATCACGAATGTGAGCGGAGCGGAGCGGACGATTATCCGATAATTGCCGGGCCTAACGCCTGCCTTTGCCGCCCCGTTTGCCGCGGCGTCGGCGCTTTAGACGGTCGCCCCCGGGGTCGTCGCCGGGCTGCGTCGGTTCCGAAGGCGGCGCGCCGGCGCGATCTTCGGTATCCTCGTCCAACGCCAGGGACTCTGTGCCGCCATCTTCTGGCGCCATCGGTTCGTCTGCGAACTCTTCCTCCTCGTACGCCTCCGGGGCGGTCGCCGGAACGGGCCCACGTGTGCGTTCGATTGGCAGGGTTTCGGCCCGCGGCGTCGCTTCGCCCTCGTCGCGTTGGCGAGAACGTGAAGACGGTTCGGGGTGCCGCATATGCACCTCCACCAATGGCGCGGCGTTCTCGAAAGAATCCTCCTCGTCCTCGTCCAAAACGTCGCGCAACGAAGTCCGTTTCAATTTCGAGACGGTGGCCCCCTGGTGCTCCTCCATCTCGTCTCGAATGCCCGCCAAATCGCGTGGGTCCGGCCGCTCCTCCGCGCGCATCGTCTTGTACACTTCATTCTCGTAGCTCAGGCAACACATCAGCCGCCCGCACTGTCCGCTAATTTTGGACGGATTCAGCGAAAGGTTCTGCCGCTTCGCCATCTTCATCGAGATGGGCATGAACTCCTGCATCCACGAGGTGCAGCACAACTCACGCCCGCAGGTCCCGATGCCGCCGACCATCTTGGCCGCGTCCCGTACCTGGATGTGACGGAGTTCGATCCGGGTCTTGAGTTCTTTGGCCAGATCGCGCACCAGTTCCCTGAAGTCCACGCGGTCGTCCGCGGTAAAGAAAAACGTCACCTTGCGCCGATCGAACGTATACTCGACGTCGACGAGCTTCATCGGCAGCTTTCGTTCGCGCACGCGCTCGGCGCACATCTTCTTGGCCCGCGTCTCGTCGTCCGTCAGTTGGCCGTAGGTCACCATGTCGTGGTGCGTCGCCTTGCGGATGACGTTCATCTTGAAGCGGTCGGCTTCCTCGTTCGCGCAGTCTTGCGGAGGTATCACGCAACTGCCGAACTCCATACCTCGATCGCTCTTGACGACGCACGCGTCGTTCCGAACGAGCGGAACGTTCTTGGCCACGAACGTCAACACCCGGTTCGGTTTGCGAAGCCGGACCTTTACGGTCTGCATGGCGGGAAACTCCAATTCAACGGCTCAACTCGCGAGCGTAAAAAACAGGTCTCGGAAAACGCGCTCCTCCGGAAGGAACCGTTCGAGGTAGAGCCGCGCCTTCCCGATGGCCCGGACTTTCTCGTCCGTACCGGTGGAGGCCGCTTCACGCAGCAGCGGGCCGCGATCTCGGTTCAGCGTCTTCGCCAAGTCCCCGGTCGCGCCGAATACCAGCGCATCGCGGTACCACGTCTCCAACAAATATAGATGATCCAGTATAACACGCCGGTTGAGGGCGTCCGTGTGCGCCAGTTGCTCCTCTTTCGCCCGCTCCCGCTCCTCGCGGGAAAATTCTCCGCGGTCCCGGCCTTCCAGTTCCGATTTGGCGGCGGACTCCGCCTGCACCCGTTGGGCCTGAAGATACATGCAAAACTCCTCCGCGATCACCAGCGGGTCCTCCCCCTTCTGGAGCCGCTCCGCCACGTCCAAAACCACTGAACGTTTCTCCGAATCCACCAAATCCAGCGCCCGCGACACTTGACCCTGCGCCACCAACGCCGCCGCGCGAGCTTCCTCCTCCGAAACGTCCCGCAAACCGCGCACGATACCCTCCACCGTCGCCGCCGCCAGCGCCCCAAACCGCACCCGCTGGCACCGCGACCGAATCGTCGGCAACAGGAACTGCGGATATTCGGTCAGCAATAGAAACACGGAGTTTCCCAACGGTTCCTCGAGGGTCTTTAATAAATGGTTCTGCGCCGGCGGGCGCATTCGATCCGCGTCGTGAATGAGAAACACCCGCCATTTGCCCTCGAACGGCCTGAGCGACGCCATCTCGATAATCTCGTCGATCGCCTCGACGTCGATGTTTCGAGACTTCTTCATCGGCGCGGCCTGGTAGAAGTCCGGGTAGTTGCCGTGATCAATCTTCCGGCAGGCAAGGCACGCTCCGCACGCTTCCCCGTTCCTTCCGAGACAGTTCAACGCCTTGGCGAACTCCATCGCCGCCAGCCGCTTCCCGACCCCAGCAGGACCGAAAAAAAGCAACCCATGCGGTACCCGCCCTCTGCGTAAGATATTGCGCAGCAAGCGGATAGCGACACTTTGGTCTCGGATGGAATCGAAGCTCATCTGCCTATAATGGCGGCGCAATTGGGCGACGTCAAGCATCCGCGAAGCCGGAGAAACCTTTTTCCAGGCCCAAGCGTCCTATTGGACAAATCGAGGGTGCAGCCATGCGTACATTCGTAGTTCTAATGATTGGGGCGGGCCTCCTGACCTTGACCGCCGTGACCGTCGTTGCCGCCCAGGACCCTGGTGCCGATGCCGTCCCGCCTGCGCCTCCAGCACTCCTCGCCGCAGCCGGGCCTCCAGCCCCGCCCGAGGATCGCGACTACGACTTTTCCGAACCGGGCGAAATTTCCCGTTATGTCGGCGACATCCTCGACAAGACGGTGGGTTCGCGCGACCAAGACGACATCGTGATTCGCATCGAGGACCAGCACGTCATCCGCGACTCGCTGCGCCACGCTGGCCACGATCAAATCCGCGAGGAGATTCGCCGGGCTATACGCGACTCCCGCGAATCTTTCACACGGGTACGGCCCGAAATGGAAGCCGCCCACCGAGAGATCGATAGCGCCCGGATCGTCATCAAGGAACGCCTCCGCCTAGAGCTCGATGCGCACTTCCGGAACTTCGATTTCGATAGCATTGTCGAA
Source organism: uncultured Nitrospirales bacterium (assembly GCA_964467615.1). Classification (GTDB taxonomy): domain Bacteria; phylum Hydrogenedentota; class Hydrogenedentia; order Hydrogenedentales; genus CAYXRK01. The sequence continues at coordinate 3,066 of CAYXRK010000086.1, read as the reverse complement.
GATGCTTTGGAGGGGATGGAAGACATCGGCGACGATATCGGCGACGCCATTGACGACGCGCTGGAAGCCGTCCACGACGCGATCGACTAACTCGGAACTCGCTACTCCGCCGCCGCGCGAACACCGGCGGCCGACTCGAGTGCGTTCAATCGCCGTTCCATCTCGCGCAAGGGCATAAGATCGCCCTTGCGGCTTGCCGCGTCAATCCCGCGGCGATACGCCTGCGTCGCGGCGTCCGCGTCTCCCAGGAACTCGTGGCACTTGCCGAGGCTCAGCCACGCCGCCGAGTAATCGTTTTGCGTCTCCGCGGCCCGCTCGAAAAACGGGATCGCCTCCGCGTACTGGTTCAATTGCATGTGCGCCTTGCCCGTCCCGAACGTCGCGACCGGATCGTCGGGATCAATCTCCAGCACCTCCGCGAACATTTCGATCCGTTGCCGCGCCTCGAGTTCCAGCCGCATGCGCTCCGCCTCGGCCATCTCCTTCGCCCGGCGCTCGTCCGCGGCGCGCTGAATGCCCAGCACCGCCGCCTTCGCCTTTTCCTCTTCCGCCTCGGAAATCATCCCCTTTGCCACATAGAAAACGGACAGGTTCGTGTGCGCCATCAAGCAATTCGGGTTCATCGCCGCGAGCCGCTTCATATAGTAAATAGCCTCATCGACCCGCTGGTGCCGGTTCAGAATCACCCCGAGCGCCTCGTACGCGTCCTCGAATCCTGGGTCGAGCAAAACCGCCTCCTTGAGCAGAGGAATCGCCGAAACGTCCTCGTCCTCCAAGTCCGTCTCGAACAGCGCCAACGCCTCTTCGTACAGCGCCCTCGCCTGGTCAGTGCGGCCCCGCGCCTCGTAGAACGGCAACGCGGTAACCCGCGCGCGAAACGACGCATCCGCGCCCTTGGCGTGAAGTTCGTACATTTCCCCCGACGCGCGGTGCTCACGATCCATGTACGCCAACGCGACCTCTGCGTCCAATGTCGGGCTATACGTCCGCGACGTGATTCGCCCAACACGCTTCGCACCGGCAAACAGCCCGTCGCCTTTCGTTTCACCAACATCCGACGCCTCGAATACTAAACCCACCAGCGCCTGCTTGACCGACCCATATGTCCGCAAACGCGCCACGACCTCCTGACCGATGTAACATCCCTTCTCGTAGCTGACCGCCGTCCGCTCGAGGGTCGTTTCCGGAATGGGGTTCGTCGCGTCCATATCGACGCCAAATTTCGGAATACCCGCTTCGATTCGCAGGACCTCGATCGCCTCATCGAGAATCCGCGGGACCGGCGCGTTCCCCCCGCCGGCGATCAGCGCGTCCAACAGCGCCCCGCCCTGTCCACGCTCGACGACAAACACGTACCCGTCCTCGCCCGTCAGCGAAACTCGAAACGCAAGGACCTCGAAGCCCAACAACTCGAGCGGATGACATCCCCAACCCGCCGACGGCAACAAATGCGAAGCCTCGACGCCTTCCTTGTCCAGAAGCGCCGCCAAGTAGCGCAGCGTCCTCGGCCCTTGAATCACCACCTGCTCAAGGTCTTCGCCCGCCTCTTCCATCTGCACGTTCTCGATAAACAGGTGCGCGTCGAGGTGCTCGTGAACGCGCGGCCACTGTGCCCGCTCGACGAGCATCCAATACTCGTCCTCCCAGCGGTGCAGCGTGAAGTGCCCTTGAAGCCGTCCCTGCCGATCCAAGATGGCGTTCGCGTGGCCTTGGCCCGATTCGAGCCCCGTCACGTCGTTGGTCGTCTGACTGTGCAGCCAACTCGCCGCGTCCGCGCCGATTATCCGCACGAACGTGTGGTCGGTACGCTGCCACGCGCCGGCATTGTGTCGGACCGCAAACACGTCCTCGATCACTTCCGGATTCATTCCGTTGATTTCCCCGACGGTGTCAGCGGACATAAATCGGGTTCGAGTAGATCCACGGCCGCATCTCGCCATCGACTTCAAGCCAACACTCCACGCGGTACACGCCGGGCGCTGCGTTCTCCAGGCGCGCCGTGTCGGCCGTCTCTTGGACCACGGTCTTGCCTGCGCTCAAAATCCGAATGAGACACTTCGACGGCGCTACGGCCAGCAACTCCACCCCGCCTTCCGCCTTCACCTCGTCTCCCATGATTGCAATCGGACCATCTCCCTTCCTCGCTATATACCCGAACCCAGTCGGGTCGCACATCCAATCGTGCGCGACGTACGCGTGGCCTTCCTTGAGCGCGGCGCGGATCGCCGGCTCCGTCAGTTCCGGCGCGAGGATGTGCGTGCTTTCGTTGTGGAACGACGCCCAATACGGATCGAAGTCGAATTTCGCGACGATATCGCCGGGTTTGTGGCCTTTCATCAATTCCGCGAGCGAGGGCTTCTGCGCCACGGTCACCTCGCGCATGTCCTCGTCCGGATCGACGATGGTCCCAAGCAGCGCCTTCTGATCGTCCACCATCTTCACGATGAACACTTGGTTGTGATGGCAGTCGTTCGCCGCAACGCCCACCACACGACGCGTCTGCGATTCGCGGTCCCATTTGCCCATGTACAACTCGTCGTAGTCGCACTGCGCCGCGAGAACCTCTTCGGGATACTTCGCGATCATCTCCGTCAACCGCGCGCCCTGCTTCGGGTCCGTCGCCCAATTCGCGACCGTCATCAGCAGCGCCATGTCGTCCTTCGCGTCCGCGTGACGGTTGTACACCTCCATCCCCAAGAGGCCGTCCATCGCATGCTCGACGCGTTCCTCGACGTGCGAGAGAAACAAGAATCCCTCTCCCGCGCCGACTGCTTTGATCAGGCCCTCCTTCGTGCCCTCCATTTCCGCCATGACCGACGTTTCCGGATACAGCAAAAATCCATGCGACTCCGACCCCGGAATAAACAGCACGCCATCACGCAGGCCGCGCCAACTGTCCATGAAGTCGCGCGGCGGGCGAAAATGGTCCGTCAACATAATGACGCTGACCTTCGCCCGCTTCGCGTCCTCCAACATCTCCGGCCGCGTACCCCCCGTGTGCGCCGAGTCCTACGCATGCGCGTGCAAAATCGACCGGTAGTCATTCAGCGTCGCGCCACCAATCAC
>CAYXRK010000085.1:0-20529 GCA_964467615.1 uncultured Nitrospirales bacterium | reverse complement strand
GGTCGGCCCAGAGCCTGGGCGCCACGCGCCGGCAGGTCCTGCGCGAGATCGTGACCGTAGAAAATGTTGTCTCCAAGGATGAGACACGCGGGGCTATTGCCGACGAATGCTTCGCCGATGTGAAAGGCCTGGGCCAGGCCCTCGGGACGTGGTTGTTCGGCGTACGAGATGCTAAGGCCGAGCGACGATCCGTCTTCGAAGAGGCGCTCGAAGAGGGGCAGATCGTGGGGTGTCGAGATGATCAGGATGTCGCGTATGCCCGCGAGCATGAGGGTGCTGAGCGGATAGTAAATCATCGGCTTGTCGTAGATGGGCAGGAGTTGCTTACTGACGACCTTGGTCAGCGGGTGGAGGCGCGTGCCAGCGCCGCCGGCAAGGATGATGCCTTTCATCACGTGATGGGTACCTCGTTGGTGGGGTGAATCGCAAATGAGAGGCACGCGTATCGGGAAGCGAAGTTCTCGGCTGCGATAGCGAGCAGGAGCACGATACCAAAATTCATTTGGCCGTGGCGTTGCCCAGCCGGGCCTCATGTCCTTGGTAGATTTCTTCCAGTGTGGAGCGGATGCCGCAGTTCAACTTCCACGTTGGATAGTCGTGCTGGAACCGGCGGAGATCACTAATCCACCAGATGTGATCGCCGGTGCGGGGCGAATCAACATAGGTCGTGCGCATTTTTTTTCCGACGATTTCTTCGCACGCGGCGATGGCTTCCGTCATCGAGCAGTTTGCAAACCGGCCGCCGCCGATGTTGTATACCGCGCCGGAGCGAGGGGCCTTGAAGAATGCCGTGAACGCCTCGACGAGATCGCGGGCGTGGATGTTGTCGCGGACTTGCTTGCCCCGGTATCCGTAGATGCGGTACTCGGCGCCGGTGATGGCGCATTTCATAAGATATGAAAGGAATCCATGCAGCTCCGCGCCCGCGTGGTCGGGGCCGGTAAGACAGCCGCCGCGAAAGCAGACGGTCTTCATGCCGAAATAACGGCCATATTCCTGGACGAGGACGTCGGCGGCGACTTTGGACGCGCCGAAGACCGAATGGAGGGTTTGATCGATGGACATCGATTCGTCGATGCCGTGCACGGCGTAAGGATGGGCGGGATCGAGCTCGTAGCGGGTGTCGTGCTCGATGAGGGGGAGCCGGTTTGGCGTGTCGCCGTAGACCTTGTTGGTCGAGGTGAAGATGAAGGGGGCGTCGGGGGCGTATCGGCGCGCGAGCTCGAGCACGTTTGCGGTGCCGAGGGCGTTGATGCCAAAGTCCGTGAGGGGCTCGCGCGCCGCCCAATCGTGGCTGGGCTGGGCGGCCGTGTGGACGATCAGCGCGATTTCCCCCTCGTACTCGCGGAAGACTTCACGCAGAACGTCGAGGTTGCGGACGTCTACATCATGATGATGGTAATTGTCCAAGTCGTTTTGGAGAGATTTACGCGACCAACTGGTGGATGCGTCCGGTCCGAAGAAACGCGCGCGCATGTCGTTGTCGATGCCGGCGATGGTGTGGCCTTCGGCGGCGAACCGGCGGGCGGTCTCGGAACCGATGAGACCGGCGGAACCCGTAATGATGACGACCGACACGCGAGCGGACCTTGAGAGACGTGAAGCGTACCAACTTACGAAGGGAGGCGCAAAGCGAGGCGTGAACTAGAAATGGGTGCGTGAGGCGTCTTTAGACGCACCGGATTCCTGCGCGTTCTCGGCGAGTAGCCGTATGCGGGACGCCTCGTCGGCGTCGATTCCGAGCGCGGCAAACCGCGTGACGACGACCTCCGGGAGGCCGCCATCGGGCAATGGGTTCGAGCGGGCCTCGGTGAGGCCCGCGGCGGCGGCGATCATGGCTGCGAGGTCTTTGGAGTCATCGGCGTTTTCGGGACAATGGTGAAACCGGACCGCTTCGCAGATTTCCTTCGGGAGTCCCCACCGTTCGGCGAGCGTGAAACCGGCTTCGGGATGGGCAATTCCCATTACCCGGTTCTCCTCATCCACCAATTCGGTCCCGGTCAGTCCCGGATTGACGCGCTTGTACCACCCAGGGGCGACTTCGTGTAGGGCGAAACGGCCGATGTCGTGGAGCAATCCCGCGGTAAAGACGCCGGGGCGCCGGCGCTCGCCGCAGGCATCGGCGATTTGCTTGGCGGCGATCGCGCAAAACATAGCGTCATTCCAAAACTTTTGATAGTTGAATCCGTCCGCCTTCTCGATCATGTTCACGACGGCGCTCGACAGCACGACCAAATACGTCTCCTTGAGACCGAGCAACGTGGTCGCCATTTGGATGCTGTCGACCTTGTTCGGAAAGCCGTAGGCCGCGGAGTTGGCGAGATGCAAGAGTTTGGCGGCGATCGCGGGGTCCTTCTCCACGACGACGGCGACGTCTTTCAACGCCACGGAATCGTTTTGTGCGGCCTCTTGGACCTTCTGCACGGTAGTGGGCAGGGTCGGCAGGCCCTCGATGTCGCGAAGAAGCTTGCCGACAATCTGTATCTTCATCGAGCTTTCGAGTTCGTCACCGTCGAATTGCCGTTTGGCTTCGGTCTTTTTCGCGTGGTTGTTCGGATAGTACATGTCAATCGCTTTTCGCAAGTCTGCGGCACTGCAGAGCACAGGTTTGACGCGGAGTTTGGTGGTTCTTTCCAACATTTCGAGCGTATCGGTGTCAAGGGGACACACCATACCGACGGTGAGGAGCTTGCCGAGTTTGTCGATCGGGAAGATTTCGTGCTTGACAACGAAATCGCGGGGTATGAGGCTGGTGATTTCGGAGTCGATCCGATAGTTGGCGAGTTCGAGGCTCGGGATTCCTTGGTGCTTGGAGACGAAGCTGGCGAACCTTCCGACGCTCAGGAACCCAAGGCTGATTAAGATCTCGACGGTTTTTCCGCCTTTTTGTTTTTGGATGCGCAACGCTTCGGCGACTTGATGTGGCTCGACGAAACCTTCCGCCACGAGCAACTCGCCGATACGTTTTCGTTCCGCGGCCTTCGGGGGCCGCGGGGTCATTCCCGACATGTTCGCCGTCTTTTCTACCGAGTGACAATCCGTAAGTGACACCGAGTATGGCATCGGCGTGTTCCATGTGTCGAACTCAACCGCATGTATTTGGGACGCCCCGAGGCGCACATCACCGTGGGTACGGCAGCGCGGACCTACGTTACGTTGCAGGTTCGTAAACGCGCACTTGGTTGCCGCCGGCGCGTTTGGCCTCGTACATGACCGAGTCCGCGTATTGGATAAATTGGCGCACGGGAAGATTGAACGAGTACGTCATCAACCCGATGCTGAGTGTAAGGAGATCGAAGCGTTTGCGCTCGAAGGTTTCACGGACGCGGTCCGCGATGACGTGCGCCGTTTTTTCGTCGGCTTCGGGGAGGACGGCGGTAAATTCATCGCCACCGTACCGGAAGGGAAGGTCAACGTGTTCTCGAGTGCATACCTCGAGCACCTCGGCGACGGCCTTAAGCACGCCGTCTCCCGCCAGATGTCCGTGAGCGTCGTTGTACGTCTTGAACCCGTCAACGTCGATAAGCAGCAGCGACAACGGCCGCTTCTGACGCTTGGAGCGCTCGACCTCGGCCTCCAGGCGATCGTAAAAGTGGCGAACGTTGTAGAGGCCGGTCAGGCCATCGCGAATGGACATTTCCTTAAGATCGCGCTCGAGGTTCTTTTGGTCGGTAACATCCTTGCATATCAGCAAGGTCCTCCCTTCATCGGGGCCAGCGCCGGGAATGAGCGAGACGGACACACTGATTGGGATAAGCGCGTCAGACTTCCCCTTGATTTCGGTTTGGTAATTCTGCATCGGCTTGTTCGGTTCGAGCACGCGGCGGAGGTACCGCACTTCTTCCTTGCCCCCGACCAGGAAGTCGGCGAGGTTTTGGCCGTCAAGATTCTCCTTGGTCCGGCCTACGAGCGTGCGCGCGCCGCGGTTTGCGAAATGAATGCGCCCGTTGGCGTCAATCGTGAGGATCGCGTCGACCGTGCTATTGATCAGATTTTCAAGGTAGTCGCGCGTATGGCGAAGGTCTTCGGTGGTTTCGTTCACACGCCGCTCGAGTTCGTTTTGGTAGCGGCGGTTTTCGAGGACGAGCCTTCGCTTGTCCAACACACGGGCCACAGCCAACGATATCTCGCCGAGGTTGAAAGGCTTGGTGACGTAGTCGTCGGCGCCTGCCCGCATCGCCTGGACCGCGGTCTCGACCCCTTCGGCGGCCGTGATGATGATGATCGCCAAGTCGGGTTCGATTTCGCGGGCGTGTTTCACGACTTCGATGCCGCTCATCGAGGGCATGCGCAGATCCGAGATGAGTAGCGAGAACGTGCCGGTCTTCAGTGAATCGAGCGCGTGCTTCGGATCGTCCGTAGCGGTACAGGCATACCCCTCGTTCGAGAGGTGGTCGCCGAGGATGTCGAGAATGCTTTGTTCGTCGTCGAGAAGCAGAACTCCCGGAGGCGCGGGCGACAGCGTCTCGACGATGCGGTTTTCACCGGCGGGCGCCCGCTTGGGCGCCGCCTTCTTTCGAGGGCTCACTCGGCTACAGCCACTTTACGACTGCGATCATGACAAAGATGCTGCCCACTCCAATGCCCATCTTCAACTTCGATGGCCCTTCTGTCCCGTCGTCATCTTTCTTCTTGGCGAGTGAGTTCGATACCCCCTTCTTGTTCGCTAGCTTCTTGTCGGTGCCTTTGGTCGTCTTTTTGTCCTGGGCATGGACGGCGTCCGTCATTACGCCGATCAGAAAACACGCGAGGATGCATAACGCGAGCACAGCGACCCATCGGTCCTTTTTCATGGCGGCTCCTCCATAAGAGATACGCCAATACTATAGCCGAACCATCCACGTTTGGCGAGTTAACGGCTTTTAGGCTTTAGTATTTTTCTTAGTGGCCCGATAGGAATTGCTTCAGCGTGCCGGCCCTTGTAACCCGTGACGGCAGTTGCCGTTGTGAGACTGTTGTACACGGCCTCTTCCACGGCTTCCACGACGCCCAGAAAAAGCGGGCCCATGAAATCGTTGTAAATATCTTCGACCTGGCGCGTACGTTCGGAGGGAGAGTGGACCTCGTGGTTTCGAGTTGAAAACGCGATCACGAAATCTCCGGAGCCGTTCGCCATGAAACTCCCCGTCCTAGCAAGTCCGAGGGGAGCGCGTCCGGCAAGGCGTTTGAGGTTCCTCGCGGAGACAGGCGCGTCGGTCGCGATAACGATCATGACGGAGCCCTCGCCCGGCGCGTCACTCGCGTGGGCCGCTCGTTGGGGCGACGCGGAACGGACCTCTTCGAGCGCATCGCCATACGCGTAGCGGCCGAGTGCTTCACCCACGCGACGACCGTCGATGGTGAGGATTCCATCGAAGTTGGTTTGAACGAGAACACCGATGGTGTAGCCGCCCATCGATTCGGGCAGCACGCGCGAAGACGTGCCGATCCCGCCCTTCCAGCCGAAACAGAGTGTGCCGGTCCCAGCGCCGACAGAGCCCTCCTCGACGGCCCCGGAATGAGCGGCCTGGAGAGCGGCCGCTACGTGGCCGCCGTTGATGTGGCCGGCGCGAATGTCGTTGAGGTAGCCGTCGTTAGTTTCCCCGACTACGGCGTTGACGGATCGGACATCTTCGCTGCCGGGTTGGCGCAGGATCCAGTCGACGACGCCCTGAATTGCCGTACCGACGCTGAGTGTGTTGGTAAGAACGATAGGCGATTCGAGCGATCCGAGTTCCTCGATTTGGAGGAACCCCGCGGCTTTTCCAAACCCGTTCCCGACGAAGACAGCGGCGGGCGCTTTTTCTTGGAAGAGATTGCCTCCGTGCGGGAGGATGGCGGTGACGCCCGTACGGACGGAGTCGCCTTCGATCACGGTGCAGTGGCCGACGCGGACGCCGTCTACGTCCGTGATGGCGTTGAAGAGTCCGGGCGAGAGTACTCCGGGGGACACACCAAGATCGCGGATGCGCGGGCGTTCGTCAGCCATGGCCGAGACCCCGATGGCGACGCATGCCGCGACGAACGGGAGCGACCGAGCGCGCATTTGAATTCTCCTTGACCATTTGCGAGTCGGGCCGGGCGAACTACGATGGGCCGGACAGTTGCCGGACAATTGGGGACAATTGTGGTTCGAGTTGGATGGCGCGTTCGAATTGCTCGCGCGCTTGGTTTTGATTGCCCGTGGCGAGGTAGAGCTGACCGAGACCGAGGGCCGCCTCCGCGAGGACGCCTTTGGAGGCGGGCGTGACTGGGACGGGGGAAAGCGCGGCATACTGTCGTTCGGCGCTGGCGTAGTCGCCCGATTGGTGATAGATGCGGCCGAGCGAAAGTCGCGATTCGATCATGGCGAGATACAGTTCGGAATCCTGGGCGGGCGGCGGCGTCAGCGCGTGGTACTGCTGGATGAGCCGGACGTATTCACGTTGCGCCCCGACGGAATTGCCGGCCAAATCTTCGTAAGTGACCGCGAGGTTATACCGGACGCGGAGGCTTTCCGGATTGGCGCGCAGCGTCGCCGCGTAGATGAACTCGTTGTCGCGCCAATCGCGGTTGCGCTGGACCGTGGTGAAGAGCAGGAAGCCGATCCAGCTGGCGGCCGCCGTGAGGACGAGTGCGCGAGGGACGGGCCGTGCGACGAACGGAAGTGTGATCCAATCGGCCGCGGCGATGACGAGGCCCATCAACGGAACGTACATCCAATGTTCGGCCATCGGCGCGTTCAAGGGGAACAGGCCGGAGATCGGCAGCCACGTAACTACAAACCAGGACAGCCCCAACGCGGCCCGCCAGCGATGATAGCGGACACTGAGCGAGATTCCGGCGATGAGCGCGAGTACCACTGCCACGCCCGTGAGCGTATGCAGGGTAGAGAAGCCATCGAGCGTTCGTTCCATGTGGAGCGCGGAGGGATAGAGCGCGAGCTTTACGTACTCCGCCAGGGCTTGCATCGAGTCCACCGCGCGAGCGGAAAATGGCTGCGGCGTCTGGTCCGTTCCGGCGCTGAAGTTAAGGGCGGTCACTCGGATAAACGCGTACGCGCCGAACGCGAGCATCGACGTGAAGAATGGCGCCAGACGCGAAGGCTTGAGGCGCTCGACCTTGGCGCGTGCGTCGAACACGAGGCACAGCAGCAACAGCGCGGGGTAGATGAACGCGGACTCCTTGCTCAATAGCGCGGCGGTGAAACAGGCGATGCTGAGCGCAACACGGCCAGCGTAGGGGACCCGTCGCGAATCACTCAGCACGAGGCACAGCGCGGCCAGTATGAATGCGGCGGCCATGGAATCGGCGCGCCCGCTAATGTACGCGACGGCTTCCGTGTGCAGGGGGTGGAGTGCGTAGATCGCGGCCAGGGCGGCAGCGGGGAGAGGCGGGACGCTGAGGCGAGTAAATAACAACGCCAAGAGGCATGCGGCGGCGGCATGCCAGGCGACGCTTTGGACGTGAAACACGAACGGACTCGGATCGGCCGGCGGCCCGGCCTCGGCGTTAGGCTTCCGCGCGATGGCATAATCCAGCATGAACGACGCTGCAACGAGCGGGCGATAGAAATTCCCCTGGCCGCGCCCGTAGGCGTGTTGGTCCTCGCGGAAGAGTTGGACGAACCGGGACGGCTGCTGGACGGTTTCGTGGCGGAGGAAGGACGAAGCGTCGTCCCACACGAATCCGTTAGTGAACGTGTTTGAATACGCCAGGAAACTTGCCGCGGCGATGGCGGCGAAATGCACTAACGAGAGACGAGGTTCGGCTACGCCCATCGCACGAGGCTATTCGCGTGTTTTAACGTCGAACATCTCGCCGGTCTCGAGATACTCGAATCGTGCGCCCCGGGCCTTACCAATGAACTCGACAAGCCTAATACCGTGCAGGATTTCGCCTTCGCGAAATATTTCGTCGTAGGTTTTCCCTTCGAGTGGCAGGGTGACTTTCGCCTTTGCCGTCGTAATCCCGTCCTGTTCGATGATCATCAAGATTTTGACGCGGGGCTTTTTCAGCTCTATGACGGCGCGCTGTTTGATCTGTACGTACTTGGTCGTGCCGGGGTTGAGCGCCTCGTGCGCCTCGGCATTGGCAAGCACGAAATCCCACATACCGGCTTGTTCGGCCTGCGTAACATGTTCTTCAAACTTCTTCGAGACGTTCCGAAGCGCCTGTTGGCCGTTTGGGGTAGCACTGTGCGTTTGCTTTTGGGTCCTTACCTGCCCCAGCCACGCGGCAGCGTCTGCTCCGGAGAGTGACGTGGTTGGTGGCGGCAACGGGCTGGTGAGCTGCAGCGCGGTCTCGATTTGCGTCTGTATTTCCTGGACGGTTGGCGGCGGCGGCGGGGCGACTTCCGGCTCGGCTGCTTTTTCTTCGGCACAACCTGCGAAGAAGCCGACCAGAACGGAAAGAATGGCTACGCGAGTGCGCATGAATCGGACCTCAGGACATCAACGCGTATGGTAGCAGACCGATGAGCGGGTGTAAACGAGGACGCGCGCTTGCGGCGGCGCCGCGGCAGGCGCAGGGGCCGGAAGCCCCTGCTATTTTTCCAGGTACAACCGCGTGAGTTCCGTCTTGAGATACCGAAATGCGTCGTCGACGTTGTCGCAGAATTGGAACAGGTTCATGTCGTCCGGGCCAATGACGCCCCATTTGGCGAGGGCCTCGAAGTTGATGACTTCCTTCCAGAACGAGCTGCCGTACAGGATGATGGGCATGTACTTGCGCGTCTTCTCGGTTTGCACGAGCGTGAGTAGTTCGAACATTTCGTCGAGCGTGCCGAACCCTCCAGGAAACACGACGAGCGCCTTCGCGAGATACACGAACCAAAACTTGCGCATGAAGAAATAGTGGAACTCGAACGAGAGTTCCTCGGATTGATACGGATTCGGCGCTTGCTCGAAGGGGAGGCTGATGTTGAACCCGACGGAGCGTCCTCCCGCGCGGCGCGCGCCGAGGTTTGCCGCTTCCATGATGCCTGGGCCGCCGCCGGAACAGACGAAGAACCGCACGCCCGGCCGCAAGGACGACATCGACCATTCCGTGATGCGCTGCGCGAGGTCGGCCGCTTCCTCGTAGTAGCGGGACAATTCGACGCCGCGCCGCGCGACCTCGATGGCGTAGCGGGTCTTTGCGTCGTCCTTGGTATTCGACTCGTTTTGGACTGCCTTCCAATGCGCCTCGGCGGCCTCGCGCGAACGGATTCGCGTCGAGCCGAAAAAGACGACTGTATGGTTGATGCGGTACCGGCGCAACCGGTCGCGCGGCCCTTCGTATTCGCTCAACAGCCGTATTGAACGCGCCGCGGAACTGTTCAGGAATTCCGCGTCGTTGTACGCCTTGAACGGGCGTGGCGGCCTTGGCCGCGCCGCATCGAGATCGTCCATGAGCACCTCGTTGAAATCGGGCGCATATGGTACCCTGTCCTATGATAAAGGCGTTAGCACCGGGCGGAGTAACCCGTTGCGCAAATCGCCGCCGATAGCCGTGCTCGTAATCGTAATCGTAATCGATCTGCCCGGGACGCAAGATTGTTTCCCAAGGAGACTGCACCATGAACGTGGAACAAGCTGCGGCGGAATTTCGCGCGGATTTCGACACACTGCGGGCGGAAATCGGCAAGGTCATCGTCGGCTGTAACGACATTGTTGACGGTGTACTGACGGGGCTTTTTGCCGGGGGCCATTGCCTACTCGAGGGCGTTCCGGGCTTGGGCAAGACGCAACTCGTCAAGACGCTGAGCGAAGCGGTGGATCTTCCGTTCTCTCGCATCCAATTCACGCCCGACCTCATGCCCGCGGACATCATCGGCACGAGCATCATCCTCGAGGACGATTCGGGCAAGCGCGAGGTGAAGTTCCGCAAAGGCCCGATCTTCTCGAACATCCTGCTAGCGGACGAAATCAACCGCGCGACGCCGAAGACACAATCGGCGCTGCTCGAGGCGATGCAGGAACATACGGTGTCCGTCGCGCGGACGACCCACCGGCTCGACGAACCATTCTTCGTGCTGGCGACGCAAAACCCGATCGAGATGGAGGGGACGTATCCGCTGCCGGAGGCGCAAGTTGATCGGTTCTTTTTCAAATTGCTGGTCGAATCTCCGAACGAGGCGCAGCTTGGCGAAATCCTGGATCGCACAACGAAAAAGGAATCGGTCAAAATTTCGCACGTGATGGACGCGGCGACGGTCCTCAAGTGGCAGGGGTTCGTGCGCGAGGTGGTGGTCGCGCCGAAGGTGACGAGCTACGTGGTGCGGCTGGCGCTGGCGACACAGCCTAAAAGCCCGCTTGCGGCGGAGATGGCGAGGAATTACGCGCGGTTTGGGGCGAGTCCGCGGGGCGCGCAAGCGATGCTGCTGGCGGGCAAGGTCAATGCGCTTCGCGATGGTCGGTACAACGTCGGGTTTCTGGACATTCAGAAGGCGGCTCTGCCCGCGTTGCGGCACCGGTTGTTGCTCAATTTTGAAGCCGAGGCGGACGGCGTGACGGCGGACCAAATTATCGGACAGATTCTGGAGAATACAGCAGAGGCTGCGAAGGTGGCGTGATTGTACCGCCGCCATCCTGGCGGCAATCGGAGCCGGCAAGATGCCGGCGCAGGATGGGTGGCGAATGGACGATTCGGCGAAGACGCGATTGCTGGAGCCGGAGTTCCTTAACCGGCTCGAACGGCTCGCCATTTTGGCGAAGCGCGTGAAGTTGGGAGTCACGAAGGGCGAGCGCAAGAGCCGGCGCAAGGGGGCGAGCGTCGATTTCGCGGACTACCGCGACTACGTGCAGGGTGACGACTTGAGGCACGTGGACTGGAACATCTACGGACGGCTCGAGGACCTCTACATCAAATTATTCGAGGAGCGCGAAGACCTCACGCTGCATTTGCTGATCGACGCGAGCCGATCGATGGCATTCGGGACGCCGCACAAGGTGGACTTTGCCAAGCGGCTGGCGGCGGCGCTGGGATACATCGCGTTGTCGGGGCACGAGCGCGTCGCGATAGAAGCGTTTTCGGGCGGCGCGTTTCAGCGCATCAATCCCGTTCGCGGTAAGGGGTCGGTGCACAAACTGTTCGCGTTCATCGAATCGGTCGAGGCGGGCGGCGGGACGGCCCTCGAGCAGGCCTGCCGGGGATACCTGGCGCGGAACAGGAGCAAGGGCGTCGCGGTCATCATTTCGGACTTTTTCGACGAGGCCGGGTTCGAGGGCGCAATCAAGCGGCTGAACCAAACCGGCTCGGACCTGTACGCGATTCACGTGCTCGCGCCGGAAGAAATCGACCCGCAACTCAAGGGAGATCTCAAGCTGATCGACAGCGAGACGCTGAGCTTCGCGGAAGTGTCGATGAGCCGCGCGCTGATGAAAAAGTACCACACGAACCGCGACGGATTCTTGGATACGATTCGGCGCTACTGCACGGCGCGGGGCATTGGGCACGTGGCGGTATCGAGCGACGCGTCCATCGAGAACGTCGCGTTGGACCTGCTGCGGCGGGGGGGGATGGTGGCGTGAGCAGCGCGTTTCTCGCCCCTCTGTTCTTCTGGTTTCTCGCCCTGATTCCGGTCGTCATTCTTTTGTATTTGCTCAAGTTACGGCGCACTGAAGTCGTTATTTCGAGCACGTTCTTGTGGCTCAAAAGTTTGCAGGACCTGACGGCGAACGCGCCGTTTCAGCGGTTGCGGAAGAACCTGCTGTTGTTCTTGCAGATATTGGCGATCATGGGGTTGGTCGTGGCGTTGGCGCGGCCCTTTGTTCAGGCGGAAGGCGGGCAGGGCGCGAACTATTGCGTCATGATCGACAACAGCGCGAGCATGCAGACGATCGAGGACGGGAAATCGCGGCTCGAACTTGCGCGCGGGAAGGCGCTTGAGATCGCCGATACGTTGGAGTCCGACGACAAGATGATGGTCGTGGCGTTTTCCGAGTCGGCGGACATTTTGTGTGAATTGACGGACGACAAATTCCGGCTACGGCGGGCAATCAACTCGATCGGGCCGGCGGACACGCGCACGAACATCCGCGACGTGATGCTGGTGGCGCGCTCACTCGCGCCGGACAATCCGGATATTCCCAGCGTCGTAAACAATCTGAAGCTCGTGTTGCTGAGCGACGGGAAACTTTCGGACGTGGACGAGATCGGCGCGCGGGCGATCGACATGTCATACATTCGCATCGGGGCGACGCGGGACAACGCGGGCATCACAAACTTCAGCGTCCGGCGGCCAACGGAAGGCAAGGGCGATCAGCAATCTTTCGTGCTGGTACACAACGAGAGCGATACGGAATTGAAGACGACGCTCTCGTTGTATTTCGACGACAACCTATTGGCGGTCGAGGAAGTAACGGTCCCCGCCGCGAGCGATCAGGAGGCGCTGTTCAGCCACCCGGACTTGGGCGAGGGCGTGCTGCGGGCGGAACTGGATCGCGTGGACGCGCTTGACGCGGACAACCGCGCCTGGCTGGCGATGCGGCCATCGACGAAGTTGAAGACGCTGGTGGTGACGAACGGCGAATCGACGAGCGGCTATTACCTGAAGAAGGCGCTGGCGTTGGAGCCGCGCGTCGAGTTGAGCGCAGTCGAACCCACGGCGTTTTCGGGCGACGGCGCATATGACATCACGATATTCGACGGCTTCGCGCCGCCGTCGCTGCCGCAAGGTTCGCTGATGTTCATCAATGCCGCGCCGCCGCTCGAGGGGTTCGCGTTCGGGGAGGACATCGAACGGCCCGCGGTTCTTTCCACCGAGCCGGACCATCCGGCGATGCGATTTCTCGATCCAACGAACGTCGGCATCCGCCGTGCGCGGCGGATGGAATTGCCCGAGGGGGCGCGGGCCGTAATGTCGACGACAGGCAGCCCGCTAATTGCGGACGTATCGCGCGGCGGACAGCAAATCCTCGTGTTGGGGTTCGACGTGGCGGAATCGGATTGGCCGCTGAACCTTTCGTTCCCCCTGTTTTTGCAGAACATCGTGTCGTGGACGCCGCGGGCGGCGCTTGCGGGGGAGATGTCGATCGCGACAGGCCAACCGATAGCGATCCTTCCGGCGCCCAGCGTCGAGAGCGCGACGGTGACGACGCCCGACGGCCGCGAGGAGACGGTGCAGTTGGATCCGTTGCGCCCGGTGTACTTTGGCGCGACAAAGCGCGCGGGCGTCTACGAAGTGTTGCGTGGAGACGAGCGCATCCGTATCGCGGTGAACTTGCTTGACCGGAACGAAAGCGCCGTGGGCCCAGCCGAAGAAATTCAGTTTGGTCGTGGCGCGGTGACGGCGCAGGAAGGACCGCTCAAGCAAACGCGGGAGTTGTGGCGCTGGTTCGTGTTGGCCGCGCTGGTGGTGTTGGCGGCGGAGTGGTGGGTCTACAGCCGGCGCGCGTGGGCGTAAGCGCGCAAAGCTAATTCAGCGGAGTCGATTCGGGGCCGGGTTCGGTGCCGTCCGCGGTGAATCGAATGACGTTCGAGTCGTTGATGTAGAACTTGCGAACGCCGGTCTTACTGTCGACGAGCGGCACCCCCCGCGCGCCGTAGCCAGGCGGTAAATTTCCGGATGGCGGAACGAGCGTGACCGTAAATCGGTACCCTTCCTTTATTCCGCTGGCGAGCGAGGAATCGATGAACGGCGCGCTACCCTCGGTGGGGTTGCCGAGTTCTTCGAGCGTGGCGAATTCGCCCTCGCCGTCGTTGTCTTCGTCCTTGATGGCTGAGGCTTTGTAACCGATCTCGGCACTGGAGATTGTTCGCAGCGCGGCAATTGCGCCCGCTTCATTCGCGCCCATGCGATTGCGAAGCAAGAGAGGGACCGCGATCGCAACAATGATACCGATGATCAAACACACTACCATCAATTCGATGAGTGTGAAGCCGCGCCGCAAATTCATCATCGAGTCCCTATGATCCCGCCCATCGCGGTAATTCCCGCCGAGGACAAGTATACACAACGTCCGTGTCGCGCCACAGTAACGAGCCCCCGCTCCATCGGAAGTCTCATCAGGTGGTTGCTGTTTGTTTTGCCGGAACCGCGCTGGAGACATCGAATTTATCGAGGACGGCGAGTGCTTCATAGTTCGTAAGGTCGCGATGCAACGGAGTCACGCTGATGCATTTTTCGTCGATTGCGGCGAAATCGGTGCCGGTGTCATGAACATGGCCGGGGGAATCTCCACCGATCCAGTAGTACGACACGCCACGCGGATCTTCACGCCGGATAATTTCGTCCTCGTACGTGCGACGGCCCATCCGAGTGCTGCGTATTCCTTGCAATTCCTCGAAGGGCAGATCCGGAATGTTTACGTTGAGGACCGTGTCGCGGGGAACGCCGTTATTTAGCACGAATCGCGCGATTTCGGCCATGGCCCGCGCGCTATCGTGTA
Source organism: uncultured Nitrospirales bacterium (assembly GCA_964467615.1). Lineage (GTDB taxonomy): Bacteria > Hydrogenedentota > Hydrogenedentia > Hydrogenedentales > CAYXRK01. Next base: position 6,199 of record CAYXRK010000085.1, on the reverse strand, counting down.
TGTGCTGTGGGTCGTGCGACGTACTGGAAACTGCTATCGACGGCAGCCCGAGCAGCATGCCTTCAAACGCCCCGGCGACCGTCCCTGAATAGGTAACGTCGTCCCCCATATTGGGGCCGTTGTTAATTCCCGACACGACGATATCCGGCCTCGCCCGCAGCAGGTCGCGCACCGCGAGCATGACGCAATCGGTAGGTGTGCCATCGACGCTGAACCACCGCTCCCGGACCTGCCGGACCCGAAGCGGACGGTGGAGAGATACTCCGTGGCCGACTCCGCTCTGGTTTCGATCCGGGGCGTATACCCACACGTCGCCTAGCGGCGAGAGCGCGTCGGCTGCGGCAGCCAAACAGCGTGACTCCACGCCATCGTCGTTCGTAAGTAAGATTAATGGTGAGCGCATTCTGATCAGGGAGACGCAACATGTTTGCAGCGAATGCGTACGGTCGCGGCCCCTCCCCCATGAGGCGGTCTTTATATCACGCGCGCACGAAACTACTCAAAGATTGAGGTTGGCGGGAACGATGGATTGTGTCCTGACTTGTTGGCAAGATTCGCTAAAACGTCGAACATTGCTTAATTAGGCTCTGGCGAAGTTCGTGTGAGGCGTACATTCGCCATTGTTCGCAAAGGCCTACCACAAAACTCTTTACATACATAACTGTAGTTTGTTAAACTATGTCTCGTGTAGAAAGCGCGGACGGAATCTCCGGCCCGATTGCGGTTCAGCGGTGTATAAATCCGCGTTATTTTCTTACTTTTCTCGTTTCGATTGTCGCCGCAAGTCATGTGTTGGCTGGCGTAGACGTAAACCAGTTCGGCTTTCAGGCCGCCCGAATTCGGCGATTGTCCGCGTTTCGACGAATCGGTTTTAATCCTAGGATAGGGCTACAAGCAAATGGCACAACAAAAGCCAAAGAAGAAGAACACGTCGAAGAAGTCTTCGAGATTGAAAAACGAGCGCCGAAGAGTGACCGAAAAGAGGTCGTCGTCGAGGAAACGGCTCGGCGCGGCCGCGTCGGCCCGCGCGAAGAAGAAGACCAATGCCAAGGTGAAGACGAAGGTGAAGGCAAAGGCAAAGGCGCCCGTGTCGACCGCGTCTAAGAATGGCAAGACTCCAAAACCCGCGCAGCACGTTAAAAATGCCCCTCCCGCGATCAAGGAAGCGCCGCTTGTAAAGACCAAGGCGGTGCGTCCGATTACGGCAGCGAAATCGCTCCCGGTCGAGCCCAAGGTGATTTCGCCGCCGAAGCGCATTTCGAAGTCGAAGATGCTTTCGCGCAATTTCCTTATCGATTTGGCGCAGGCGATAAAGACCGAAGTGACCCCGATTCTCGGCGAGACTCGCGGCCGCGAAATTGTGGGATCGGCGGTAAGCGGTGACGCGACGTTTGAACTTGACCGCGTCGCGGAGAAGGCGCTGATGGCGTTTCTGAAATCGGCGCGGATGCCGGTCGCCTACTATAGCGAGGATTCCGGATACACGACCTTCACGAGTGGACAGCCGGCGAATTTGCTGGTTGTCGATCCCGTCGACGGCAGCCGCGCCGCGAAATGCGGGTTCGAGGGCTGCGTCGTGTCGGTGTGCAGCACCCGCGTCATTGAACGGCCAGTCTGCGCCGACATCGACAACGCGTGCGTGATGGAGCTCTGCGGCAATCGCGTGTTCTATGCGGAGAAGGAAAGCGGCGCGCGGATGTACGAAGACGGCCACACGAAGAAAATCCGTCTCTCGGACAATTCCGACCTGGAATCGGTCGCGTGGTCGATGACGGTGCCGGCGCGTCCCGCGGAATTGATATTCCCGACGGCGGCGAAGCTGATCGATCTTTCAAGCTTGAAGGGCGGATTTTTCGCGTGCAACAGCACCTCCTTTTCGCTGACCCGCTTGTTGACGGGACAGTTGGACGCGTGCGTCGATTTTGCGAACCGCTACTACCGGGACATCCCCAGGGTCGTCGAGGACAGCTTCATCAATGCAGGGCGAGGCACGGTGCTGGGCGTATGTCCGTACGATTTTGCCGCGGCGATGTTCATTGCAAAAGAGGCCGGATGTTTCGTTACCGACGCCTACGGAAAGAATTTCGACGAAGTGCTCATGCTGGATTCGTCGGTGTCGAACCATCGCTCGTTGATCGCCGCGTCGAACCGCGCCTTGCACGACAAATTGTTCAGCTTCCTCAATACGCGCATCCACCAATACGAAAGCCTCCTGAAACGCCGCGTGGAGGTTGGCGCCTAGTGTCCTGAACGACAAATTCGTCAGAAATGTTTGTCGCCATCGTGCTCGTCATTCGTCATTCGTCATTCGTCCTCGAGTACTTCACGATGGTTACTCGGCCGGAATTATTCAACGAATTTCAAATTCACGACACTAGGGCAGTGGCGGCGGGCATTAGCATCACGTGGCCAAGCACGCGTGCCCGATGCTAACGGTAGACCCCCACGAGCGGAAGGGCCCGCCGCCGTTACCCGCAGCCCGACCGCGGCGTTTCGTCGAGCGGGACGCCTCGTTGACGGACGCGCCGGAGATCCTGCGCTACTACCGTGTCCTTTCCGAGCGGCGCTTGGACACCGCGCCAGACATCGAACAATTTCTCGCCGATCTTTCCGAACTCCAAGCGGCGGTCGATGAGACGGGCTCGCGACTGTACATCGGCATGACGTGTCAGACCGACTCGCCGGAGCTAGCGGGCGCCCACGCGCATTTCGTCGAGCACGTGCTTACTCAGGTCAAACCGTGGAAAGACGTGCTGAGTAAGAAGTATCTCGAAGCTCGAGAACGGGTCCGCGACGCGAGCGGACGTTTCAACGTTTTCGATCGCGCGCTGCGGACGGACATCGAAATCTACACCCACGAGAACATCCGATTGGAAGCGGAGGACGAGCTTCTCGCGCAGGAGTACCAGACTATCTGCGCCGCGATGACGATCGAGTTCATGGGGCAAGAGCGGACGCTACAGCAGATTCAGCCCTTTCTCCTGGCGCCGGAACGGGACCTACGCGAGGCGGCGTGGCGTGCCGCGACCGTTCGACGAATGGAAGACCGCGATCGCCTCGACGATATCTTTGACGAACTGCTCGACATCCGAACGCGCATCGCCCGGCACGCCGGCTGTCCGAATTTCGCCGAGTTTCAGTTCAAGGCCTTGCACCGGTTCGACTACGGCATCGAGGACTGCGAAGCGTTTCACGCGGCGGTCGAGAAACATTTCGTGCCGCTGCTCCATGAAATACTCTCGCGGCGCACCGAGTCGCTGGGGCTCGAAACGTTGCGCCCCTGGGACACGGCCGCCGATCCGTCAGGCCGGAGGCCTCTAAGGCCCTTCTCGAGCACCGCGGAATTGACTCAAAAGATGGAAGCGGTGCTTAGTTCGGTGGACGACCAACTCGGTGCGCAGTTTCGTTCACTGCATGAACGCGGCCTGCTGGATATTGATAGCCGCAAGGGCAAGGCGCCGGGCGGATACCAGTCGCTATTGGGCGAGGCGCGCGCACCGTTCATTTTCATGAACGCGGTGGGAGTCGCGGACGACGTGGTGACTCTGTGTCACGAGTCGGGCCATGCCGTCCATGCGATTGCAGCGGGAGAGCACGGACTTTTCGCCTACCGGCACGCGCCGATCGAGTTCAGCGAAGTGGCGTCCTTCGGCATGGAGATGTTGGCGGGAGAACGGCTGGGCCCTTTTTACGAAGGACCGGAATTCGAGCGGGCGCGGCGCGATTACATCGAATCGAAGATCACTTTATTCCCGTGGATTTGCATCATCGACGCATTCCAGCTTTGGCTGTACCGGAACCCGAGCCACTCGCGGGCTGAGCGAACGGATGCCTGGCTCGGCATTCACGAGCGGTTCAACGGCGGCGCGGTCGATTGGTCCGGACTACGCGACGAGCAAGCGTACCTCTGGCAACGGCAACCCCATTTGTTTACAACAGCGCTCTACTACATCGAGTACGGAATCGCGCTGACCGGAGCGTTGCAACTTTGGCAGCACGCGCGCCGTGATTGGACCGGTACCGTTGACCGTTACAAAGCGGCCCTCGCGTTGGGCGGGTCGAAGCCTCTGCCGGAGCTTTTTGCGGCGGCCGGTCTTGAGTTCGATTTCAGCGAAGCGACACTAGCGCCGCTTGCGAAGTTTTTGCGGTCGTCGTGGCTGGGAACTGCGGACGCCTGAGCGCACAAACGAAACGGCGGCCCCGATAGGCCGCCGAAAGTTACCGTATACAAGTTCGAAGGTTATGCGCCGCCACCGCCGAATAGGTCAAAGAGATCGGCGAGGTTATCGAGTCCCAAGAGGAGCAAAATGCCGCGGATGGTACTGATAATCTGATTGATTAGGTCGAGAATAATCTCGAGATCCTGCGCTTTCGCGGGAGCGAGGGTTGAAGAAGTTAGCTGGCTCACGGCAATTGACCTCCCTGCGCCGCACATGGCGGACGAGTGCTTGGTACACCCCACATTACGCCTGAATACGGCGTTCATTACGCGATTCAAGCAAGACGGGAGTATAAGACTAGAGTGCCTAGGCCCGCAAGTCGCCTTTTTCTGGCTTCGGACAAATCGAACTTCATCGTCGGCCAGGCGGTTCCGTTCGCCGGGAGCTGGGTCACGACGACCGGATAGCCGGTTTCGGAGTATGTGGTGTGCGCGCGGCGCTTGCGCGGGAGTCTGGAAATATGCGAACGTTTCCGGATGCCAAAGACCTCTCTCCAATTCAAATGTCACAGTTGTAACCACTGCTGCACCGACGTCGTGTGCCTCCCGAGTCCGTGGGACGTAAAACGCATCGTGAAGATGATCGGCGCGAAGCCCGAAGAGTTCCTCGAGTTCTTGTCGCCCGAGGAGATCGAGGGCGTCGAGCCGGACGATCCGACCTGGCTCGATGTGGACGGCGAGCGCTACCTTATGGCGCTCAAGCGTCACGAGGTGAAGGGCTGTCATTTTCTGAATCGTAAGACGCGCCTGTGCAGCATCTACGAGGCGAGGCCGCTGTTGTGCCGGTTGTACCCGTTCAAGGTCATCGAGACGAAGACGGGGAAGTACAAAGGCTTCACGATTCACGATGATGTCGGTTGTCCTCGCCACACAGATGGAGAGGTGGCCATCGCGCCGTTGCACGACCTCTATTGCCAGGACGAGGTGAACCAGGACGACTACCGGGAGCTTGTCGAAATCTTCAACGCGAAGAAGTATCCGGACAAGAGTCCGGACGATTTCGTGACCATGTTCATGCACGGGCTGAACCAATTTGACGGTTGGGCGGGCGTGACCGCGAACGGCGCGAAGTAAGCAGAGTCGCCCGCCCCTACTCTGTTCGCCCTGACTTGTCGAAGGGTAGGCCCCTCACCCGTTCGCCCTGACTTGTCGAAGGGTAGGCCCCTCACCCGTTCGCCCTGAGGGTGTCGAAGGGTGGACGGGTGAGGGGCCGTCGACACAGCTTTCAGCCTCAGTTTGGTTGCGGCAAGGCCGCGCTATGGGAATAGGCGATCGGCGCCGAGCGTTTGTTAACATGTTAATCGTCCGTATCTCAACGAAGGAGACGTATCATGGGAAAAGACCGAGTGGAATTGATTGCGGGGACGTATGAAGGCGCCATCAAGGCGACCCTCGACGCGGCCAAGGCAGTGCCCGAAGGCAAGAGGATGAAGCAGCTACAGGCCGGCAAAGCGCATCCGTTGTGGTTGTTGGGCCATTTGAGCATATCGTTCGACACCATTGTCTGCGCGATGTGCTTCGGCGAGGCGCCCCAGTTGCCGGGCGACTACTTCAAAAAGTTCGGACCGAGCCAAGCCGGCGGAGACTCGGTCAGTTCCAACGCCGCGGACTACGCATCCTGGGATGATTTAGTAGCTGCGTACGAGAAGGCGGGCAAGGCGGCAGTGGCGAAAATCCGCACACTGGACGACAGCGATCTTCCAGGCGGTCCGAAAGGTACGCCGCCCGAAGCGTTCAAGGACTTCTTCAAGGTCCTGGGAACGACGCTCGGCGGGATGGCGCAACACGATCGAGAACCACGCAGCCGCTCTGACGGATAAGCGTCTGGACGAGATCACCACCGCCGACGTGGAAGCGATCCTTCTCCCGCTTTGGACCACGAAGGCCGAGACGGCACAGAAGCTGCAAAACCGACTGGAGCGCATCTTTGACGCCGCCAAGGTCAAGGAAGAAGACCTGGCTAACATTTACGCCTTCGAC
>CAYXRK010000084.1:0-20534 GCA_964467615.1 uncultured Nitrospirales bacterium | reverse complement strand
GGGCGTCGGTGTGGGTCGAGCCGAGCCATTCTTGCATCATGGTGGCGTAGATGCCGCGGAAGTCGGTGGTCATTTTGAGGTCGCCGTTTTCGTCGAGGTCGGTGAGGCTGGGGTGTTGGCCGTAGTGGCCGGGTTTGACGCCCGCGCCCATGACGAACATGGGGCCTGCGGTGCCGTGGTCGGTGCCGAGGCTGGCGTTTTCTTCGACGCGGCGGCCGAATTCGCTGAACATCATGAGGGCGACGTCTTTTTCGCGGCCGATGCGTTTCATGTCGTGGTGGAACGCGCTGAGGGCCTCGCCGAGTCCGGTGAGGAGGTAGAAGCGGCCCGAGTTTTGGCTGGCGTGGGTGTCGAACCCGCCGAGGCTGACGTAGTAGATGCGGGTCTGGAAGCCGCCGTTAATGAGCGCAGCGACTTTGCGCAGATCGGCGGCGAGGGGCGAACTGCTGTAGGCGACAGGGGTGTCGTAGTCGCGGATCGCCTGGCGGACGAGTTGGGAGCTGCTGGTCGCGTCGCGCGAGATGCTGGAGAGGAAATCGAGCGTGGCGTTGCCGGATTCTTTGTTGGTTACGAGGGCCTTGTAGGTGTCGGCTTGGAGTTTGTCTCCGGCGCGGACGAATTCGTCGGGGTTGTTGAAGACGACGGGCGCGTGATGCTGGGCCTGGACGGCGAGCGATTGCTGCGCCGAGATGTTGACGATGGTGTTGGGCTTGGGGTCCGTCCAGAGGTCGTCCGCGAGGCGGCCAAGCCAGCCGGTGTTCGAGGCCTCGTAGGGCATGGCGGTGTGCCAGTATTCCATCGAGGAGAAGTGGCTTCGGTTCGGGTTTGGGTAGCCGCAGCCGTGGACGATCGAGACGAGGCCTTCGTCCCAGATCGTCTTGAGGCCGCCGAGCGATGGATGGAGGCCGAAGCGGTCGTCGATCGGGAGGAAGTCGCCTTGCTTGTGGCCGAGGGCGGGGCGTGCGCGTTGGTAGCCGTCGTCGCTCCAGGGGATGACCGTGTCGAGGCCGTCGTTTCCGCCGGCGAGTTCGACGACGACGAGGATGCGCTCGGGGTGGGCTTCGGCGCCGGTTTGAAAAGCCTCGGCGGCCATTGCGATGGAGGTGTGGCTAAAGACGGAGGGGAGGGCCGCGCCGATTCCGAGGCCGAAGAGTCCCGTGCGGAGGAATTCGCGGCGAGACGAGGTGCAGTGGGAACAGCGAACGTGGGCCATGGGGCGTCTCCTAGCGTTAGGCGAGTTGGTATTCGGGAAGACTCATGATGAGGTGGAGGACTTCACGCAGATGCGTTTCGAGATCGCGCGAAGTGAAATCGAGATCGTCGCCGCCGTTCAGCGAAACGAGGAATTTGTCCAATTCCGCTTGGCGATCGGCGGACACGGGCACGCGCAGGAAGCGCGTGAGGAGGTATTCGACGGCGGAGTGCGCGTCGGTCAGGCGCGCGCCTTGGATCATCGACGCGAGATCGATCGCGGCGGTCTTTCTCGCCGGATCAGGTACGACCTGAAAGGCGTGCACTGCGGCATTGAAGACGCCGCGGAAGAGATTGAAGTCCTCCTTGGATAGTTTCGATACCTCGGCGGTGCTGGCGCCCATCATTTGGCCGCCCATCATTTCGCCGCCGCCGGCAGGGAAGCTTGTGTAGTCGCCTTTCGCCGCCCACGCGACAAATTGTTCGTGGATGAAGTCGCCGGAGAGCCGGCGGCTGCCTTCGAGGCGGGCGTTCTCGATGACGGGTACCTCTTCGGGGAAGAGGATGTAGCGCGCGACGTTTTGGCGCTGGAAGATGGTCGAGGGATTGATCCACGCGCGGTCGCCGTCCCAACCGGAGACGTTTGGCGGGTAGAAAAGATGCTCGCCAAGGCCGGCGGTTAGGCGGGCGAAGTTGGGGAAGGCGGGCGCTTCGATGAGGCCGAGCTTCTTGTATGTCGAGATGACGAGTTGGACGGGGCCTTTGATTTGCGTGGCGAACGAAGCGGGGCTGTAGAAATCGCGCGCGAGGAAGACCCGCTCCAGGAAGGGGGCGATTTCGTAGCTCGAATCGCGGAGCACCTGCGCAAGTTCGTCGTTTAGTTCGTCGGAGAGTTCCTCGCGCACGAAATATCGGTACAGTTTTCCGCTGATGTAGCGGGCGGCCGCCGGCTGTTCGAGAATGATATCGACGATGTCCTCGCCGTTGAAGTTTCCGGTGCGGCCGAACACCGTTTTTTCGCCGTCGTCGTGCAGATCGGGCCGATCCACGAACTCGTTCCCGTTCTTGTCGAGCGTCCAGCCGGTGAACGCGCGGGCGGCTTCCTTGATGTCGGTCTCGGTGTAGTTGCCGACGCCGAGCGAGAACAGTTCGAGGATTTCGCGGCCAAAGTTTTCGTTGGGATGGCCCTTGAAGTTCTCGCGGTTGTCCAAGTAGACGAGCATCGCGGGGTCTTTGGCGATGCCGATGAGCAGGTCGCGCAGGTTTCCGTTGGCGTGCTCGCGAAGCATCGCGAACTGCGCAAGCATTTTGCGGTAGTCGCGGATCTTTTCGTCGCTGGTGGCGAAGTGGTCATGCCAGAACAGCACGAGCTTGTCTTCGAGTGGCCGCTTGGACTTGAGCGCGCGATCGGCGAGCCACGTTTCCGCGCGGACCATCTCGAGTGTGTTGACGTTACGCCAAAAATAAAACTTGTCGACGACGGCCTGTTTGTCCGTCAACCCGATTCGCTTGTCTTCAGCCGTAAGTCCGATTCGCGCATCGTCCATCATCGCGGCGCGGCGCTCGGGCGGGAGCTTGTCGAGCGTGCCGTAGAGGATCGCCGAGAAGGTCTGCACCATCGCGTCACGGCCCCATTCCGGCGACGGATAAATTCCGGTTTCTTGGAACGGCGGCAGGTCGGGTTGGTCGACGAGTTGGTAGCGGACGATTTGGTGGACGGCGTCGCGCGGACGCATCGCGACGAGGGCGGCGATCTCGTCGGGTGTCCCGCCGAAGCCGGCGCGCTCGAGCAAGTGGCCCGCGCGCGCGTAGTTCCAATCTTCTGGGGTGACAGGCGCGAGGTCGGCAATCCATTCAGCGGGACCAGGGCCCTCGGCGAGGCCGGTCCACACGCTGTTTTCGGCGGGGCCTTCCTGGGCCAGCGCGACGACCTCGAGCAAGACGATAGGTATGAAAAGGATGGCCATCCGAATAGTTCTCCGCGACGCTAGAAGCATTCGTGCGGACAACGAGGGCCAGTCGAGCGCAGTGTGGGTGGAGTCGAACATTGGAGCCGCCTCCTTCGAGCAGTGGACTTCAGCGAGCAGAACGAACAGAGCGAGACTACACCTGTCCCCGATATACTGTAAAGTGGAGTTTCGGGTTACCAGGCCGTCCGGCAACCCGGCCAATTCCTCCGCAGTTGGGCATCATCTGCCGTGGCTTTGGGTCAGGTTTGGTAAATCCGGCCTTATTTTGCTTGGGGTTAAGGGGTGGCATTCGGTTTGCTGGGATCGGTAGGAAAAGGGGCGAACTCGTCCAGGGGGGCGTGTGCGTATCGAGGCTGTCGAGAACGGAACGCGAGCCGGAGCGGCGCCGATTTTCCCGTCGTCCCGCACCGACTCGACGGGCGACTTTGCCCAGTCGCTGGCCGGTGCGCGGAGCGAGTACGTCGTCCGGCGTGGCGATACTCTGTCGCAGGTGGTGCTGAACGAATTGCGCAGAGAGGGCGCGCCGCTGTCGACGCGCGAATTGTATTCGCGCGTTCGGGATGTGGCTGACGCGAACGCGCTCGATGATCCCGATAAAATTTTCCCCGGACAGCGGATCGATCTCTCTCGATTACGCGCGAAGATCGCGGAACATTCGGGAGACGTGGAACTAGAACCGGAACATCAGACTTCCAATGCGTCCATAGTTGAAGGGACCGCGGGGCGAGCGATGTTGCCGGCTGGACTGCACGGGTTTGTGGGGTCGAATTCGTCAAATGGCGAGCACGAGAAGGAGCTTCTGGATTCCCGCCTTCGGAATGACAATGGTGTCGCGACCGGTTCGGATCGTAGTGATAGGGCAAATGAATCTGAAGTGCGGGAGGTCGAAGCGAAATCGATTGCGGCGCCAGAAGCGATTCAAACGGACCTGCTTCGCAACAATCCGGACGCGGCGTTTACATCGTTCTTGGATTCCCTTCCGCCTAGTCCTTGGCGGGCGGTGCTGGACGGCCCGGCGCGGCTGACTTCGGAGTTCGGCGGGCGCACGAACCCGATTAAGGGCGGGCATGAACACCATGACGGTATCGACCTCGCGGTGAAACTCGGCACACGCGTATTTCCGATAGCGTCAGGAAGAGTTGTCGAAACCGGATGGCGCGGCGGGTTGGGGAACGTAGTTGTCGTCCGGCACGACGATGGGACTGAATCGATCTACGGGCACAACTCGCGCGTGCTTGTGTCACCTGGCGAGAAGGTGTCGCGCGATACGGCTCTGGCCTTGAGCGGCAGCACGGGGTTTGCGACGGGCCCGCACCTGCACCTCGAAGTGCACCGGGGAGGTAAGGCTGTAGATCCGGTGCCGCTGCTGACGACCGCGCGTGTTCAAAGCGGGGCGTGAGTCTTCAAAGTAGCATGGGCTTCCAGCCCATGCTTCCCGGCGAGTAGCGATCGCTTTCGCCCAATCGCATGGGCTAGAAGCCCATGCTACTGGATGTAGCCGAGGCTCTTGAGGGCCTCGCGGTCAGCGTCGTTGAGTTCGGCTTGCTGGCCGGTCATTGAGGCGGTTGCTCGGTCCCATTCTTCGATCAACGCGCGAAGTTGCCTAACGCGATCCGGTTGTTCGAGCGCGAGGTTGGTGCGTTCGGCGGGGTCGTCTGGGAGATGGAAAAGTTCCACGTCGCGGCCGGCGAGGATGAGTTTCCATCCTTCGAGAAGCACCGCCTGACGTTGCGGGCCCGCGTCGGTCATCATCTCTTTGACGCCTGGGACTTTGAGCACTGCGCCGCCGTAGGTCTCGATCACGCGCACGCGGTCCGATGCGGGGGGCCCGTTGACGAGCGACACACCCAACGCGCCGGGCATGGGTTCCAATCCGGCGAGCGCGAGCACTGTCGGTCCGACATCGATGCCGCGCGCAGGCGAGGAGGAGCGCCCCGGCGCTATACCCGGTCCGTGGACGAGGAACGGGATGTGGAGATTGTCTTGGTAAATACGGCGTCCGTGACCAAGGTAGCCGTGATCCCAAAGGCTTTCGCCGTGGTCCGCGACGAAGACGATGAAGGTGTCCTCCGAGGGCAGGGCCGCGAGCAGCGCGGCAATTTGCGCGTCCATGAACGCGATCTCGGAGTCGTACCCGCGCCTGACCTTAGCGCCCCGCGAGCGATCCCTCGGCTGGTCCTCGTGGAGGTCGAATTCATCGTGCGCCTTGTAGGGCGCGTGGGGATCGGAGTAATGAATCCACGCGAAGAGGGGTTGCTCGCGGTCCCACTTGGCGAGAGATTCGATGGCCGTATTCGTCACTTCGTCCGCAGTGCGCTCGGCTTTGATAAACCCCCATCGTTTCTGGTGGAAGTCGTCCTCGTAGAGATCGAACCCGCGCTCGAGGCCGGAAAGTTTGGCCTTGAGCGTCCAGTTGCTCTGGACGCACACGGTGAAGTAACCGGCCGCGTCGAAGACCTCCGCGGTCAGCGGCACCTCTTCGGCAAGGCGCATACCGTTGCGCGTCACGCCGATGAGGCGGGGGAAGCGCGAGGTCCACATCGAACAGAAGGACGGCGCGGTGAGTGGGACTTCGCAGACTACGTCTTCGAACACCAGCGATTGGGCGGCAAGCGCGTCGATGTTTGGGGACGTGGCTAGCGGATAGCCGTAACACCCGAGATGATCGGCGCGGAGCGTGTCGGCGGAAATAACGACGATGTTCGGCGCGGCCAGCACAACCGCAAGAAGAACTGGAAACATCACGCTTTAAGGGGCGGCAGCGCTGGGAATACGAATGGCCAACGTGACGGAGGCTTGGAGGGGCTGGGCCTCGCCGTTCACGTCGGGCACGACGATGACGTTGCCTTGCGAATCGTAGGCCCTGAGATCGAGTTGAAAGCCGCCCGGTGGCGCGTTGAACGGGACATCGACTTGCAGCGACCAGATGCCGTCGTCGGCCCGCGCGTCAGGAGCGACGCCGTCGTCCTTGAGCGCAAACTCGATTGTCGGGTCTTCGACCACAACACCCTTGACGCTGCGCACGAGCCGAAATCGGTCCTTGAACGCGACGGTAATGAGCGCGGAATCGCCGGGGACGAGTTCGGCGGGCTGAATCCCGGCGTCCGTGATTTGGGGCCGTTGCGGCACGGTGGCGCAGCCGGCCACTAGCACGAGCCCGCACGCCGCCGCGATGCTGACGAATCGTTTGCGCATGGCCTCAAGAATACACGAACGCGGTGCGGAGTTGCATCGCGACGAGCAAGGTTCAAAGTACAAAGTTCAACGTTCATTGACTCTGGAATAGGGGTGCGTTGGGGCGAAGGTGGACAGAGGGAGCCACTATACTGCGGGAATGGAGAAGCATGAGTACGAAATTCTGCGGCGTGTCGAGGACCGGCATTGGTGGTACGCGGGTCTTCGCGGGATGCTTTTGCAGCAGATTCGGCGCAGCGGGTCGGCATCCGGCAGGCGGCTGCTCGATATCGGTTGCGGGACCGGGGCGAACATGGCGATGCTCGGCAGGGAATTTCGGGTCACGGGGATCGATTTCGCGGCGGAGGCGATCGCGGAGTCGGAGAGGCGGGACTTGTCGCGGCTTGCGAGGGCGTCGTGCGCCGCGCTGCCGTTTCGCGATGAATCATTCGACACCGCAATCATGATGGACGTGTTGTATCACAAGGGGGTGCCCGACAAGGTGGGCGCGCTGCGCGAGGCGAGGCGCGTGCTGAAACCGGGCGGGTCCCTCTATCTGAACGTCCCGGCGTACGAATGGCTGCGGAGTTCGCACGACCGCGCGATCCATACCGATCAACGGTTCACGCGCGGCGAGATTGTGCGGTTGTTGCGCGAGGCCGGACTCTCCCCCACGTTCACCACGTATTGGAACACGTTGTTGTTTCCGGCGGCCGCGGCGGTGCGATTGATGCGTAAGGGACGGGCCGGCGGCGAATCGGACCTGGGCGGGGACGGCGGTGAATCGCGCATTTGCGCGGGCATGTTGTGGATCGAGCGGCGCTTGATCCGGGTTGCGCCGATGCCGTTCGGGTTGTCGGTGTTCGGGGTGGCGAGGCGGGATTGACGTACCCCGGCTCGGCCGGAGCCTCGCCCTCCCCAGTCCCAGCGGGCGTGCTTGGACAGGGTAGAAGATTCCTGCGTGGCCGCATGGGCTGGAAGCCCATGCTACGAAACGTTCGAGGTAGGTAGCTTCAGTTTCCGGCGTGGGCGGTGGGGGAGTGCTTTGCGATGAATTCGCGCATGGCGGCGACGAATTTCGGATCGGCGAACGCCGTGATGTGATCCGCGCCCGGAATGACGACGACGTTTTCGACGTTGGGCATGTTGGCGGCCATGGCGTCGGTCGCTACTTTCAGCGGATCGATTTCACCGACGAGCCCGAGCGTTGGCACTTTGTTCTTTTCGAGCTGTGCCTTGGTCACAGCCATTCCCCCAAACCCGCGCGCGACAGCGGCCAACGCGGCTGCGTCGTTCGTCGCCATGAGCATCGTGTTCATGGCCTTGATTTGTTCGTCCGAGGGTTTGGGCCGGCCTTCGGGCGTCAGCAACTCCATCAGCGGACGGAGACCTTCGCCCTTCTCGAGGGATTCGGCGATGAGCTGCGCGACATTGGGTCCTGACGCGGCCGCGACGGGGTCATTCCAACCCTGGCCGCCGACGATGGCAGAGATACAACGGTCGGGAAAGTTGATGAGGAAATCGAGGACAATCATTCCGCCCATCGAGTATCCGGCGATGTGGGCCTTCTCGATTTTGAGGTGATCGAGCAGGTTCGCGACGTCCTTGGCCATGCTTGCGCCGTAGGCCTTCGGGTCATGGGGCTTGTCGCTCTTGCCGTGCCCGCGGCAATCGAGCGCGATGACGTGGTAGTCGCGCGCGAGGTCCGGATAGACGCCGGGGTTGACCCAGTTGGCCTCGGCGCTGGCGGTGAAGCCGTGGACGAGTACGACGGGTTCGCCTGTGCCCTGTTCGATGTATCGGATCTTTACGCCGTCGGAGTCGAAGAACTTGTCTTCGCCCCAGACGGGGAGCGCAACGAACAGTAACGCGAAGAATAGAACGAAACGTTTGGTGGCCATGGCGGCGCTTCTCCTGTTGTGCGACCGAAGGTTTCCGATTGTAACTGAAAATCGGAGAGCGAACGAGTTCGAAGCTATTCCTTGCGCCGTCCGGCTCAAACTCGCACGTCGAATCGAGAGGGGGTGACGGCCGGGCCGGACAACTGAGACTCGTCGGGACTCGTGGCGATCTCGCCTGCGGAAAACGTTTCCCCCCGAATTTGGAAGGTCGCGCGGGAGAGGCCCGGAGTCGGCCCTCCGGCCAAGCGCGACTGGACTTCGCCCGCGGTTGCGTTGATGGCGTTGACAAAATTGCGGGCCTGCGTCGCGGGCTCGAGTACACGGGTCTGGACGCGGGGTTGTTCGGCTTCGCGCTGTACCGCGCCACGCTGTACCGCATCGCGCCGTACGGCATCGCGGTCCGAAGTGGAGCGATCTCGCGCGTCGGCGCTTAGTTCCTGAAGGGTAGGCACAATCTCGCGCGCCGCGCGGACGCCGCGGCTAAGGGTAATCAGTGCCGCCCCAGGGCCGGAGACGGTGCCTTCACCGAAGCCCGCGCGCACGGCGACTTCGTCCTCGCTGCGTCGTAGGCCCGGCGGTCCGGCAGAGCGATCCGAACGATTGTCACCGCGAAAGCCGAGCTCCGGCGCGTCTGACCTTTCGCGCCGAAAGTCGCCACGCGCCGCTGGAAGCGCGACCGGGAGTTGTCCGATGCTCGCGCCCATGACTATGCCGATGTTGACTTCATTGGTTTTTACCAACTACATTTTCGCCCTTTTGTGGGGCAGTGTCAACTCAGCCGGGAATTCGCGGCAGTTCAAGCCCAAATTTGACCAGAAGAACAAAAAAGGCGAGGCCGTGAGCGGGCCCCGCCTAGAGTCATCAACTAAATCGTTTGTCGCTATTGCTTGAGCTTGGCGTGGACGACCTTGGCCGCCGTGATCGCGTTCTCTTCGCCCTCGACGGACGATACACCGGCAACGATGTTTCCAAGTTGGAACACTACGTCCAAGTAGCCGCCGCCCAGATCGGACACTGTCATGTCGACGCCATCGTTTGTGTGGGTCCTCACGTTCTCGCCGTATTCGTTCATGTAACCGATGTACTGCTTGAGAATATCCGCTGCTTCCGCCTCTGAACCGCGTCGCGTCATGAAAGCGGTCACGGGAGTACCGTTCACGTCGTACTTCGCCGCAAATGTGTCGGTCATAAAGTCTAGGGTCATCGCGTCGGCGCGGAAGTATTGAAGCGTGTCGGGGATCATGCCTTCCGTGGGCGCGAGCTCGATTCCGATCACTGGAGAATTATCGTCGGCGAGACGGTCCGCGAGCTTGTTTGCAACGTCTACGATCGCGGCCTTGGTGTCGTCGTTTGCGCGCGAGCACTGGAGGTAGCCGTAGTGTTGGCCCTTCCAAAAGAAGATATTCGCGCCGGTCCGATATGCCTCGCGCCCGATGGGGAGTTTCTCTTGGCCGGGTTCGCGCTCCACGCTATAAATCCCGAATGCGCCCGTGGGTGTCCGCATGTCGTAGATAAAGACATCGATGAATACGCCGCTTTCCGCTTCGCTCGCGAAACTTATCCAGCTAAGGCCCACCACGTCGTAGGCCATGTACAGTTCCGAGCGGCCATCAATTTTGTTGTAGAGCGACGCGACATTGTAATGCTCGATCTCGCCGGTCTGCCGCCATCCCGCGGGAGTGAGACCTTCGAGCAGCGAGTTGTCCCCGAATCCAGCAGCATCGCGAATCGACGTATCGACGACTTCGTCGCCGGCTTGGGTGCTCGGCGCCGCCGCTACATCGGAGGGCGCGGAGGTTTCGGACGGCTTGACGTCCGCCGATGCGGATTTTTCGCCGGCGGTGGATCCCTGCACGGGCGCATTCGATTCCGGCGGAGTACAGGCGGATAAAAAAATAAGAACCGCCGGGGCGAGAATGCGCCCGCCCCGGCGAAGATCGATCGAATTCACAATACTGTCCACTAGACCGATGGTTGTTATTGGGCCTTCTCGGCGGCCTTCTCGGCAGCCGGCGCCTTGTCGGCGGCCTTCGCGCCGCCGCCCGCCGGGGCGGCCTCTTCCTTCGGTTTGCAACCTGACAGCATTACGGCCATCATCAGAACAACCACACCAGCTACCCTATACAAGCCTTTCATGTTTTGCTCCTTCCTCTCTATCATTGGAGAGTTGTCAGGCCTCTGCGGCAGGCCCCGCCCGCCGCGCATAAACGACCAATGTATCACAAGATGGTTTCGCAAGAAAAGGGTGTCTGACACAGAAACCCGGTACTCGCACCCATCGTTTCCTTACGCCGGAAACGTGTTACCCTCCATCGGTCGGCTGATCTTGTACACGTTTGACCACGTCCACGTCAAGAAGTTTCTACAGCCCCTCACCTCGCGCGGGAGGAGCAGAGTCGGAAATCGGGCGAATACGCCAGTCATCAAGCGCCCATCTATCGGAGGAAATCGAGAAGACTTGGCTGTATTACGCGGCTGGCCGCGTTCAGGGCGGCGGTGTAGGCGTTTTGTTGTGAGTTCAGGTTGACGATAACATCCGCGAAGTCCGCCTCAATCTTGTCGGCGAGCACGCCCCTCAATTGCAGGACAAAGTCTTCCGTGCTCGCCGAAACTTGTTCGAGCCGGTTTTGGACCGCGCCAATGCGAGACTGCGAGAGCAGGGCTTGATCCCGCGCGGTTTCCAGTTCGTCTAGCCGCGTGTTGCTGAGGTTTGCTTGGTTACCCGCGCGCAGATCGTCGCGGATACCAATAAGCGTTTGGAATAAATCCACGGATGATTGAAACGCGCGCGCGCCGTTTTCGTTGATCACCACGCGTAAATCAGTTGCGATTTCGACTTCGATGTTTACCTGGTTCCCCGTGTACGCGACAGCCGAGATATCGCCGGACGGCGACCGAGTGGCCGCGAAAGGCTCCCGTAGCGTGCGGGTGCCGCCGAAAATGAAACGGCCGTTGGTTTGATGGTTCGCCGACTCGACAGCCGTCTCGAGCAACTGATTAATTTCGAGGGCGATGGTGTCGAGTTGAAGCTGATTGTTCGTCCCGTTGGCCCCTTGAAGCGTGAGCACATTGGCGCGCTGGAGAAGGTCAACAACTATCTCGAGCTGCGACGCGGATTCGGACAGGTGCGGGGAAGCGTCGGTGATGTTC
Source organism: uncultured Nitrospirales bacterium (assembly GCA_964467615.1). Lineage (GTDB taxonomy): Bacteria > Hydrogenedentota > Hydrogenedentia > Hydrogenedentales > CAYXRK01. The sequence goes on along the minus strand of CAYXRK010000084.1, from coordinate 9,148 downwards.
GATTGAAACTGTTCATTTTCCGAGATCTGTTGGCGTATGCTGACTGCGCGGCGCGCGTCGATCGGATCGTCGGAAGGCCTGTTTACCCGAAGCCCGGACGAAAGTTGTTCCTGCAGTTCAAGAATCCGCCGTGCTTGGGCATTGAGGTTCGTGAGAACACGTTCGACTATCAGCCCCGGCGTGACGCGTGTGACTCCCATCGGCTTACCCCAGCGCGTCCAGCATCGCTGTGTGACGCGCGCCGAATACGGGCCGGCGCCCCTCGGCGTCGTAGTCCGCGCCGCTGGCCTCTTCGATGGTTACGGTGCGCAATGCGCCGCCCACGACGCGCAGCGAATGCTTCATCCGCCGCGCGTTTGTGTGAACCGCTTCCTGCGTTTGCGCCAGGACCCGCCGAATGGCGATCTGAAATTCCTGCATGCGCGCGCGCCAGGGTTCCGGCGTGGCGCTGATCAAATCAGTGAGTGTTTGGCGTTCGGCCGGGAGGCCCAAATCTCCGACCAATTGTTTTAGAATCTGAATTCGCCGACGCTCGGCCTGCATGGCTTCTTCCAGCAGAAGCGTCAGCGCACGGGTGCGACGCTCCATTTCCTCCGTGTCTTGAAGCCTGGCGGCGTCGCCTTGGGCCCGACACGCGGCGAGCACGTTCGTTTGACGCTCCAATTCGTCGTCGAAGAGTTCGCACAACTCCGACAACAGCGCGTCCACCGAATGCTCCGCGGCGATTGTCATATGGCCTTGCGTTCCAATGGCCGATTGTTGTCGACATAGGCGTGCACCAATTCACCCCGATCGAGCACGCCGTTCGCATTCGCATCGATTCGCGCCAGGGCGCGCGGGGTCATGCGCAATTCGCCGGCGGTCAAAAGGCCGTCGCCGTTCTTGTCACGGGCGGCGAGCAGATCGTCGGCGGCGTGTTCGGCCTCGGCAAGTTTGTCGGCAAGCATCGCGGAGAAGTCGGTGCTTTGCAAAGCCGCTTCGACGCGAACAACGTCCGGCATGTTCTTGCCCCGGACGAATTCGGTCGCCAAATTGATTAGGCCGTTTACAGGCCCCAACGCGTGCAAAAAACCCATGACATACTCCCAGACCGGTTATCGGCAAAGCCGAGAATTCCTTAACGCGCCTAGTTCAAAGTTCAAGGTTCGAGGTTCGCAGTCCCTTGGATCGGTCGCTACCGCGACACACGTTGAACTTTGAACCTTGAACTTTGAACGGTCATTGCCCTTTCGTCTGCACGCTCTGTTGCAATTCCTGCACCCTCAACTGTTCTTCGATGGCCTTCGCCAAACCGAATTGGCCGCTGTCGGCCATGTGACCCGCGATGGCATCGTCGAACATGTCCTGATAGATGCTCATCGAGGAGTCCTTTCCGAACAAGCCATTCTCGGGGACCGTCTTTCGCATTTCGCGGAGCATCGTGTAGAGAAAAAAATGTTCGAGTTCGCGTAACGCCATCTTGGTTCTCGCCGGGCTGTCTGCCATCAGGCCGGCTTGAGCGCCGAAACGTTCGGCTATGGGATTGATGTAGAGCACTACATGATCTCGAGATCGGCGTCCATCACGCCCGCTTCGCGCAATGCTTGGAAAATGGAAATGATGTCTCGCGGCGAGACCATGAGGCGGTTGAGCCCCTCGGCGACCTGAGCGGCGGAAGTCCCCTCCAACGGCATGAGGCGGGCCGCGGCCTCCTCCGCGCCGATATCGGTGGCCTCGGCGACCACGGTCTCGCCTTGGCTGAATGGCGCGGGCTGCGAAACGAGCGGCGTTTGGGCGATGGTAATGGTCAGGCTGCCGTGCGCGACTTGGCACGGGCGTATTCGTACGTTACCACCGACGACTATCGTCCCGGTCCGCTCGTTAATCACGACGCGCGCGGGACCATCCGCCAATTCAATCTCAAGCCCCTCGAGGCCGGCGATAAATCCGACTAAGTCTGCCCGATCGCCCTGCGGAATCGTGATGCTGACTGCGCCCGCGCCAAACGCCGACGACGCGCTGTCTCCATACTTCGTGTTTACCGCCTGCACGATACTGCTTGCGGCGCTGAAGTCCGGCCGTTTGAGAAGCAGAATGATTCGCTGACCGTCGGTAATGGTCGACGGCACTTCGTGTTCAACGTATGCGCCCATCGGAACTCTGCCGGAGGTGACGTGGTTCGTCCGCACCGTGTTTCCGCCGCCACCGTCGGCTTCGAAGCCGCCTATCGAAAGCGGGCCCTGGGCGACCGCGTACACCTGGTCGTCCGCGCCGTAAAGCAACGTCTCCATGAGGGTACCGCCCTGAAGGCTCTTCGCGTCGTACGCGGAGTGGACGCTGATGTCGATGCGCGTACCTTCTTTGGCGAAAGGCGGCAGCGTCGCGGTGACGTAGACCACGGCGACGTTCGACGACGCGAGCTCGGCCGCGCTGCCGACCTCGATGGTCAATCGCGTGAGAACACGCTCCTGCGCCCGAATGGCGGCCGCGGCTTTGTCCCCTGTGCCGGCAAGACCGACAACGAGGCCTATCCCCTTGAGCGCGTTGCCGCGCACGCCCTGCACTTCGCACAGGTCTTTGACCCGGGCGGCATGCACGGCGGCGCTGCTTAATGCAAGGAAAACGATGAGTATCTGGCGTGTGCGCATGTGGTTCCTGTCACTCAAGCATTAGAACGGAGAAACCCAATCGAGAAATCTCGTGACCAGTCCGCGCCGCTGGTTGTTCCACAGCGGCCCCTTTCCCTTGATACCGATAGAGGCGTTTGCGATCTGGTTCGAGTCAATCGTATTAGCGGCGGAAACGTCTTGCGCCCGTACGACACCGGACATTTCAATGGTCGTATGTTCGCGGTTCATTAGGAGGTCTTTCGTGCCATAAATGTCGATATTGCCATTCGGGAAGACGCGAATGACTTGGCACGCGATGGTCAAGTTCAACGTGCTTTGGCGGGTGGTCGTGCCTCGGGTTTTCGTTTCGTCCTTCGCCTTGATCTTCCAATTGGGAAGTTCTTCGTCATTCAGGATATTTAGACCTGGGTTATCGGCGGTCAGGAATGTGTTGTCGCCTGCGCCGGCTTGTGAATCGACGTCTGACTCCTTCTTCGTATTCGTGTTCGCGGTCGTAGACGCATCCACCTTTTCCTTGATAATCACGGTAATAATGTCGCCCGGCTGATATCGGGCCTTCTGGTCCGACACGAGCGTTCCGCTGAGGGCGGCGCGTTGCGTGAAAAGCGAATCGCCGTAAGCCAACGTCGAAAGGACCGCAAGGAGCGGGACCAGCGCGAACCTCATTTTCGAATTCATGGATTTCCTTTCCGTTTGCCTCGAGTTATTCCACCACTACCACGCCGTCGTCTCGGACGAGCCCCGCCAGTTCCTGCCCAGACTCCAGGTTCAGGACGCGGACCATCTCGCCTGCCGCGCCTTCGGAAAGCGCCTTACCTCGGGTCGATACGGTGAGCGCCCCCAGGCGTGTTTCGACGGACACCAGACTTCCACGCTGGACCAACGTCGCGGGGCGGATTTTCCTCGCCGTGACGAGTTCACCCGCGAGAAGCGAAGTTTTCGCGACGCCCCCCGTCACGTCGGCGAAGTCGAAGAACGCGCCGCGATCCAGTCCGGACATCGCGCGTTTTTCGAGCCGCAAATCGGACGGAGAAATGCTTCGGCCGCGTTCGATGTCGGTGGCGGCGGTGACAACGTCGCCGTAGCTCTCGATGGCCGCGCGCGCGTTGAACGATTTCTCGACTTTGCCGTCCACGAGCACGTCGCCCTGAAACAGGCCCGCGCCAATGAAGGCGTACTGCGGATTTCTTCTGAACCGGAATTCGACGTTACCGTCCGGCACGACGAAACCTTGGGCGGGCGGCGCGATTTCAATCGTTGTCGCGTCTAGTTGCCACGGCATTTCGATCTCAATGAATTCGCGGAGCGCATCGGAGATCATCCCCTTGGTGATATCGAGGTACATCGTGCGCGCGGTGACGCGGGGCGAGCCGTCGACCGTAACATCGATGATGCCCGCCGCATTCAATTTCGACTTCACGAGCGCCACATTCACGACGGTCGAATTGCCCGGCGAGGCGGCTTGCCCTAGTTCGAAACTGGAAAGATACGCCGCGTTGTCTCCGCGGACGTCCGCGATGTCGCCGAGGACGACCTTGGGCCCTTTGACGAAGACTTCGTCGCGCAGCGACACGCGATCCTCCGCCGCCGCGCAGAACGCGGCGGTCAGCACAACGAAAAGCATTGAGAATACGTTTCGATGCATCACAAACTGTGTCTATTCTGATCCACTCACGTTACGATTTAGCGCCTCACGTTGTTTGCGAGTTGCAGCATTTCGTCCGACACTTGAATTACCCGCGAGTTGGCCTCGTACGCCCGCTGCGCGATGATCATGTTGATGATTTCTTCGACGACCTGGACGTTCGAGTTTTCCAAGTAGCTTTGGCGAAGGAAGCCGAGGCCCGTTTCTCCCGGATTGCCCTGCACCGGCGCACCGGAGGCGCTGGTCTCGGTGAACAGGCCTTGTCCAAGTCGCGCATCGAGGCCGGCCGGGTTCGGGAATCGCGAGAGCTGGAGCTGCCCGAGGTTTGTGGTTGTGGTCGAGCCCTCTTGCCGAACGGAGACGGTCCCGTCCGCGCCGATGTTGATGCTCCCTTCGAGGGTGTCGGCCGGTATCGTGAGGGCCGGCTGGAGTAACAAGCCGTCCGCCGTGATGAGATTGCCGTCCTCGCTGCGGCGGAACGATCCGTCGCGCGTGAACGACTGGCTGCCGTCGGGCATTTGGACTTCGAAGAAACCCGCGCCTTCGATGGCGACGTCGAGTTGGTTCGACGTCTGGATAAACGATCCGGGGCTGAAGTTTTTCGCCACGGCCGAAAGGCGGACGCCGTGGCCGATCTGAATCCCTTCCGGCACCACCGTCCCCTGGGTCGTTTCGGTGCCCGCGGGGCGCAAGGTTTCGTAGAGCAGGTCCTGGAAACTGGCGCGGCTTTTCTTGAAGCCAGTCGTGTTGACGTTCGCGAGGTTGTTCGCGATCGTATCGATGTTCGTTTGCTGGGCGACCATCCCCGTCGCCGCGCTGAACATGGCACGTATCATTCCAAGCTGCTCCTCTACCCTGGCGCGCCGACTTGATCGATCAGGCGGCTGACCGTCTCATCGATGGCTTGAATCACCTGCTGGTTGGCCCCGTAAGCCCGCAACGCCATCATCATCTGCCCGATCTCGTTGGGTATTTGCACGTTCGACATCTCGAGCGCGTGGCTGGTGACGATGGTCTTCTCGGCCGGACCGGACCGCTGAATTGCTTCCGGCGACGCCGCCCACAACGTGAACCCCTCCCGATCCAGCATGTGGGGGTCTTCAAATTCGACGAGTTGCAGCGTGCCTGCGACTTGGCCGTCGGCTGTCACGTTGCCGTCGGAATCGATTTCGACGTTCGGGCCGTTGACGCGGATCGGCGCTCCGCCGGTGTCCAGCACGCGGAACCCTTGGCTGTTGACTAAATCGCCGTCGACGTTAACGGCAAACTTGCCATCGCGGGTGTAGCGATCGCCGTCCGGCGTTTCCACGACCGCAAATGCAGGGCCGACTAACGCGACATCGAGGGGGTTCCCCGTTGTGGAAAGAATGCCGTCGCCGAAGTCGGAGAACGTTTCGTTCAACTTGGGTCCGCCGCCGGGACCGCGCTCGAGGTTGAATCGCGACGCGTGCTGCGTCTCGGCGAAGAACGCTTCGTAGTAACCCTGTTGGATCGGAATTTGGCGCTTGAATCCAGGGGTGGAGGCGTTCGCGATATTGTTGGCGAACACCGACTGACGGTCTTCGATGGAGACCATCCCGTTTGCCGCGGCGTAGAGACCCTGAATCATCTACGCGCCCCCACGACCAAGTGCAGCAGTAGAAGTCGCGCGATGAACAACCCCTGTTCCCCAAGCACGCCCATACCCTCGCTCCCGTCCCCCGGTGCAGCCCAGGCCCCGGCCCGCATCCATCCTTGGCCACGGGCCGGGTCAACCTTCGTATCGCAACGCCTCGCGGCGGTCTTTATCGGGCGGCCCAGCGCATGTTCCAGCGACGGAATCAGAAGGGAAGCCCCCCCGTGCGCCGGGCCAACCACTCACGGATTGGACCTGAATGGGAAGCAGGCCCGTTGGACGGAGGGCAATTCACGTGCCACCTTAACGGCCTCGATGGCGGGTCTGAAATCGTTGAGTTTTGGCCGGTACGTGATGGTTGGGCGTGATTTCGATACAGAAAAAGCTGCCTTTGGGGGCATTTTCTTCACCATGAGAGGACGACCGAAGCGACGTTGCGTGTGTTGGCCGCTCGTTTACGCGAGGCTTCCCAACCCGGCCTTGGCGGGCAGTCGCGGTAAATACTTGGAGGGGAAAGGGTTACACAGTCAAGCGCGATTTCGCTCGCGGTGGTATAATTGAACTAGAGAGGGAGGCGATCCCATACGCACCTCATCGCTCCTCCTTCACAATATCGGTAGTCCCTTCTCAGACCGATGCGCCTGCCTCCCTCTCTCCCCTCTCTCCCCTCTCTCTCCCTTGCGCGTAAGCGGCTAACTCGGCAACGCGAACGCGATCAACTCCGAGGGCTGCGTCACGCCGCCGGCGCTCACCATGATGTACTGCTTGCCCTCGACCATGCAGGTCATCGGCGAACCGTGCAGATGCCGGTCGACCTGAACGCTCGAAATGAGTTCGCCGGTCTTCTTGTCGTAGGCCTGAAGTAGCGAAGTACCCGTCGGCTTGCGATCTCCGAGTTCATCCACGTCGACAAGAAACGTCACCAGTAGCGTTTTCGTCGCAAGAATTCCGCCCTCGGCGATGACGCCTTCCGGAAACATCGAGCCGAGTGGACCGAGGTTAAGGTGCTTGATCGCGGGGTGATTGCGCGGACCGTCGCCGAACGGAATTTGCCACGCGATGTCGCCCTTGTTGAGGTCGATCGCCGTGATACGGCGGTACGGCGGCTTCAGCAAGGGCAGACCCTGTGGTCCGCCGGCGCCCTCCATGCCGCCCATCGATATCATATAGTCCAGGTCCGAGCGGTTCGGGTCCGGCTTTTCCACAGCCATCGACGCCGCGTACGATTGCGACTGCACGTACAACATCCCCGTATCCGGGTCGATGGATGCGCCCGGCCAGTTCGCGCCGCCGCCGGGACTGGGAACTTGCAGCATCGCCTTTTTGCCGTTCGCGTCTTTCACGACGTTCGGCAAAAACAGCGGCCCAAGCACGTAGTCCGACGCGATCTTGATCGCCTCGGCGTGCAACTCGGGCGTGAAGTTGCTTAGGTCGTCCTCCGTAATCCCCTGTTGCTCGAAGGCAGGCGGCTTCGTGGGGAACGGCTGCGTCGGCGACAGTTTCTCGCCGGGCACCTCGACCTTCGTGTTCACGGGTCGTTCCTCGATCGGCCAAATCGGCTCGCCGGTCTTGCGGTCGAACACGTACGTGAACCCTTGCTTGCTCACCTGCGCAACGGCCTTGATCATCTTGCCGTCCACCGTCACGTCGATAAGGTTCGGCGCGCAGGGAAAATCATAGTCCCAAATGCCGTGGTGTACCGCCTGGAAATGCCACACGCGCTCGCCGGTATCGGCGTTGAGGCACACGAGGCTCTCAGCGAATACGTTATCGCCGTGGCGATGCCCGCCGTAATAGTCATTTGTCGCTGTCCCAAACGGAAGATAAACGTAGCCAAGCTCGTCGTCCGCGCTCATCATCGACCACACGTTTGTGTTGCCGCTGTACTCCCACGAACCGTCTTCCCAGGTCTCGTTCCCGAATTCGCCCTTCTGCGGAATGCTGTGAAAAATCCATTTCTGTTTGCCGGTGCGAATGTCGTATCCGCGCACAAACCCCGGCGGGTTCAGCTTGGTCATCGGGAAGTCCATGATGATCGACCCGACAATAATCGTGTCGCCGACAACAATCGGCGGCTTGTTGTCGCCGATGTTTCGCGCGTTCACTTCGCGCCCGAGGTCCTTGAGCAAATCGACCCAGCCGCCGTCCGCGAAATTCGGATCGGGCTTGCCGGTCTTGGCGTCAACCGAAACGAGTTGCCGCCCGCCGGTCGATATCAGGATGCGTTCTTCCTTGCCGTCCGTCCAATATTCGACGCCACGATGTTGGTACATGCTGTGCGTCACCGGCCCGCGCTTGTAACTCTCGGGGTCGTGCGTCCAAATCGTCTTGCCCGTCTTCACGTCGATGGCTGCGATTTGGCTAAGCCCCGTCGAGATATACGCGATGCCGTTGACGACGAGCGGCGTCGCGCGAAAGTGATACGGCTTGGCGGTAGTCTTCGATGCGATGTCCTTGTCCGCCGATTCCCAACGCCACGCGATCGCGAGGTCCTCGAAATTGTCGCGATTGATTTGATCCAGCGCGCTGTACTTCGTCGAACCGGGGTCACCGGCATAGTGCGGCCAATCGCCGTCCGGCGCGCCCTTTTGCGCCATCGCGCACAGTCCCGCCGCCAAGAAAAAACAAATCCCGTAGCGCATCATAAGGTCCCTCAGCCCAAGAATCGCGGTACTATAGGGAACGTCCCCATCAAATGCCACACGCCCGCCCCACCCCAGCCCCACGCTGATCGCGCGACAGCCTGCCTTCATGACATCTCGTCATCGCGCTACCTCGAAAGTTCGGATCGCCTCGTCCGGCGCCAAGCGCGTGTGGGGCAGCCGCCCTCGGCTGCCGAACCGGTACCCGAACCAATCTTTCATCGTTTCTAGGTGTGCCCGAAGCGCACGTGGCAACTGCTCCGAAAATCGCGCCCCACACGACCCATCTCCCCTGCACCGTTGATTCCCCTTCGCACCCTTCGCACGTTCGCACTTAAATTCGGCCCGCTCAGCAACTCATCATCGTGCTTCGTCACCGTCACTCGTCATTCGTCATCATCATCGAGTGGAATCACTCGCGGCGGATGGCAACGCGTGATAGCGCACGGTTCCATTATGGAATCAATTCGCGTCAATTCACCCCGAATACTTCCAAATTTCGCCGATTAAGCAGGTCGTATCTCATAATTTGTTGACTGTACTATGCGCTCTGCTATATCCACGGCCCGAAAATTTCTCTTGACAAGGGGGGGGGGGGGGGGGGGGGGGGGGGGGGGGGGGGGGGGGGGGGGGGGGG
>CAYXRK010000083.1:0-20562 GCA_964467615.1 uncultured Nitrospirales bacterium | reverse complement strand
AATGACGAATGACGAATGACGAATGACGAGTGGCGAGTGGCGCAGAATGGGCGTGAAGGCTGAATTTTAGGACAGCTTTGCGATTCTGCCGTCAGGGATACTTGAGTCGCCGGAGCGGCCCGGGTATTAAGCGCCTCCTGAATTGTCGGTAATGGAGATGAATCATACCGTCTTGCAATGTGTTTGACATAAGTGTACGCTTGCGTATGTGGCTGTGGCTCTAACTACATTCCAGTAGGAAATTGAAAATGCCCTCTCGAACACCCGCGGTACGTCCCGACGTATCGGAACTCGCGTTGCTTTTCGAGATAAGCCAGATTCTCGATCGGACGATGGATCTGCGCGAGGTGGCGGATCCGACGATGAAGACGATTGCGAAGCACACGGGGATGTTGCGGGGCGCGCTGACGCTTTTGGATCGGGAAAGCGGCGAGTTGGCCATCGAGGCTGCTCACGGTTTGACGAGCGGCGAGAAGGAGCGTGGCCGCTATATGCTCGGCGAGGGGATCACGGGGCTTGTCGTGCAATCGGGGCGGGCGGTGATTGTCCCGAAGGTCTCCGAGGAACCCCGTTTTTTGAATCGCACGAAATCGCGCGCCGATTTGCGCAAGGAGGAGATATCGTTCATCTGCGTACCGATCAAGGTGGGGACCGAAACGGTCGGAGCGCTGAGCGTGGATCGTTTATTCCAAGAGCACGAATCGCTCGACGAGGACATGCGGCTCCTGACCATCATCGCATCGCTGGTGGCGCAAGCGGTGCGACTGCGGATCGAGGCGGAGCAAGATCGCAAGCGGTTGATCGATGAGAACACGCGCCTGCAGGAGGAACTCAAGGACAGATTTCGTCCGGCGAACATCGTCGGCCGGTCTAGTTTGATGCAGAAGGTGTTCGACGAGATCGCGCTGGTGTTGTCGAGCGACGCGACGGTGCTGATACGCGGCGAGAGCGGCGTGGGGAAGGAGTTGGTGGCGCACGCGATCCACTACAACAGCCCTCGGGCGAAGCGGCCGTTCGTAAAAGTGAACTGCGCGGCGCTGCCGGAATCGGTGATTGAGAGCGAACTGTTCGGCCATGAGAAGGGCGCATTCACGGGCGCGACGGCGCAGCGCAAGGGGCGGTTCGAGGCGGCGCACGGCGGGACTATTTTCTTGGACGAGATTGGCGATTTGTCGCCGCACACCCAGATTCGGATGCTTCGCGTGCTGCAGGAGAGAGAGTTCGAGCGCGTCGGCGGGAACGAGACGATCAAAGTAGACGTGCGGGTGATCACGGCGACGAACCGGAATCTCGAGGAGATGATCGAGGACAAGGAATACCGCCAAGATTTGTATTACCGCTTGAACGTTTTTCCGGTCCACATTCCGCCGCTCCGCGAACGGCGGACGGACATTTTGGAACTCGCGAATTTCTTCGTCGAGAAATACAGCAAACACAACAACAAGCGCGTGCGGCGCATTTCAACGCCGGCGATAGATATGTTGATGAGCTACCACTGGCCGGGAAACGTGCGTGAGTTGGAGAATTGCATTGAGCGGGCGGTATTGCTCAGCTCGGACGACGTGATTCACGGGCATCATTTGCCGCCGACGTTGCAGACAGCCGAGGCGAGCAACACGGTGATGCGAGGGACGCTCGAGGACCGCATCGGTCAACTGGAGCGAGAGATGATCGTCGAGTCGCTGAAAAATTCGCGGGGCAACCGGGCCAAGGCGGCCAAGGAATTGGGAATCAGCGAGCGCATCATGGGGTTGCGCGTGGAGAAGTATCGAATCGACTCGCGTGACTTCAAGACCGCGCGAGCTGTCTGACGATAGTCTTCCATGATGCGCTGTCGCGTTCGGTCCGCGCGAACTCGCTCCCGGCCTACCTAAACGTCGTTCTACAAGGTTGACCTACCCGCGCGTAGCTTTATACGGGCCGCCCCGCGCATTGAAATCGGACGAAAGCCGTTGCGATTCATGGATTTGCGAGTCCTCACCCGCCCTGGCATGGCGCTTGTGGTGTTGGGGGCGTTGCGGACACTCCGACCGGGCCGGAAGATAACACGGAAAATCCGCAACGATCCGAAGCGGATTTCGGGGCGAGTTGCGTCTTCGGCGCTGCTTTGCCCCGTTCCTCCGGGAGGCGCGGAATGGTTTCACGCGGCCCAGCGTGGCGCCAGCCGCCCCGCGCGGCACGCGCTTCCCACTCTGCCCGAGGGCGGCGCACCCCGTGGTGCGCCGCCCGACTTTTTATATGGGGCGCGGCGTCAGTAATCCTCAGTTTCCCATGAAACAACAAGCGGAGGAATCATCGTGCTTGCGATTGGTGGTTCATTGTGTACCGGCTGTCTCCGGCTCGGCGGGAGCCTCGCCCTCCCCTTCGAGTAAGACAAGCTGATAGGCCAGAGGACGTTCTCGAGAGAAAAGGATTGGGATCGAAAGTAGGCGCACGTTATACTTGATGACACGGATTGTAAGATGAACGATGATTTCGGCGCGTGAAAAACCGCGCAAATTTTTGCGCCGATTGAGTTTGTGCTTGACAGCGGTTCCCGGATGAGGTAATCTCTTTACAACATCCGCGCGAAGTATGCGTGGTGTGAAGGGGGAATACGAGTGCATTGGCGCCTTCCGGGCCAGCGACTCTGTAACTAGGGAGGATGTTTACGGTGAAGCACTTAGGGGAATTGTCCCAACAGCGTCCGATTGTCGCGAATGCGTTTCAAGAGATTATCTGCTTGGCGAACGATACGCTGGTGAATCTTCTCGGGAATTTGGGGGGCGCGGCGCCGATCAAACAATTCGTTTCCGACAAGTGCGATCTTCCGCCAACCACCTGAAATCCGGTTTGACGTTTTTTGAATGGGCAGCGTGAATAATCGCTGTCGATAGTGTAGATCGACCTGTACGGCCTCGTGCCCGCTCTGTTTGATCGGGTGCTGTCGGTGGCGGCCTTGGTTTGAACAGACGCTCGAGGGGGGAGAAAATTGTTGACAGCCAACGCATTAAATCAGATAATACGGCTGTCAGATGGGATACGAAGTTCCGAGCGGGATAGTGCTGAGTGCCGCGTAGGGGAAACTCAAACAAGGGTGCTGACCATGTTTGTCACGCGAATGAAGTCGTTACTGCTTGTCGGCGTGCTCGTGGGGACCGCAGTGGTGGGGATGGGATGTCCGACAGGGGTAGTTGTGACGTTCCCCGATAATCGCCTGGAGTTGGCGGTCCGCAACGAGTTGCGCAAGCCCTTCGGGCTTGTGACGCAGGCGGACATGCTTTCGGTCATGCGGTTGGACGCGCGGAATTACGGTATTCGCGACCTTCGGGGGATTGAGAAGGCGCGCAATTTGTTTTTCCTGGACGTCGGCAATGACCAGGCGCTGGTGAATTCAATTAACGATATCGACCCGATAGCGGATCTTGTGAATTTGACCTTTGTCGATTTCACGAACAACGACGTGTCGGACATCACGGCCATTTCGGGCCTGTTCAATTTGGATCAACTACTGCTTGGCGGGAACCCAATTCTGACGCTCGGTCCTATTGTTGCGAACGCCGAGAACGGCGGCCTCGGAGCAGGAGATATCGTTGCGGTTTCTCGCGAGGGATTGCTGGACGAAGAAGGGAACACTTCGCCGATCATTGCGGAACAGATTGCACGCTTGGTGGCATTGGGCGTGGATCTCGCGATTGTGGAAATTCAGTAGGGACACCGGCACTTGAAGTATTGAAGGCGGACCCCGTAGCACCAGCCCGAGCATAGCGGAAGGGGGACGACGCGGTAGCGCGGCGCGAATGATTGCGACACGGTTAGGTTGGGGTGAATCGATGTACCGAATCAAACGCGGTATCGCGGTGGGAGGGGTGGCCGCCGCGTGTGTGTTCGTCGCAGGTTGTCCTGCGATTGTGGCCGCTATCCTGGGGGTTTCGCCGGCGGCGATCTCGTTCCAGGGCAACAGCGTCGACGAATCAATCGCGATCTTCAATTCCGGCGGCGGCCAACTTACGTGGACGGCGCGGGAAGTCCAGCGCATAGGCCCGGTAGAGAACAACGTTTGGGTCCCCTTCGATACACCCTTCATGACCCTCGAAAGCGACACGGGGACGGTGGTCAACCCGACGACGTTGACTGGGACCATTTCCAACGAAGTGGATCGCGTGAAGGTAGTCATCGATCGGACGGACCTGGCAGCGGGCCTCCTGACCGGCTTTGGCGTGCAAATCGAAAGCAGCACAGGGGAAGTGAGGAACATCCCCGTGTCGGTGACGATAGTCCCGTCGCTGAACATCACGCCGCTGGTCCAAAACATTCCGGAGAATTCCTCGTCCGCCACATTCACGATCAGCAATAGCGGCGCACAACAACTCAACTTCGAGGTGTTTCAAGTTTCGAACCCGCTCGATCCCGAGAACACAGTCATAGATTTTGAAGCGTTCATCGTTGACGTGCCCTCGTCGGGAAGTGTCGCGGCCGGGGGGCAGCAGAACCTGGTGGTCACGATCGACCGTACGGGATTGGACCCCGGGGTGGAAGAGTTCTTTCTATTTGTTGATTCGAGCAGCGGTGCAGCGGTGCTCACGGTCACGTTCGGGATCGGGGGCGCATCGCTGTTTGACGTCGCGCCCGACTCGGTGACAATTCCCGTGAACATTTTTGGGACAGAACAGGACACGGACGGCGAAATTACAATTAGTAATCCCGGGGAGGAGCCCTTTTCGTGGACAATCTCGTTCGAAGATCCTGACGTACCGGGCGTGCCTGTAGACCTACCCGGATTTATCAGCGTGAATCCTCAAAACGGCGAGGTCGGGCCTCGTGCGCTGCCGAGCGATCCGCCGCCCGCCGACATAGTGACGATAGAAGTAGACCCCGCGGGCGTGCCGGACGCCGGGATCACGGACGTGAACATCGTGGTGAACGCCGAAGGAATTGGTTCGCAGGCGGTGACGTTGCGTGTCATTGCGATTCTCGGGCCCAGGTTGTCGATACAGCAGGAACCCTTTCTTACGCTTTCCGGGCTACTCGACTACGGCACCGACGAAGAGGTGCTAACGCTGGGAATCGGAAACACCGGCGGAGTCGGCACGCTGTTGGAGTTTACATTCAGCACGGACCGTCCGGACTTGATTAAGTTGCCCGTGCCGGCGGCCGGGGAAAGTGTCGGCTTTGGTTGTCTGTCGATCGACTTTCTGTTCTGTTTTGACTGGCAGCCATTCTCGATCGTGATAGACCGGGCCGCGATGAATCCCTCCGCGGAGGTAGATGGCGGACTGATTACCATCGAGGCCCCGGGCCAGACGCCGATTGAAGTGGCCGTGGCGGTGACCCGCGCGCCGCTCCGGATCGAAGGCGCGAACAATCGGGCGCGGCCGCCGTACATCAATCGCTTTGTGTTTCTGCTCCGCGATTCGCTTCTGCAAGCGATCGATACGACGAACCCGGACGTGCTGCGGAATATTTCATTCGAACTCGAAGAAAACGGCATACCGCTCGACCTGGACGAAACGAACTTCTTCGTTAACGGACCCGAAGGCCTGAAACAGAACTTGGTCCTGTTGCTGGACTTCACCGGGAGCATGTTCCGCGCGGGCGAAGTCGATGGCGTGCCGAACGGCCAATTCATCGATGAGATGAAAACGTCGGCGGCGGAATTCATCGATGACCTCCCCGACACCTATCGAATCGCGATTATGGAGTATCACGAGAAAGACCAGACGAAACGTGAAATACACCCATTCTCGACCAACAAGGCGTCACTTAAGGCGGCGTTGAACGCCTTCTCGCTTGCCCCGTCCGACCATGGCGAGACGGAAATTTTTGACGCCCTCATCGATGCCTTGGACGTGATCGCGAACCAAGATCCAACTCAAGTTTCGTTCGACGAGTCGGACGTTAGGTCGATCGTTTTTGTGTCTGACGGGAACGATACATCGTCCGCCGTCCCGCCGAGCGAGGTCCTCAACGATGCGAACGCGCGGCGCGTGCGGCTGTATCCGATCGTCTTTGGCGATTTCGTGAATCTCGCGCCGCTGGTTGTGCTTGGCAAGGAGTCCGGCGGACACAGTTTCAGCGTGATCGCTCCCAGGACCCTTTCTGATTTCCTCGGAACGTCCGAGGAGGAAGGCCAGGTCTGGCGCGATTTACAGCGGCAACTGGTGCTCACGTACGTATCGCTTCTGGGGGCGAACGGGGCGTACAACGTCACTGCAACGGTGCGAGACCAAACCGGCGCGACGATAAGCGGGTCGTTCCAACGCGCCGCCCTCGTGTTTCCTGGCGACCCGCGTGCGGGGCAGTTGTCGCTGACCACGACGGGAATCGACACGAACGGACGGGCGGAGGTCATACTTCGCACGGACTACGTACCACGCAACGTCACGCAATTCAGGGTCCGGTTCATCGTTCCCGGGCCCTTCCGCGATAACGTCGAGGAGGTCGCGTTGCTTACGTCCTCGGCGGACGGCGGTTTGACGGCGGGTTGGCGGCTTGTCCCCGAGGGCGACAATGTGTTCACGCTGGTGACGGCCCAGGAAACGCCCTTACAGTTTGCCGCGTTCGGCGGTCTTTTGCGAATGACGTTCAGCGGGCTCGGGGCGGCGGCGAGGTTTGAGGTCGGTTTCCGGGCGGACAACGAGCTTTACATCGATCCGGATCCGAACACGACCGTGGACACGAATTATTTCCTCTATCCCGGAGGCTTCACGAACTCGAGCGCGGTGTTGACGGTCGAACACGAATCGTCGCTGGCGGCGCCGGGGGGGACGGTGGAATCATTGCAGATTATGGACTTCGACCCGCGCGCGGAGTTTGCGTTTGATCGTGACGAGGATGGAATCGGGGATTTCGACGATCCTGCGCCGGACGACGGCAACGTGCCCACGGCAGTGGTGACGCCCGAATTGATTAGCTTCCCTGCGACATCCACACAAAAGAGCTTTACGATCCGAAACAATCGGCTCGATACGTTTGACTGGGAATTGGTGGCCGAGGGCCTACCGTTTGGGATCGAATTCTCCGCAACATTTGGCCGCCTCGAACCCGGCGATACGGAAATCGTCGTGGCCACAATTGATCGAGGCGGGCTGCCGCCGGGGACGTTTAATGGAGACGTGGACGTGTTTACCAACCTTTCTAACGAGTCCGATACGTTGGCCGTGACTGTGGAAGTGCAATAGTGATCCAATCCCGAAAAATAGAGGAGCGACCGATTCGCGCCGAACACATGGGCCCAAACCGCGGAGTTTCATTAGGATCTCCGTCGGGACGGTGGCGCGCCGGTACCGTAGTAAGTACGAAGGAGTAGGCTATGCCGCGCACGACATACCGCCTGGCGAAGACGGGTTTCGCGTTCTGCACCCTTCTGCTCGCGGGATGTCCAACATTCCTCCCGCAGACGTTGAACGTGTCTCGTGTTGCGTTTAATTTCAGCAGCACGATTGGAATCGATTCGTTTACGATTGCGAACGACGGCGGCGGGGTCCTCGAATGGGCCATCGATCCCGTAGACGTTCCCAACTGGCTCGACCTTTCGGTCCGCGGCGCGGAGAAACTCGCGGGCGCCGTTACGGACACCAGTCAAGTCGTCACCATGACGCTTAACGCCGAGGCGGCGGCATTGGCGCCAGGGACCCATCAAGATACCTTCACGGTCACGTCGAACGGCGGCGACCAATTGGTGTCGGTGGCTATTCTGGTCACGCTGGGCGGCACCCTCATTCTCGACCCGGCCACCCTCGATTTCGGCGAGGCGATTTCTTCTTCGTCATTCACGATAGGGAACGGCGGTACCGAATCGCTGACATGGACGCTGCAGGCCATCGCAGCGGAAACTCCCTGGCTACAATTTGTACAAGGCACGCCCAACACCGGTACGATCACGACGAACATCCAAACAATCGTGGTGACGGTGGATCGCACCACTCTCGAAGCCGGCGAGTACACCGGATCAATTCGAGTTACCTCGGACGCCGGCGAGGGCACGATTGCCGTGACGATGACGGTGCCCGATTCCTCGGGGCAACTCTCGGTGTCGCCGGAGTCGTTGACGTTTCAAACGGCGGGGCTCGATAACTCCCTTATCGGGATCCGCAACGTCGGCGCCGGAACGATCACCTGGACCGCGCAAGACGATTTCCCCGCGTGGCTCAGCATCAGTGTCCGATCTGACCCGGTCTCCGATGAAATAGATCGGCCTGAAATTCGCGTGAACGCGTCCGAGCTTGATCCCGGACAATTTACGCACAACGTCGTGATATCGAGCGTCGACGCGGACGACGAGAACAGCGGGAGCGATAGCATCCTCGTAACGCTTACGGTACCCGAGCCCATTCCGATCCTGAACGTGAACCCGACGGAGTTCTCGTTTACCGGGGTCACGGCGGAAGGATTATTTACCATCACCAACGAAGGCACGGGACAGTTGAACTGGTCGCTGGCGGTGAACGATCCGTTGATTACCATCGCGCCGGACGATCCGAGCTCCGGCGCTATCGAACGTGAGGCCCAGGTGATCGATTTTCAAGTGAACGCGGCGGCCTTGTCCGCGGGGGCAAACACCGGCACCATATCGATTACCTCCGACGGAGGCGACGCGACTGTAACGATCACGATCGACGTTCCGCCCCCGACGCTTGAAGTCGTACCGCGCGTGCTCAATTTCTCCACCAATCTGACGCAAAAGCTCGTGGCGATTTTCAACGCCGGTACGGGGACCGTCAACTGGAGCATCGACACCTCGACCCTGCCCGACTGGCTTCGCGACGGTCCAGGCAATCCGCTGATATCCGTTCAAAGCGGGGCCGTGAACGGGACGGAAACGGACGGTGTCACCATTTCGGTCAACCGATTGAACCAAGCACCCGGCGACTTCGCGTTCGCTTCGCCCGGAATCGTGGTCAATTCCGATGCGGGTCAACGGTTCATCGAGGTGTTCATGGAAGTCGCCGAGAACCCGGTCCTCGTCGTAGATACCGGAGCAAACGTCGACGGTGTGCCGAATGTCGATCTCGACAACGTCCCCTTCGTCCCGGCCGGCCTTGAGAACACCGCTTCCTTTACGCTTCAAAATGTCGGCACCGGTACTATCAATTGGAGCGTCGACGACTCGGCCTTCCCGACGTGGTTGAGTTTGGATGAACTCGGTCCGCGTACGCTTGATGCCGTGGACGGTCCGTTCCAAGTGAACGTCACGATCGATCGGGACGGTTTGTCCTTTGGCCCGTTTAACCACACCTTCTTTATTGAATCGAACGACGCCGATAATCCGCTGCAGCCGATACGCGTGGAAATGTCCGTGCCCAAGCGCGTCGTTATCGACGTTGTTCCAGAACGTCTCGACCTCGGGACAACGGGTACGACGGACGAATTTTTTGTGGTCAACTGCGGTGATCCCGATACCGTGCTCAACTTCGGGATTACGAGCAACAAGTCGTGGCTATTTGCGTTCCCGACTGAAGGCAGATCGATCGGCGTCGAGGATTGCGCCCTCAACGGCGACTTCCAGCAAATTGGTGTTTCCGTTGATCGGACCGGGCTGGACGGCGCAGGTGGCGGGACCGGTGTACTTACTGTTTTCGCGCAATCACTTCAACCGGACACGCAGGACGTCGACGGCGACGGCGACACGACGGAGTTGATTCTCAAGCGTGACGACGACGTCGCGCCAGCGCAAGAGGTCGAGGTCTCCGTCCAGGCCTCGGAACTGTTCTTCGAGACCCCGCCCGTGCGCCAACGCGTACCGAGCTTGATTCGTTACATCATGATGATGCGCAACCTGCGGTTCGAAACGATACCGCTTGGAGACGAGACCCTTCCGACCTTTAACCGTAATTTCCGCCTGTTCGAGAATGATTCCCCAATAGAGTTGGTTGAATCGAACCAATTCCTGACGAGATCGAGCAATCTCCGTACGCAGATCGTAATTCTGATGGACTATTCCGCGAGTATGCTCGAGTCCGTGGCGCTCGCACAGCAGTACCACGAAGACGTGCTCGCCCAGCTCGGGGAGGACTTCCCGAACGAAACGTTCCCGGATTTCCCCGGCTTTACGGACGCGCCCGATCCGCTCCAGTTCCTATACGAAACGTGCGTTGGGTCGCTGATTGACGAACTGCCGGAAACGTACGAGATCGCGCTCATGGAATTTCACGATCGCAACCAGCCCGCCCGTTTACTGACAACGTCCCTGGCCTTCCCGACGGGATTTGTACCGAACGATTCCGCCGTCGGCCGCCCTTTCCTCGAGGCGGCGCTCCAGGGCTTGACCATTACCGGACACGGCGCGACCGAGCTCAACGACGCGTTGCTTGAGGCGAACTTCAGGCTCGTGTCTGAAAACAGTCCCGCGCCTTCGATCTCGTCAGTGGTCCCGGTCGTGCCGTTCGACGACGCCGACATCCGTGGAATCATCGCGTTTTCGGACGGTCGCAACACGTCCTCGTTCTTCACGCTCAGTGAAACGTCGCTCGCCCTGCAGGTGTCTCGTACGCGGCTATTCGCGGTGGCTTGGGGCGATGACTTCAACGGCGGACCGCTGGGATTGATAGCGTCCGAAACGGGCGGCCACCTTTACATCACGCGCGAGCTCGACAGCGGGACCGAGGACGGCAGCGGAAATCCAATTCGGGTGCCCGCGCTCGGAACCATGTTTGATTGGACCGACAACGAGAACGTGGACGCGGACACGACGGGGAGCGACGAATGCGACCTTTCGATCTCTCAGGACTTGCGAAACCAGGTCGTGTTGAGCTACGTCACGCTGGACGTGGCCGACGTCGCGGAGGGCCGCGTCGCCGCGAATTTTGACGACCCCAATGATGGTAACGAAACGGTCATCTGCAGACTTCCGGACCAGGGCGACATCGCCGGTGAATTCGTCCAAACGTTGCGGCCAAGTTCCGTAGTAGGCACCGACGCACTCGGTCTTGGCGTCAGGCTTGGGCAGATATCGATGCGCACCGTCGGGATTCAGAATGGCCAGGTGGAAGTGTTTCTCTTCGTTGACTATATGCCGCGCGACATAATCCAGTTGGATTTCACCATCGCGGCCGAGGCCCCCATAACGCCCGGCGGTATCGACGCGCTTCTGGTGGGTGTTGAGGGCGTTCCCTTCGCCGAGGAAGGAATATTCGAGAACGATTGGACGCTGGCCCAAACCGCTTCGGGGACGGACATTGCCACCGGCCTTGCCACTCAGACGTATCGGTTGACGACGGGCGCCGGCGGGGAGCCGATTCAATACGGCGCGTTTGGGCGCTTAGTGAAATTCACGCTCGACGTTCCGGGGTTGACGCCTTATGACTTCCGGCTGCTGGCCGTTGCGAATCTGACTCGAAACGGAGAAGCGCGATTCTTCACGCATCCGGACGGCATTGACGTAGAAGCGTTCGCGGTCCGCGCGCCGTCCTTCCCCACGCCCCGGGTTACCCCGACGATTCTCAATTTCGGCACAACGAGCACCTTCCAAACGTTCACGGTCGAAAACGTCGGCGGGTCTTATGCCCCCGGGGGGATCGTCCTCGACTTCGGTGTGGTTGGCGACTCAATACCCGATCCCGATCTTTTGGTGGCGCCTTTCTTCGGCCGCCTCATCAGCACCGACGACCTCATCACGGTGACTGTGACGCTCGATCGATCAAAGACCCAAGTGGGCCCGATAAACGATATTCTGTTCGATATGCTCTACGAAACGGGAATCCTGGAGATTGCCGGGTCGATTCCCTTCGTGGTAACCGGGACAATCCTGCCGCCGGTGTTGCTGTTGGCGCCCGCGGCGTCGGGGGCGACCTTCTTGCCGAACTCGACGACGCTGGATTTCGGTTCGGATCCGCAAGCCTTCGGTTCCGAGACGCAGACGTTTCTCGTGACGAACGCCGGCCAGAGCAGGCTGAGTTGGTTCCTGACCAATCAGGTCCCGAATTGGCTGTTGGTGTCAGCGCCGAACGTTGTTGCTGCCGCCTTCCCGCAGACGGTCTTGGTAACAGTGAATCGTTCGATGTTGGTGCCGGGCGAAGCGGTCACGCACACGCTGCAGATTTCGGCGCAAACCGTCGACACGGGCACGTCCATAGGGTCCGCCTCGGTCACCGTCAATGCCGCGGTCGATCCGTGATCGCGGGTCAGCTTTTCCTAGTGCTCAATCGCCCCGGATCGTGATCGCCGCTGGGGCGATTTTTTTGGGGCGGAGTCCGCGCGGAATGCCTGTGCGAGTTACGGATTCAACAACCCGTATTCCCACTCGCCGGTCGAAGTTATCTGATATCGGACGCGGTGGTGCAGCCTAAAGTCACCGTGCAACCAGAATTCGATGATCTCCGGGCGCAAGCGAAAGCCGGACCAGAAGGACGGGCGTGGGACTTCGACGCCATCGTATTTGAGTTTCGCCGCGATGAACGCCGACTCCAGTGCATCGCGCGACGGGAGCGGATCGGACTGTCTTGACGCCCATGCGCCGATGCGGCTTTCGCGGGGTCGCGACTTGAAATAGGCGTCCGCCTCCGTATCGTCCACGCGAGTGACTCTTCCCCGAATTCGGACCTGTTTGGCGAGCGGCGCCCAATAGAAACATAATGCCGCCGTCGCGTTGGCCTGCAATTGTCGGGCCTTCGCGCTGCCGAGATTCGTATAAAAGGTAAACCCCTCTTCGCTAAAGTCTTTGAGCAACACGACGCGTGCATCGGGCGCGCCGGCGTCGTCCACCGTGGCCAGAGTCATCGCTGAGGCATCGGTTATCGCGGCGTTGCATCTTGCTTCGTCAAACCAGGACTGGAACAGCGCAAATGGATTTTGCGTGGGAGTGATCGCCATTTCCTTCATATCCGTGTCTAAATTAGTATCCGGACGCCGCGTTGTCGCCCCGAGGGTCAGGCGCTCCGAAGTACCCTTGGCCCGTAATCATCAGGCAATTCGCCTGACCGATCGAAGACGCTTCCTCCGTCGCGTGGCCCATCGCACTGAGCGCGTCGAGAACGTCCGGCGCGAGACCGCGTGGTTCGTACATGATATTGTCCGGCAGCCACTGCGAGTGGTGCCGCGGCGCAGCGACGGCTTCCATGATGTTCATGCCGTGCGCCGTCACGTTGAGTACTACCTGCAACACTGTCGTGATAATGGTCGCGCCGCCGGGCGAGCCTACGACCAAGTAAGGCTTCGCGTCTCGCAGCACGATTGTCGGCGTCATCGAGCTTAACATCCGTTTGCCGGCGGCAATTGCATTCGCCTCGTTCCCGACGAGGCCGTACAAGTTCGGCGCGCCCGGCTTGGCGGAAAAGTCATCCATCTCGTTGTTCAAGAAAAATCCCGCGCCCTGTACAACAATCCCTGGACCGAAACTTGCGTTGAGTGTGGTGGTTACGGCAACGGCGTTACCGTACCGGTCCGCCACCGAGAAATGCGTGGTCTCCGTATTTTCTCGATCGGGCGCCGCGCCCGCAGACACTTCGGAACTTGGCGTTGCTTTGCCAGGGTCGATGTCAGCCGCGCGTACGGCGGCGTAGTCTGCCGAGATCAGCATCGCCGAAGGGACGTTCCAGAAATCAGGGTCTCCTAAATGTTCCGCGCGGTCCGCGTAGGCGCGCCGCTGAATTTCCGTGAGAATATGCACATATGCCGAGGAGTTCCACCGCAGTTGGTCAGGACTGAATTGTGAGATCATGTTCAGCATGTGGACGAGCAATAGGCCGCCGGAGCTTGGCGGCGGCATCGAGACGATCTCGAACCTATTGAATTCTCCCCGGATCGGGTCTCGATACACGGATCGATACTCAACGAGGTCTTGTTCCGAGATCAGTCCGTTCGTTCGCCGCATTTGTTCGGCTAGAAGCGTGGCCGTCCTGCCCAAGTAGAAACCGTCCGTGCCTGAGCGGACGATGCGCCCGAGCGTCCTCGCGAGGTCGCGTTGGCGCAGCACGTCGCCCTCGCGCCAGGGACGACCGTCCGCGCGAACGAAGATTTCCGCCGCGCCGGGGTCCCGCGCGAAGAATTCCCGCCGCCCGTTTAACTCGTCGGCGAGTCCTCGAGAGATGGGGAATCCGCGTTTCGCAAGGCGGATTGCGGGAGCGAGGATGGTCCGACGCGACACCGCCCCCGATCCATAGTCGTCGAGCGAGCGAAGCAACCCGTCTACCGATCCCGGCACGCCGGAGGCCAAGGGTGAATGGAGTGACAATTTCGAAATTACTTCACCGTTCTGGCTGATGAACATGTCGCGGTGGGCGGCGTGGGGGGCGGTTTCGCGGAAATCGAGGGCGAGTGTCTGGCCGTCCGCAAGGACCGCCAGAAGAAATCCTCCGCCGCCGATGTTGCCGGCTTGCGGATGCGTGACCGCGAGGGCGAAGGCGGTCGCCGCTGCTGC
Organism: uncultured Nitrospirales bacterium; assembly: GCA_964467615.1. Taxonomy (GTDB): domain Bacteria; phylum Hydrogenedentota; class Hydrogenedentia; order Hydrogenedentales; genus CAYXRK01. The sequence continues at coordinate 6,227 of CAYXRK010000083.1, read as the reverse complement.
GTCAATGGCATTGCCGCCGCGTTTGAGCATGTCGACACCGGCGTCCGAAGCGTCGGCCGAGGCGGACACGACCATGCCATGTTCCGTGAAGAGGGGATCGGGCGCTGCGGCGAACGCGAGCTGAGCAAGGACGTTGCACGAGAACAGTGCTGCACGAATCTTCCACGCGCGCGCAATGGCCCGTTTTCCGATGGACTGTCGAATCATGGAAGACGAGTATAACAGCGCCAACAGCGTCGCCGATCCCCGAAACCCGGCTACGCTCGTATCTACGCATGCGGTTTGGTATAGTAAAAGTTCATGGATTCGGCGTCAGTCCGGACCAGGAGGCACAAATGCGCGATTCACGAAAGAAGGTAGAACTGGCCGCGTTGGCGGTATTTCTCATCGCCGGAGCGGCGATACTTACGAACGGTTTTTCTGGCCGAATATTCGCCCAGGAGCAAGATCGCTTCGAACAGGTCGCGCCGCTCGCGGAAGCTATCGCGCACATACTGAACGACTACGTTTATGAACCCGACGTAGATCATATCGTCGAGTTCGGCCTCAGTGGAATCATGCAGGCGCTGGACAGAAATTCATCGTACATTACGTCCGATGGCTTCGACGCGATGCGCGACGATACGGAGGGGGCCTTTGACGGCATAGGCGTTCACATTCGGCCCGACGAGCAGAACCGAATTGTCGTCTTTCAGCCAATGCCTGGATCGCCCGCGGCAAAGGCGGGGATGATGTCCGGCGATATCCTCGTCGAGATTGACGGCGTTACGACGGAAGGGATGGGAATCGACGAGGCGGCGCGGCGAATCAAGGGACCGCGTGGCCAGAAAGTCCAGATCACGGTGCTGCGGCCCCGTGGCGAGGGACAAGAACCGGAAACGGTCGAGTTTAACGTCGAACGCGGGACGATACCGCTCGAGAGCGTCGTGGAGGCGCGCATTTTCACTGGGAAGATCGGCTATATCCGCGTCAGCGATTTCAAAAAGACCACGGCAAACGAAGTCCGTGATCGATTGAAGGAGTTCAAGGACGGCGAAATGTCCTCCTTGATCCTCGACCTGCGGTGGAACCCGGGCGGGCTGCTCTCGGCGTCGCGCGAAGTTTCGGAGTTGTTCTTACCGCGTGGCTCTTTGGTGACGTACACGCGAGGACGGAAGAACACAGACGGATCGTTCAAGGACGAAATGCGACTGCGCACCGAACGGCGGCCGGTTGTGCCCGAAGAGATGCCCTTGATCCTGCTTGTCGGCGGCACGACGGCGAGTTCGGCCGAGATCGTGACGGGTGCGCTGCAATTCCATCAACGCGCGATCGTGGTCGGAGAGAAGACATTTGGCAAAGGCAGCGTCCAGACGATTATCCCGATGGAGCGGCCCGAGGGAAGCGCGTTGCGCCTGACGACTGCGCTCTACTACACGCCCGCGGATGTGACGATTGATCACGTCGGGATTCGTCCGGACGTGGAAGTCGTGATGACCGATGATTCGCAGAAAGCATTGCTGACGCAACTGGGCAAGTCGTGGTTAGAAGATGCGACAAAGAAGGACGAACAGAACCACGGTCCGATAACGGGCGCGGAAATAGCAGAAGGGGAAGTAGACGACGCCGTACTCGCGCGCGCGGTGGAGATCATCAAAGAGGGGGGCGCATGGTCCGCGCTACTCGAGCGCTATCACCGCGACGTGCATGAAACCCAGGTCGCGGCCGTGGAAGGTCAAGAGGGTCTTGTTCCTCGATGAACGACGGCGAACCGCCGTTGTGGATGAACCGCCGAATCGGTGCGCAACGCTTTAGTGCGCTGCCAGTAGGTCGCCTAAGTCGCGCAAGCTTTCTTTGATTGCGGGGTCTTTGTATCGGTCGGAAACTTTCATGATTTCCACCCGAAGCGCGACCGGAAGGATGAATTCCACGCCGACAACGGAACCGTCCTCTGCTTCGTCCACCACCAGCTTGCCGTGTTCAATTTCGACACTCCTTGCGATCTTCTTGTCGGATAATTCGAGGTAGGCCGCTAAAATTCGGCCTCCGTCTTTTTCAATTTCGAGGCTCGGCATGTTTTTCGACCCAAACCGTAATTACTAAGTTAAACTTTTCGTCTCGATCTTTCTTTTGAACGACATAGACGATGAGCCGATCCAGGGGGTCCAGTTTCTTGTGCAACCTTACCACGGTCTCTTCATGGAGGACTTCGTCGGGATTTCGAACAGCATCTTCGATTGTCTCTCGCGTCACGCCTCGCTTCGCGCTTCGCTTAACGGCATGCCGGCGCGACAGCCTAACCTCTAGCGAAGGGTCGAAATCCATCAATACGTGCGTCCAGGAACAAGATGGCCCCTTTTCCCGTGTATAAAGTTTACCATAGAATAAGCGGGGATTCAGACTTTGGCGAAGCAACTCCCAACGAAGTTCAGCCTTACTGGTGTCAGGGTCTTGAATAGTGGGTCAATTGTCAGCAACGCGGGGTCGAGAATGGTGACGATGACAAATATGAAGCCGGGTACTCCGACATGAGCTTTCTCGAAGAATTGCAGTGGCGCGGGTTGGTCCACCAAACGACCCATCCGGAATTGGCCGCGCTATTTGAACAGGAGAAGTTCGTTTTGTATTGCGGGTTCGACCCGACGGTGGACAGCCTCCACATCGGAAGCCTGATACCGATTCTCGGGCTGGCGCGATTTCAGCGGGCGGGGCACCGGCCCATCGCGCTCATTGGCGGCGGCACCGGCATGATTGGCGACCCCAGCGGCAAGAGCCAAGAGCGCCAATTGCTCGTATCCGAGGAAATCGACCGAAACGTTGTCGGGATCGAAATGCAATTGCGCCGCTATTTGGATTTCTCCGGGGACAATTCGGCGATCATCGCAAACAATATGGACTGGCTCGGCCACGTGCGGCTGGTGACGTTTCTGCGCGACGTGGGCAAGCATTTCTCGGTGAACGCGATGATGGCGAAGGATTCCGTGCGGGCGCGGCTCGAGGACCGCGAGCACGGGATCAGCTTTACGGAATTCAGCTACCAATTACTCCAAGCATACGACTTTTTGCAGCTCTACGACACGCACCATTGCCGGCTGCAAATTGGCGGCAGCGATCAATGGGGCAACATCGTCAGCGGAATGGATCTCGTCCGCCGCATGCGGCCCGAAGCGAAGACCTACGGGCTTACGTTTCCGCTCGTGACGAAGGCCGACGGATCGAAGTTCGGCAAGACTGAATCCGGCAACGTGTGGCTCGATCCCAAGCGGACTTCGCCGTATCGCTTCTATCAATTTTGGATCAACAGCGCCGACGCCGACGTTGGGCGGTATCTGCGCGGCTTTACGTTTCTTGAGCGCGAGGAAATCGTTGCCCTCGAACGCGATGCGCAGGCCGCGCCGGAGAAACGCGCCGCGCAACGCCGCCTCGCGGAGGAAGTCACGCGGTTCGTGCACGGCGATGCTGAGCTGGCGAAGGCGCAACGCGCGACCGAGGCGATGTTCGGCGGCGATCTTGCGGGGTTGGACGACGAGACGCTCGAGGACGTGTTCGGCGAGGTGCCCTCGAGCGCGCTGCCTGCTTCGATGCTGGACGAAGGACGGCTCCTGGTCGACGTGCTCGTCGAGTGCGGCGTCTTTCCGTCGAAGGGCGAGGCGCGCCGAATGATTCAGAACGGCGGGCTCTACCTAAACAATCAGCGCGCCGACGCGGATGCGAAGCTGGGGCCGTCGTCCTTGTGCGGAAGGACGATGGCCGTCGTGCGCAAGGGCAAGAAGCATTACCACCTGCTGCGATTCGGTTGAGCATTGGTCCAGGGCGCGGCTCGGCGGGAGCCTCGCCCTCCCCATTACGCTTGAACGATCTCGATGCCGCGGGTCACCGGCGAGGCGACGGATGATTCGAACAACTGCAACACCCGCGCGTCGTCAGCATGTCGTCTTTTTGAGAAGACGCCGACGAGCGTCGGCCCGGTGCCGCTCATGACCGCCGCGATACATCCCGAGGCGATGAGGCGCGATTTCGCCTCTGCGAGTTCGGGATGGCGCGTGAACACGATGGGCCCCAACCGGTTGAAGACTGCACCGGCCCATTCGCCGCGCCGCACGTATTCGATCGCGCGTTGAAACGACGGCGTCTTGCCACTTTCGGGTCTTTCATTCGAACACGTGATCGCCGGATCGTTGAACACGCTCGCCGTGCTTACGTGAATCGGCGGATGCACCAGCGCGAACCACACATTCTCGATCGGCGTAAGCGCCTCGAGTACTTCTCCACGCCCCGTCGCCGCTTGTGTTCCACCGGTTAGACAGAACGGCACGTCGCTTCCGAGTTCGAGGCCGAGTTCTAACAGCTGTGCCGGCGAGACCCTTAAGTCCCAGAGGATATTGAGTCCCACTAGCGCGGCGGCCGCGTTACCGGAACCTCCGGCAAGCCCCGCGCCGATCGGAATGCGCTTATGAAGATGAATGCGTGCGCCGCCGCGGTGGCCGGTCTCGCGTTGAAGCAATCGCGCCGCGCGGACTACGAGGTTATCTTCACCCTGTGGGACACCCTGATGCTCGCAGGTAAGAAGGACGTCGCCCTCAGCGAGATCGAGTTCAATTTCGTCAAAGAGGTCGACCGATTGAAAAATGGTTTCGAGGTCGTGGTAACCGTCGGGGCGTTTGCCGAGAACGTCTAGGTAGAGATTGATCTTCGCGTACGAGCGCAACCTCAACACGGATCAGTCGGCCCCTGGCTGCGCCGCGACGGCCTTGGCGATTTCACCACGCAGGTTGGCCTTGGGTTCGCCGACGAGCTCGACCGGTCCGTTGAACGACGTGATGAGCGAAATCAATTCCGGCGTGAGTTCGTTTGCCTTGGACACCTCGAACCGTACCGGCGCGATGCCGTTGGTGTAGCGGCCTAGAATTTTCGCGGCAGCGGTCGCCAAGCGCCAGCGAAGCACTTCGTCGCCCAGCGAAATCGACGGGGACGCGACGACCGGCAGCTCGTCGGCGGCCTCGACCATGATTCGGAACGCGGCGGAATCGGCCTCGCGGCGCGTCAACTTGAATTGACGCAATTCCTTGTCCGGGATGAGCGACGGCTCGACGGCGAAAAACTTGAAGGGCGGTTGGGCGAACTTGCGCATGTTCTCGAGCGCCGTCGCGCGGTCTTGCCGATTCGATGGATTGAGCCACTTTCCTCCGTCGGCCAGCGGATCAACCGTAAGGCCAGGGGCCATCCCCTCCGTCGCAAGGCGCTGCGCGATGCCCTTTGGGTCGCGGTCCACAAAGCCCGCGGGAATGAGCGCGTGCTTCACACCCGAACCCTTCCAGGCCCTCGCAGCCTGCACCAGATCGTCCGCGCTGTCGCCCGATTTCACCGACACCCAGGCCTCCGGCGGGAAGGTGCGCTTGAACGGCGACTCGGGGTACACACTCTGCGCCCAGGAGAAGAACTCGTTCACGCGCTCCGGTTCCGGCGTACCGAACGAAATCCACAACGGGTCGCAGGAAATTTCCTCGCCCGGCGCGAGCGTCACCGGCGGATTGAACTTGCACTCGATATTGCCCTGCCATTTCGCGCCCGCGGGCACGAAATTGATGCGCGAATCCGCGCGGCCCGATTGCAACACGCCGAGCGCCAATATCACTGGCGGCGACGACAATTGAATTTGGAATAGCCCGGCGCCTTCGCCGTCCTGCACGCCCACGCGGTCGCCGCGCTGGTCCGAGGCGAGCCGCGTGACGGTCATCGTGCCGCTCGAGGCGCGGATGCCGCCCACGCCCACGACGGCGGGCCGAATGGCCGCGATTTCCAACGGCGTTGTGCCCGCGTTTTTCGCGTCGAGGTACAGCACGAGGAAGGGCTGCTTCTCGAATCGCGCAATCGCGCAGCGCACCGCGAGGCCGTCCTTCGGTTTGAACGTCGAACTGAACATCGAGCCCGCGCCCATCGGGCCGTCGAATTTTTCGCGGCCGTCCTTCTCGAATACGAGATCGGGGATGGCGATGGCGCGGCCGTCGCCAAGCACTATTTCCGCTTGGACATCGCCAACCACGTCGCCGAGGCCGGTGACGTCGAGCTTCCAAATCGCGCGTTGAACATCAAACCGGAAGGCCGCGGCATCACCCTCGAAGGAGTAGTGATCGCGCAAGGCCCAGACGGGCAATTCTTCGGCAAACGCGCCAACAAGACAAAGTACGACCAGAACAACAACAGAACGCATGAGGTACCCCCGAAATTGATGCGCAAAGTATAGCGGA
>CAYXRK010000082.1:0-20881 GCA_964467615.1 uncultured Nitrospirales bacterium | reverse complement strand
TCGATATTCTCTTCAAGGGGGGGGTGGCGGGCGCGGGGCCACGGGGGCCCGCCGCGCGCGCCGATATCGAGCGCCTTGAGTTCGGCGAGGGTCATGTCGCGCACGCGGCCCGATGCGCCGGCGGCGTAACCGTCGACTGTGGTGTTGTGGATGCTCACGAACTTGCCGTCCTTTGTCGTGCGCACGTCAATCTCGACGAAGTCGACGCCGAGGTCGATTCCTTTCTGGTAGGCGGCGAGCGTGTTCTCGGGAATGCCCTCGTGCGCGCCGCGATGCGCGATCACGTATATGCCGCCGTGTTTTGGTGGTTTGATCGGCGCGCGGCCGGGGGCGGCCTGTGCGTATGACAGCCCGATCAGGGCGAGCACTAAACAATATCTTGAGAACATGTGCCATCCTCTCGGGCCTGTTGGCGACGACATCGCGCCGATTGTGGACCGGCGCGGGTCTGGCGTCAAGATTGAAGGCGGCGGTCCTCCGTTCTTCCGGCTCGGCGGGAGCCTCGCCCTCGCATTCGATTTCTTCCGGCTCGGCGGGAGCCTCGCCCTCCCCTTCGAGGGGCGCGTGAAGGTGCGATGAAAACGACTCGACAATGGGCGGGACTGCGCGTATGATTCCCGATCCTTTTGGGAATGTCGCAGCGAATGGTCAAAATCGAGCGCGTGATACTGAGCGTCTTCGACAAACGCCGCGTTGTCGAATTGGCGGAAGTGTTAGGCGAATTCGACGTGGAGATCGTAGCGACTGAAGGCACGGCGGCGGCGCTTGCGGACGCGGGCATCAAGTCGCAATCGATCGAGGACTTCACCGGCTTGCGCGAGATGATGAATGGCCGCGTGAAGACCCTGCACCCGAAAATCCACGCGGGCCTTCTCGGCATCCGCGAGAACAAGTTGCACGTCGAAGAGATGCAGACGTACCAGTGCCAGTGGGTGGACATGGTGGTCGCGAACCTTCGGCCGCTCGAACAACCGATGGCCGACCCGAAACTTTCGCTCGAAGAGGTAATCGAGCAGGTGGACATCGGCGGCCTTGCGATGATTCGATCCGCCGCGAAGAACTTCCGCTACGTCACCACTGTCGTGAACCCCGATCGGTACGGAACCGTCATACACGAACTGAAAGCCTATGAGGGGTCCGTCAGCTTCACGACGCGATGGCGGCTTGCTCAGGAGGCGTTTGAGACGACCGCCAAGTACGACTTGACGCTGTCCGAATACTTGCGCGGCGCGCGTCCGCCGGAGGAGTAGCGGGTGAGGGTGCTGGTGGTCGGCTCCGGGGGACGCGAGCACGCGCTTGCGTGGAAGATCGCAAGCAGCCCCCTCGTCGAGCGCGTCTACTGCGCGCCCGGAAATCCCGGCATGGCGCAAGTCGGCGAATGCGTCGACATCTCGGTGAACGACATCGACGCGCTCGTGCGATTCGCCCGCGAGAAGGACCTCGGCCTGACGGTCATCGGCCCCGAAGATCCGCTCGCGGCCGGCATCGTGGATCGCTTTGAAGCCGAGGGACTGCGCGCTTGGGGTCCCTCGGCCAAGGCCGCGCAACTCGAAGCGAGCAAGGCGTTCGCGAAGCGCATCATGGCGAAGTTCGAAATCCCGACGGCCGAGTACACCGAATTCGGCAACGCCGTCGCCGCGAAGGAATACGTCGGGAAGAAGGGCGCGCCGATTGTGGTGAAGGCGGACGGCCTGGCGGCGGGTAAGGGTGTGACCGTTGCGGCGACCATCGCCGAGGCAGAGGGCGCGATAGACGCCGCGATGCTCGATAGAGTATTCGGCGACGCGGGGGGACGCATCGTGATCGAGGAGTGCCTCGTCGGTGAAGAGGCCTCGATCTTCGCGCTGTGCGACGGAGCGCATTTCGTGACACTTGCGTCGGCCCAGGACCACAAGCGCGTCTTCGATAACGACGAGGGCCCGAACACGGGCGGCATGGGGGCGTATTCGCCCGCGCCGGTCGTAACGCCGGAATTGATGCGGGAGATCGAGGAGCGCGTGCTGCGGCCATGCGTCGATGGCATGGCGAAGGAGGGCGCGGCGTATCGGGGCGTTTTGTACGCCGGATTGATGATCACCGCCGATGGTCCGAAGGTAATCGAGTTCAATTGTCGCTTCGGCGATCCTGAAACGCAGGTCGTGCTGCCGCGCATGAAGTCCGATCTCTTGCCGCTGCTGCTCGCTTGCTGCGACGGCACGCTTGACCAGCACAGCGTCGAATGGCATGACGCCGCGTGCGTCACCGTCGTCATGGCCTCGGGTGGATATCCAGGCGCATACGAGAAAGGCAAGATGATCGCAGGAATTACCGCCGCGGAGAGACTTGAGGGCGTGCAAGTGTTCCATGCGGGCACAAAAGTAACCGATGGACGCCTCGTCACGAACGGGGGACGTGTGCTCAACGTCACGGCGACGGGCGTTGATATCCCCAACGCTATCGCGCGCGCATACGAGGCGGTCGCGTGCATCTCATTCGAGGGCGCGCACTATCGAAAGGACATTGGGCGCAGTGCGCTGGCCCATCTGTAGCATGGGCTTCCAGCCCATGCATTTGGAGTAGGGCCCCGGCCAATCTGTTGCCCGGCCACGGTATTGCATCGCCTTCGGTCGATTGCTACAGTTAACAGCTTAACGATTTTTCAGCGAAGGAGCGTGGCACCCATGAGCAATCTTGTGACCTACAGCCGAAAGGGAATCATCGGCATTATCACGGTCGACAACCCGCCGGTGAATGCACTCGGCGTGGGCGTTCGGGCCGGGTTGGTCGAGTGTATGAATCAGGCAGAGGCGGACGTCGCGTGCCAGGCCGTTGTGCTTGCGTGCGCGGGGCGGACGTTCATCGCGGGCGCCGACATCAGCGAATTCGGCAAGCCGCCCCAAGAGCCGAATCTCAACGTGGCGATTGAGGGCATGGAAAACGCTATCAAGCCCGTCGTTGCCGCTATTCACGGGACCGCGCTGGGCGGCGGCTGCGAAATTTCCATGTGCTGCCACTACCGCGTGGCGGTCGCGAGCGCGAAGCTGGGCCAGCCCGAGGTCAACCTCGGCCTCATTCCGGGCGCGGGCGGCACGCAGCGTTTGCCGCGGCTGATTGGTGTCGAGAAGGCGCTCGAGATGATTGTCGGCGGCGCGCCCATCAGCGCCGCTGAAGCGAAATCGCTCGGGCTGATTGACGAAGTGATCAGCGGCGATTTGCTCGAAGGCGCAATCGCGTTCGCCGAGAACCTTGTGAAGGACAAGGCCCCCCTACGCCGCGCGAGGGACTTGAACGACAAGACTCGGGGCGTCGATCGCGGCGTGTTCGACAAGGCGCGCGCGTATTGGGCGAAAACCAAGCGCGGATTCGAAGCGCCGCAGCGCAATATCGACGCCGTTGAGAATTGCACTAAGTTGACGTTCGACGACGCTATCGCCAAGGAACGCGAAATTTTCGTGAACTGCGTGATGTCCGTGCAATCCGCCGCGCAACGCCACATCTTCTTTGCTGAGCGCACCGCGGCGAAAGTCGCCGATATACCGAAGGAAACGCCGATCAAGGAGATCAAGAAAGTCGGCGTGCTTGGTGCGGGCACGATGGGCGGCGGCATTGCGATGAACTTCGTCAACGCGGGCTACGCCGTCACGATCATCGACACGACCGACGAAGCGCTCGCGCGCGGGCTCGGTATTGTGCGTAAGAACTATGAGCGCACGGCGAGCAAAGGCAAGATAACCGCGGCCGACGTCGAGAAGCGCATGGGCCTCATCACGTCGACGACGGATTGGTCGTCTTTGGCCGAGGTCGATATGGTCGTCGAGGCCGTATTCGAAGACATGGACATCAAGAAGGACGTGTTCAAGAAGCTCGATGGAATCTGCCGCAAGGACGCGATTCTCGCGTCGAACACGTCAACTCTCGATGTGAACGAGATCGCTTCCGTCACGTCCCGGCCCGAGATGGTCCTCGGCACACACTTTTTCAGTCCCGCCAATGTGATGAAGCTGGTCGAGGTCGTGCGCGGCGCGAAGACGGACAAGAGCGTCCTCGCCACGACGATGGAAGTGGGCAAGGCGATCAAAAAGGTTCCCGTCGTCGTCGGTGTGTGCGACGGCTTCGTGGGCAACCGCATGCTGTATCCCTACACGTCACAGGCCGCGCTGCTGCTCGAAGAGGGCGCGCTGCCGCAGCAGGTCGACAAAGCGCTCTACGACTGGGGCCTCGCGATGGGCCCATTCGCGATGGGCGATCTCGCCGGGCTCGACGTCGGCTGGCGCATCCGCAAAGGCAAGAGCAGGCCGAGCGGCGTGCGCTACTCGGCCCAGATTGCCGACCGCCTTTGCGAAGAGGGCCGCTATGGCCAGAAGACCGGCGCGGGGTGGTACAAGTACAGCGAGACCGATCGCACGCCGCAACCGGATCCGCACGTTGAACAAATCATCGCCGCGCACATGAAGGAAATCGGGGCCAAGCCGCGCGCCATCAGCGACCAGGACATTATCGAGCGCTGTCTCTACGCGATGATCAACGAGGGTGCGAAGATTCTCGAAGAAGGCATCGCGCAGCGCGCCAGCGACATCGACGTCATCTACATCTACGGCTACGGCTTCCCCGTGTATCGCGGCGGCCCGATGTTCTACGCGGACACCGTCGGCATAGGAAACGTGTACAAAAAGATTTGCGAGTTCCACGACAAGTACGGCAAAGAATGGGAACCCGCACCGCTCCTCAAGAAAATGGCCGACAACGGCAAGACCTTCAGCTTCGGGTGAGATATCGGAGTCCGGACTTTCCAGTCCGGCTTCCTACGAAATAATCCCGCGCACGATGTTTCCGTACACGTCCGTCAAGCGGTAGTCGCGCCCGGCGTAGCGGTACGTCAACTGTTCGTGGTTGATGCCCATTAGGTGAAGGACGGTCGCGTGGAGGTCGTGGACGTGGACAGGATTCTCTACCGCGTGCCAGCCGTATTCGTCTGTCGCGCCATAGGTCATGCCGCCGCGGATGCCGCCGCCGGCGAGCCACATGGTGAAGCCGAAGGGATGGTGTTCGCGGCCGTTGTCGCCTTCGGCGGTGGGGGTGCGGCCGAACTCGCCGCCCCAGAGCACCAACGTTTCGTCGAGCAGCCCGCGCGCCTTGAGGTCCTTGAGCAACCCCGCGATGGGTTTGTCCGTCGCGGCGCAATTCGCGGGGAGTTCCTCGCGTAACGCTCCGTGCTGGTCCCACAGTTGGCAGCTCGAGCGCTTCGAGGTCTGCGTGTGATACACCTGCACGCAGCGTACGCCGCGCTCGACCAGCCTGCGCGCCAGGAGGCATTGCTTACCGAAAATTTCGGTGACGGGATCGTCGATGCCGAACATGTTGAGCGTCGCGGGCGATTCGCCGCTGAGACTGAATGCCTCGGGCGCTTCGGACTGCATGCGGAACGCCAACTCAAACGACGCGATGCGCGCGCTCAAGCGGCTGTCGTCCTCGCGCGATTTCAGGTGCTCCTCGTTCAGCGCCTTGAGCAGGTCCATCTGCTTCGACTGCTCTTCGCGCGAGTACGACGGGTTGCGTAAGTTCGCAATCGGGTCGTCCAGGTCGGAGACCAGCGTCCCCTGATACGCCGCGGGCAGAAAACTCGAACCCCACAGCGGCGCGCCTTGCGCGGGTTGCGCCGGACTCAGCACCACGTATCCCGGCAAGTCCTGGTTTTCGCTGCCGAGACCATACAACAACCACGACCCTAGGCTCGGACGTGAGAACGTTTGTTCGCCCGTGTTCATCTGCAAGCACGCGCCGTTGTGGTTGATGTTGTCCGCCACCATCGAGCGTACGACGCACATATCGTCCGCGCAGGTCGCGAGGTTGGGCAGCAGCTCGCTCATCTCGATGCCCGATTGGCCGTGTCTTGAAAACTTCCACGGCGAACCGAGCAAGTTGCCGGTTTTCGTGCGCTCGAGTTTCGGTTTGGCAAAGGGCAACGGATTGCCCATTTCGGCGCTCAAACGCGGCTTGGGATCGAAGAGGTCCACGTGCGACGGCCCGCCGGACATGAACAAAAAGATCACGCTCTTCGCCCGCGCGGGCACGTGCGCGGCGCGAACGGCAGATGGATTCACCGCGCCGGCTGGGAACGTCGTTGCGCCCGCTAACGGCTGCAGCAACGCCGAAAGGCCCAACATACCGAAACCGTTGCCACACGTCGCCAGCATTTCGCGGCGCGTTATGGGCCGCGGAGCCGTTCGACCACAAGGCGGAGTGTTTTCGTGCTGCATATACCGATGCTTCAATCTACAAACATGAATTCGTTCGCGCTCGTCAATACCTGGACGTACTCGGCCAACGCATCGCGGTTAGGATACCCGAATTCTTCGAGTGCGACTTTCCCGAGCGCGGTTTCTGTCTCGGTCGGCGCGCGGCCATAGAGCGTCTTGTAGAGGTCATCGATGATCGTTTCTGCCGCGTGCCGCGAGGGATCCAGTCGATCAGTAACGGCCTGCGCTTGGGCCAAGACAAATGGGTGGTTCATCATGAACAAGGCCTGCGGCGACACGACCGATTCATTGCGTTGAGGCACGACGGCGGTGCAGTCGGCGGCGTCGAACAATGATGTGAACGTGCTGCGATCGGAACGGACAGTGCGCAAGTAAAGCGTGCGGCGCGGCGTTTGGAAATCGCGGAACGCCGGGCCGCCTTGGGCCAGGTCGAGTTGGCCCGATACCGCGAGCATGCTGTCGCGCAATACTTCGGCCTCGAGCCGCTTTCGGTCCATTCGCGCGAAGAGGCGGTTGGCCGGATCCATTGCCGCCGCATCAGCCGTCGCGGACGACGATTGTTGATACGTTGCCGAGCGGAGTATGGCGCGATGCACCGCCTTCACGCTCCATCCCGATCGAATGAACTGGTCCGCCAAGTAGTCGAGCAACTCGGGGTGCGTTGGCGCTTCGCCGCGCGAACCGAAATCTCCCGGTGTCCGCACCAGGCCCTGGCCGAAATGGTGCATCCAAATGCGATTGACCATCACGCGGGCCGCGAGGGCGCCGGCCTCGCCCGTTACCCATCGCGCGAGTTCGAGACGGCCACTGCCCTCTGTGATGGGGGCCTGCTCGCCGCCTCCGAACACATTCGGCATGTGACGCGGAACGATATCTCCCAGGTCGTTGTAATCGCCGCGATGGTGTACCGCTACGTCGTGAATGCCTTCGTGTTCAGTGCCGGGAACGCCACCCTCTTGTATGCCGACGGCGTAGTCGAGCGGCGTTGCGATCTGGGCTTCACGATCGCGAATCTCGGCCTCGATGGAGGCGCGCGGTGAATCCGGAATCGCGGGAGGCACGTCGACCCAGAAGGGCCCAGCATCGGCGGCGAGCGCGGCACAGGCTTCGGCAAACGACGCGACAGGGTCTTGCGCCGCGCGATCAATGACGGCTTGCACCATCGCCGCGGCTTCACTCAACGCGGCGTCGCCTCGGCGCTCCTCCCCCACTTCGTCCAGCGCGGCGCGCCAGGGAGCGAAGAGAAGCGGATCGGGGGCTGCCGTATCCCTCGCGTCGAACAACCACCAGACGGCCGCGTTTCCGGCGTGATCAGGCCAAGGGTTGCCTTCGGTGAAGACCGGCGAAATCTCCGGCGTGAGTTCCCACGTTTCTCCCGAATCCGACGTGATCGTGAGATCGATGACGGTGGTGTCGCAGGAAAACTCCGCATTCGGAGTCACGTACAGAATAACGAGATCGCCGCGGTTGACAGGGACTTCGTTAACCGTTGGGATCGTCGTTTCTCCGGCATTCTTACAGACGCCTTCGGCCAAGGTCGCTGGGATTCCTGAATGCCGCAGTTCCAGTTTCCAACCGACGCCGTCGCCGCAGTTCAGGTCCGCGTCGGCAAGTCGTCCGCCGATCGAGATCGTGCCGTGTATCGGGCTTCTCCACGCCGCGCCCGCGGGCGAGGTTGGCGAGGGATGCACTACCAAAGTTCGCGCGGGCTGCGTGATGGTGCTGTAGCGCACTTCACGGTCGGTCGTGTTCATCACCGCCGAAGGATTGTCCGCGCTGCCGCGACGCGCGTGGACGCCGGGGAGATCGAGTATGTTCTCGCCTACGTTGTTCAATACGGGATACGCGCCCAACCCGAGGAACCGCGCCCAGCGCTCGACGGTCTGCGGATGCAGTTCAGCGTCAGCAGTCGAGTGATCGCCGGTGACCAGTGCGAACGCGGCCATCATGTATCGCGCGACCTTCGCGCTCTCACTGGCGGCCCAGGCCTTGCGCTCTGCGGGAAGAAGTGCGTCCAACTCCTTGCGCAATTCCGCCAAGCGCGCTTCGTTCGCGGCCCTCGCGGCAACTTCTTCCTTGGGAAGCAACGGAAGATGAAGTATCGGTGACCCCTCGGTCTTTTGACCCGGCCCTGGAAGAATGCTCGTGCTGAAGAAGATGCCGGCGAGTCCGTAGTAGTCCTCGGTCTTGAACGGATCGAACTTGTGGTCGTGGCAACGCGCGCAGGAGATCGTCAGTCCCAAGAAGCCGCGCGTGACCACGTCGACTTGGTCGTCGACGATGTCCGCTACCATCTTCTGTTTGTCGGCGTCGCCTTGCGGCCAGTTGCCGATGGCCAGCATGCCGGTGGCGATGAGACCATCGCGATTGAAACCGCAGTCGGTTGCGGGAATAAGGTCGCCCGCGATCTGATATTCGAGGAACTGGTCGTAGGGCATATCGTCGTTCATCGCCTGCACGACCCAATCGCGGTACCGCCAAATCTCGATCGGATCGGTCTGCACGCTTGCGCGCGAATCGAACGAGTCCGTATAGCGCACCACGTCGAGCCAGTGGCGTCCCCAACGTTCGCCGTACTGCGGCGAGGCGAGCAATCGATCCACGACGCGATCAAACGCGCCGGGGGACTCGTCCGAGAGGAAGGCGTCGATCTCCTCGGGTGTTGGCGGCAGGCCGACGAGGTCGAACGTCACGCGGCGAATTAGCGTCCGCTTGTCTGCGGCGGCAGCCGGACGCAATCCAGCTTCCTCGATCTTGGCGAGGATGAATTGGTCGATGGGATCGCGCACCCATGCGCGGTCGTGGACGCTCGGAGGCGTAGCCACCTGAAGGGGTTGGTATGCCCAATGAGCGAGCGGGTCCGAGGCCTCCGGGGTGGAATCCGCCGTGGCGTGGTTGCACACCAGTAGCAATGCCGCCGCCGCGAGTCGACCGGCCGGCGTAGGCACGATATTAAGTTTGTGTCGCATAGCGTGTTGGATTGTGTTATCGAGCACGAGTTGTCATGAAAGCGGGCTTTCACCTTGAAAGGATAAAAATTTGAGGGGGCTTCCAGCAAGAGGACCGCTCAAGACCCCCTTTCCCGTCCACCCCTTCGGCACGCTCAGGACAGGCCTTCGACACCCTCAGGGCGAACGGGAAAGGGGGCCTTGAGCTAATCGTTTGGTGAACACTGGCCAGCGTATTTTCGAAGCAGGCACGGGGCCAAGGCCCCATCGACCCGCGAAAATTCTAGCTTATCCGGCGGAGCGGAACACATTTGGCGACGGCGGCGGCCAACGTTGTCCAATTGGGACGAAGAGCGCCATAATTGTGGACGACCATCTCATGGGAACGAAGTCGGTTGAGACGATTCATACTATTTGCGTGCGCGGCCCCGGTCGCCCTTGCCAATTTGGCGTACGCGGACGCCGCTCGGGTTGACGAAATCCTTCGCCTTGTCGAGGAGTTGAGGGGCAATACTGCGCCGGTCGTCGAGCGTCTCGGAAATTCTTCGGCGTCTGCCGAATTTCAGTCCGAGGCCATCGAGTATTTCGAGACGCGGGTGCGGCCGGTGTTGGCGGAGTATTGCTGGGAGTGCCACGGGCCGGAGACGCAGAAATCGGGGATGCGGCTGGATTCGCGGGCGGGGGTGTTGACGGGGGGCGAGCGGGGGCCGGCGATTGTGCCGGGGGACGTTGTGGGCAGCCGGCTCGTCCGGGCCATTCATCGCGAGGGTGAACTGAAAATGCCGCCGGACAATCCGTTGCCGGACCTCGCAGTGACGGCGCTGACCGAATGGGTGCGGATGGGTGCGCCGTGGCCGGAAGGATCGGGGGTCGCCGGGGGTCCGCCCACCATCGAGGAAAAGATCGCCAACGCCCGCGCGCGGCATTGGGCGTTTCAGCCGGTACGCAAACCTGCGCCGCCTGTTGTTCAGCACCCCGAGCGCGCGCAGACTGAATTGGACGCGTTGGTCCTCGCGAAACTCGACGCAAAGGGACTGACGTTGTCGCCGTCGGCGGATCGCCGGACGCTTGTTCGCCGCGCGTATTTCGATCTCGTCGGACTGCCGCCGACGGTGGAGCAGGTCGAGGCGTTTGTGAACGACCCGGGTCCGAATGCGTTCGTGAAGGTCGTGGAAGTGTTGCTTGCGTCGCCGCATTACGGGGAACGTTGGGCGAGATACTGGATGGATCTCGCGCGTTACTCCGACACGAAGGGCTATGTGTTCGAGGAGGAGCGGAATTTTCCGTTCTCGCATACGTACCGCGACTATCTCATCCGCTCGTTTAACGAGGACTTGCCTTACGATCAATTCCTAGTCGAACAACTGGCCGCGGACCAACTTGAGCTTGGAGATGACAAACGCGCCCTCGCCGCGATGGGTCTGTTGACGATTGGACGGCGATTTATCGGCGTGTTGGATGACCAGATTGACGACCGAATCGATGTCGTCACGCGGGGCATGCTCGGATTGACCGTGTCATGCGCGCGCTGCCACGACCACAAATTCGATCCGATCCCGGCGGATGACTATTACTCGCTCTACGGCGTCTTTCGCAGCTCGCAGGAGCCCGCGGAGTTGCCGCTCATTTCGCAGCCCGATCCGGAGGACCCGCAATACAAGGACTTCCTCGAGCAAGTCTCCCAGAAGGAGAAAGCCCTGAAGGAATTCGTCCGCCAAAAGCATGTCGAATTGCTGACGCATGCGCGCGAACATGCCGGCGAATACTTGTTGGCGGCGTACGACACGAAGGACATCACCGAGGACGACCCGTTCCGGCAATTGGCGAAGGACCGAAAACTGTACTGGCAGATTGTCGAGAAGTGGCGGACGTATCTGAAGGCGGATGAGAGGACCTCCGATCCGGTCCTCGGCATTTGGATGGCGCTGGCGGCCCTGCCCGCAGAGACGTTTGAGGCGCAAGCGCCCGCCAACATCGAGCAAACTGCACAGAGCGGCGCGGTCAATGCGATCCTGCTCAAATCGCTGAAGGAAACGCCGCCCAAGTCGATGGCGGAAGTATGCGAGCGGTATGCTGCGTTGATCCGCGACGCGGACGGCGCATGGAAGAATATTCTTGCGGCGATTTCGGTAATCGAGGCGGGCGTTCAACATGAAGAACTAGCCCGTCCGGAAAAGCTAGACGACGCTGACATGGAAGGACTGCGCTTGGCAGTGTATGGGCCAACGAGTCCCGCGAATTTGGCGGAGTCGGCGGTAAACGAATACCGCGACATCCCGACGCATGGTCGCCTGACCCAACTGCGCACCGACATCGAGCGGGTCCAGGCGACGCACTCCGGCCGCCCCGATCGCGCGATGGTCATGCTGGATGCGGCGACGCCCTACCAGCCGTACGTTTTCAAACGAGGAAAAGAAGACAACAAGGGCGCTGAGGTGCCTCGGCAGTTCCTTGCGATTCTTTCCGGTCCGGATCGCAAGCCGTTCGAGCACGGCAGCGGCCGCCTGGAACTGGCGCACGCGATTGCGAGCAAGGACAACCCGCTTACCGCGCGCGTATTCGTGAATCGCGTTTGGATGCAACTCTTCGGCGAGCCGCTTGTTGCGACGACGAGCGACTTCGGCCTGCGTAGCGACCCGCCGTCAAACCCGGAATTGCTCGATTATCTCGCGGCAACGTTCATGGAAAGCGGTTGGTCAATCAAACAGTTGCATCGCGCGATCATGCTCTCGGCGACGTACCAGCAATCGAGCGCCGACAACCCTGAGGCGTTGGCTGTCGATCCGCAAAACGACCTGCTCTGGCGGCAAAACGTCCGCAGGCTCGATTTCGAGGCGATGCGCGACGCGATACTCGCGGCCTCGGGCAACCTCGATCTGGCGATGGGCGGCGAGAGCGTGACGGTCGATCGTGAGCCCTACACGCCGAGGCGCAGCGTCTACGCGCGCATCGATCGCCAGAACCTTCCGAGCATGTTCCGCACGTTCGACCTCGCCAGCCCGGACACCCACGCTCCACGGCGCTATCAGACCACCGCTCCGCAACAGGCGCTCTACATGCTCAACGATCCGTTCATGGCGCGCGAGGCCCAATTACTCGCGGCGCGCGGCGTGGCGGAGGGGCCGGACCAACGCATCCAAAATTTATATCGAGAGGTGTATCAGCGGGACGCTGCGCCGGAGGAGATCGCGAACGCGCTCGAATTCATTGATCACCAGCAAACCGCTGGCGGGCCCGAGCCGCCGGCACCGGTCGCATGGCGCTACGGACACGGCGCGATGGACGACGCCGCGGGACGCATAGCGTCGTTCACTGAGATGGCGACCTACACAAACGATCAATGGCAGGGCACGGCAACACTGCCGGACGCCGAACTGGGCTGGGTGTCGCTGACCAATAAGGGCGGCCACCCCGGCAGGGACAGCGCCCACGCCAGCGTCCGCCGATGGGTCGCGCCGCGCGACGGCGTCTTCCGCATCACGGGCGTGTTGCGTCACGAAAATGAAAATGGCGACGGCGTGGTTGGCTGTATCGTGTCGAGCCGCGAGGGAGCGTTGTGGCAGGGACAATCGCACAACGCCGCGCCGGAGGCAGTCGTCGAGCGCGCGGCGGTGCAGAAGGGCGACACGATCGATTTCGTAGTCGCGCCCGGAGCGAACGACGGATACGACTCGTACTCGTGGTCGCCGACGCTGCGCCTCATCGAACCGAACGACCAGCCGGGCCGCATGGAGTGGTCGGCCCGGGCCGAGTTCGGCGGGCCGCCGCCGCCCCCGCCCGTGCCGTTGGCCCCGTGGGAGCAGTACGCCCAAGTGCTGTTGATGACGAACGAGTTTTTGTTCGTGGATTGATGTCCGGCGGCAAACTATACGCAGTGATCGGTGAGACTGGCAGCCGAGGGCGGCTGCCCCACACGGGAATATGCGATGCTCCTCGCGTTTTCCTAACATTTGTGAGTAAGATGGTGTGTTCACCAATTCGGAGAAGACGTACATGCGCACTCACTTGTTGGTCGGGCTAATCGCGTCGGTAGCGGTTTCCGCCCTCGCCCAAGACAAGGTCCTGCCGGGAGAAACGAAGGAGGGCTATCTTCTCCCCAACGGCTGGATCATCACGCCTATCGGCGATCAGATCCCCACGAATGATCTCCTCTCGAATATCTTGCCCGCTCCGGACGGAAGGTCCGTGTTGGCGCTGCACAGCGGATTCAACGACCACGGTCTTGTGGTCATCGATTCCGTCACCAAGAAGGACATTCAACGAATCCCGATTCCGACCACCTGGATGGGACTCGCCTTCAATCCGGCCGGCGATACCGTGTACGTTTCCGGCGGCAACAACAAATTAGGCGAGCGCGCACGCGCGCCGATCTACGTATTCAAGTACGAGAATGGGAAGCTCTCCGAGAAAGCGGTTTCTCAACTCGAGGAATCGATCCACTACATGGACATTTATTGGTCCGGCCTTGCCCATCATCCCTTGAAGGACCTGCTCTACGCGGCGAACCGTACTGCCGGAAACATCGTCGTGTTCGACACGAAGTCCGGCGCGATCGTCACGCGCATCAAGACCGAAGTGAATCCCTACGATTTGCAGATCACTCCCGACGGGAAAACGGTCTACTGTTCCAATTGGGCGAGCGACAGCATCAGCGTCGTCGACACGGCATCGAACACCGTCACCTCCCGCATCGCCGTGGGCGACAACCCGAACGACATCATCCTTGCCCGCGATGGGCGCCTATTCGTCGCGTGCGCCAACGACAACAGCGTGGTCGTTGTCGACACGAAGCAAGGCCGCGCCGTTGAGACGATTATTACGTCAATGTACGAACGCGCTCCGGAGGGCAGCACTCCGAACGCCGTCGCGCTCGACCCCGAACAGAAGACCCTCTACGTCGCCAACGCGGACAACAACAACGTATGCGTCATCAACGTCGAAGAGGCCGGCGAATCGACAGTGTTGGGTTTTCTGCCTGCCGGCTGGTATCCCTCCGCGCTCGGGGTCAGCCTCGACGGGAAGACCCTCTATGTGGGCAATGGCAAAGGCGTGGCTACCTCGGCCACGACGTTCGGCCCGCATGGCCCGTTGGGCAAGAACTCAGAAGGCATCACTGAAACGACGAAGTCGACGGTGCGCGGGACCGTGCAGGTAGTCGACATTGAAAAACACCGCGCAGACCTTCGGAAACTGACCGAACAAGTCTTCGAGAATTGCCCGTACAACGACGATCTGCTCGCGAAGGCGAAGCCGTCGCGCGCGGGCTCCGTTGTTCCGGCGCAAGTCGGTGCGGGCTCAGCCATCAAGCATGTCATCTACATTATTAAGGAGAACCGGACCTACGATCAGGTCTTGGGCGACATGGCCAAGGGCAATGGCGATGCTCGCTTGACGCTGTTCGGAAAAGACGTGACGCCGAACCATCACAAGCTCGCGGAACAGTTCGCGTTGTTGGACAACCTTTATTGCGACGCCGAAGTCAGCCGCGACGGCCACGCCTGGTCGAACGCCGCGTACGCGACGGACTTCGTCGAGAAACTATGGCCCGCCTCGTATGCCGGCAAATCGGACGCTCCCTACACCGAAGCCGCGACTCCCGCCTCCGGCTACATCTGGGACATATGCAAAACGAAGGGCTTGACGTACCGGACGTACGGCGAGTATGCAAACCAGGAAGACGAAGGCGGGCCGATGATCGCGCGCGTGCCTGGGCTCGTGGGCCATGTAGCGCCCAAGTACCTGAGTTGGGGCGCGCGGGACCCGGAGAATGCCGAGGAATTCGCCCGCGAGTTCGATGAGTACGTGGCGAACTATGAAAGCGATGATCACGACAAACGCCTTCCTAACTTTATCGTCATGGGTTTGCCCGAAGACCACACCGTCGGAACGCGCCCAGGCCGGCCGACTCCACGCGCCGCTGTCGCGAGTAACGACTACGGTCTTGGGATGATCGTCGACCACGTCAGCCATAGTCCCTATTGGAAAGAGACGGCTATCTTCGTCATTCAAGATGACTCACAAGACGGCCCGGACCATGTCGATGCGCGGCGGACGGTGGGCTTCGTGCTCAGCCCCTACACGAAGCGCAACACCGTGGACAGCACGTTCTACACGACGAGCTCGATGCTTCGCACGATGGAACTACTGTTGGGGCTTCCGCCGATGAGCCAATACGACGCGGCGGCGATCCCGATGTACAACGCACTGTCGGACACGCCGGACTTGACGCCGTACGAGCACGTGAAGCCGATCATGGATCTTGCCGAGGTCAACATGAAAACAGCCTGGGGCGCGGATGCGTCGGAAAAAATGAACCTCGCGAGCTTCGATGAGGCCCCGATGTACGAACTGAACGAAATCATTTGGAAGTCCATCCACGGCGGGCAGTCGGATATGCCCCTGCCCGTCCACCGTTTCGCCGCAGCCAGCCTCGCGAGCGCCGAAGGGGACTGAATCGGCCTTCTCGCTTTGTCAAAAAACAGGCCAAAACCGGGCCAAATTAAAGATTTTTTCGTGCTTGGCCGATAATTTTGGTACATGCCGAGACACGGAGGTCGAGGCTTACTTTGACATGGACGTCGCAATAGACCTGATTCGTCCAGGTTCTGCCGGGGGAACCTACCCATTCCCGCATTACCGGCGATACCCGGAAGGGTCTACCCTCCTTGAATGCGCCGCGGCCCCGGCTGCGGCGCATTCGCTTTATACGCGCCTCAATGGGATCAGTGGCGATGTATCCATTCCGCGATGGACTCTAGGACGGGCGCGGGCAGATCGTGCTCGCCATCGAAGTAGAGCGTCTCGACGTCGAAACCCGCGGCGCGTAGGGCGTCTGCGCCTTCCTGGCCTTTGACAAAATTCATGGTCGAATCATTCTTGCCGTGGACGACGTAAACCGGGTAGGGCACGATCTCGCCGAGACGGTCCGCAACGTCCGGTGGCAGGTCCGCGCCGCACGCGACAACGCCCCGAGGCTCGATGATTCCTTCCGAGGCGAATCGGAACGCGAGCGCGGTACCTTGGCTGAACCCGAGGATGAACACCCGGTCGCGATCAAATTCGTAACGGGCATGCACGTCATCCTTTAGCGCGCGCATATAGGCCATGAGATCTGGGATGGTGTTCTCGCGGCCATAGCGCGTCATCCAGCAAAAACCGACCTTGCCGGTGTCTTGCCAGTAGAACTGGTTTGGGCCTTGCGGCGCGATGATGAGGAAGTTGTGTTTGCGCAACGGTTCGAGCGTGCGCAGGAAGCTCTTGCACGACTGGCCGTAGCCGTGGGCCGCGAAGATAAGCGCAGGGGGGCGGCCATGGTCGCGGTCAGGCCGGGCGACGCCGTAGTAGACACTGTACGAGACACGGAGTTGTTCGACGTCGATCGGCATCGCTCCGGATTCTGGATCGTTGATGGCCATGGGCGGTATCCGTTGGGGTTGTCTGCGGAGCGGGTGATCTTACGGATACTTCCGTTTCTAATCCAACCAATTTCTCGCCGAATGCTTATCGTGTATCATGGAAATTCCTACAAAGATGGCAAACGGGAACTGAACGGAGAGGGACCGATGAAGAGACTTTCACTTCCTTTGATCGCGGCGTTGTTGTGCAGCGCCGCGGCGTTCGCGCAAAACGGCGGCGGCCACGACGTTCGCATCCTGCGCGACACGTACGGAGTACCCCATATCTTCGGAAGGACTGACGCCGACGCGAGCTTCGGCCTGGCCTGGGCACATTGCGAGGACGATTTCGCGACGATCCAGGACACGCTGATATCAGGCCGCTCACTCGGGGGGGCCGTAAGCGGGGCGGACGCAGCGCCGGTGGATTTCATGGTCCATCTGCTTGGGGTCTGGGATTCGGTGAACGCTAAGTACGAGAAGGACCTTTCGCCCGAAGTGCGGACAATCTGCGAAGCGTACGCCGCGGGAGTAAATCTTTACGCCGAGCGTCATCTTGACGCGGTGAAGTTTGCGGACGTTTTTCCCGTAAGCGGCAAGGACATTGTCGTGGGCTTCGCGTTCAAGGGGCCGTTCTTTTTCGGCCTCGACAACGCGGTGCTCGAATTGTTCGGCGACACGCGCAAGCGCGAGGTGTCGAAGAAGATCGCTAAGAACATGGGCGATGACGTGATGGCGTTCGCGGCGGCACGGGATTTCCTCACTAAGGATTTACCGACGGGCTCGAACACGTTCGCGGTCTCGTCGAAACGATCATCAGACGGCAGCACGATGCTGAATATTAACAGCCATCAACCGTGGACGGGGCCGGTCGCGTGGTATGAAGCGCACATGCACAGCGAGGAAGGCATGGACAGCGTCGGCGGGACGTTTCCTGGCGCGCCGATCATCCTGCACGGACACAATAGGAATTTGGGTTGGGCGCACACGGTGAACGGCCCCGACCTTGTCGATATCTACGTGTTGGAGATGAATCCCGACAACGAGGACCAATACCGCTTCGATGGGAAGTGGCTCGACCTCGAGCGCAAGGAAGTCACCATTGCGGTACGCATCAATCCGGACAAGCCGATGACTATGAAGGTGAAACGGGAGGTGCTGCGATCGGTGCATGGACCGGTGCTGCGGCAGAAGCACGGCGTATATGCGATTCGCTACGCGGGCATGGGCGAAATCCGGCAGGTTGAGCAGTGGTACCGCATGAACAAGGCGAAGAACTTAGACGAATGGATGGACGCGATGCGCATCCGGGCGACGGCCTCGCTCAACTCGGGCTACGCAGACAAGGCGGGCAACATCCTGTATCTGTATAACGCGATGATCCCGATCCGGAAACCGGGGTACGACTACCGGCAGTATCTCCCGGGCGACACCTCGGAAACGCTATGGGACACGTACCTCGCATTTGATGACATGCCCAAGGTGCTCAATCCTCCGTCGGGGTTCGTCCAGAATTGCAACGCGACGCCATTCACCGCGACAATCGGCGAGGGCAATCCAAAAGCGGCGGACTATCCGGCGGACATGGGCATCGAGACGCGCCAATCCAATCGATCGTTGCGCGCGCTCGAACAGTTCGAGGCGGACAAGTCGGTGACGTGGGAGGAATTTCAGACGTATAAATGGGACATTCGATATTCCACAAAATCGTTTGCCGGAAAGATGGTCTCCGCGATACGAAGCGCAACTCCGCCGGCGGACGAACTAACACAAAAGGCCGCAACGATCCTCGGCGCGTGGGACCTGGACACGAATGAAGACAATACCGCCACCGCCCTTGGCATCATGACGGCGCTGCCGCTGAGCCACGGCCGCTTCGATAGCGACCTGCCGGGAATGGACGAAGTTTGGAAGGCAGTGAAGAAGTCGGCGGAGACGTTGATGGCCAAGTACGGGCGCCTTGATCCGCCGTGGAAGGAAGTAAACCGGCTCGTGCGAGGAAAAGTAGACACCGGATTGAGCGGCGGCCCGGACATTCTACACGCGGTCTATGGCGCTGAAACGGACGGCCGCTACATTGGCCGCGCGGGGGATTCGTACGTGTTGATGGTACGCTGGGACAAGGACGGCGACCTCACCTCGCGGAGCGTCCACCAGTTCGGCAGCGCAACGATGGACGAGTCGTCGCCGCACTATGCGGATCAAGCCCCGCTGTTCATGGCGCGGCAAAGTAAACCCGTATGGATGGATGAAAAGGACATTCGGGCGCACCTCGAACGGGAGTACCGGCCCGGCGATTGATGCGCTGACTATCCGACTTGACCCGGCGCAGTTGACGGAGCCGGTGCGGCGCCGAAACCAGCACCGTCATCGGCTGACATCGGCGCGGGCAGCCATGCGCCGTCGCTGTCGCGGTACTGGAAACGCGCAAAGTCGTCGCCATCCCATTCGAGAAACGTTCGGTGGTGCATCCAGTCGCCGGTGTTGATATAGCGGCCGGGGCCGCGCGGCGTCTGTACCTCCACACTTTCGGGGTAGTGCGTGTGCGCGCAAATGACGATATCGGCTTCACCGCGTTCGAGCGCACCCAACGCGAACTCCCGCACCGGCACGATCTCCCCGCCGCGGCCCGGACGATCGGGCGACTTCATGGACCGGCTGCCGTGCGAAACTCCCTGCGCGATACGCATCGCTAGATCCGGATGGATAAGGCCAAACATCGCGACCGCAAACCGCGACCGCGCGAACCGTTTGTACATGCGGTACCCATAGTCGCTATGGTTCACGCCGTCGCCGTGGACGAACAGCACCCGTCGGCCCGCGGACTCGATGCGGAGCGGCCCGTGGTGAATTTGGAGACCGATCTCGTCTCGTAAGAAGCGGCCCGCCCAGAAGTCGTGGTTCCCGCAAACGAGGTGTGTCTCGATTCCCGCCTCGTTCAATTGCGCGAGAGAACGAAGTACACCGAAATAACCGGAGAAGACCACGTGACGGTATTCGAACCAGAAATCGAATAAATCGCCGAGGATGATGACGCGCCGAAATCCTTTGTCCGCGATGCCCTCGAGAAACGCTTGGAAGCAAGCACGGCCACGTTCGCCGTCGGCGGTCGCCTCGAGGTGCGCGTCGGCGACTACGAGCGTTTTCATTTCAACAATGAAATCTTACTCGGTGGCCAGAATCGCAGGACCGCCCTACCAATCACCACATCGTCGTTGATGGCTTGAAAACTCCGGCTGTCCTTGCTGACGCGCCGATTGTCTCCAAGCACGTAGTATTCGCCAGGCCCAAGCGACAAGGTCTGGCGTTCAGACGAGTGGCGGGCGTCTTCCGTCAAATATTCTTCCGGGACGACCTGATTGTTCACGTAAACTTGGCCGCGCTCGAACCGAACCTGCGGCCAATCGCTGGTATCTGAAACCCCCTGGGCGTCAGCCGCGACCTTGCCGTGCTCGGGCTTGGGCCCCATAGCGATGACGCGTTTTACGTATCGCTTCTTGGCGGTATCGGGGCTGTCGAACACCACGATATCGCCGGGCTCTATCGCCTTAATCGCGCTGAATACACCCCATTGACTCAGCAGATGCGGCAGTTTGAGGACCAGAATGCGCTCGTTGTTCTCGAGCGTCGGGATCATTGACGGGCCTTGGACTTCGTATCCCTCGATGACGTACGTCCGCAGACCTAGGAAAATAATCAAAAACCAAGCAACGAGCTTGACGAAATCGAGAATTTCTCGTTTTAACTCTTGCTTCGCAGGGCGTACTTCCGTTTCCGGCGCACTGTCTGCCGGGGGAGGCGGAGTGACTGTAGGGTCGTTCATGGGAAATGGGCGCTCATCGGATAAAACTCTAACACGCCACGATCTATCCTTCAAACACGCAGAATGCTACACGCGGGCCACCGGGGCAGGTTCGAGGCCTAGGGCCTCGGCAAGTTTTCCGCCCTTGCGCAGCCGAGGAACGAGAATCTCGGCGTCGCCGATGATCTGCCGGCTGATAAACAGAATCGACGCGGGGTGCTTGTAGGCAAGCTCCTTGAGGTATTGCCACCAGGCGCCGCCGGAAATCTCGCGGCCCAGCAGTGTCGCGGTGATCCCCATCGGATGCTCGGCGAGTTGGCCCTCGATCTCGTCCTCAAGACCTTCCAAATGCGGCCCCTCGGGTCTCGCACCGGCCGCCCGGAACCGTTCAGCCATAGACTCGATCTGCGCGCAGGCGTCCGCAAAACACCCGCGGAACGCCGACCACTCGGGATCGATTCGCGCCACGAGCTCACGGACCAAGGCCGCGCGGCGCTCGAG
>CAYXRK010000081.1:17846-20926 GCA_964467615.1 uncultured Nitrospirales bacterium | reverse complement strand
CGCCTCGAGCACGGGCAGGATTTGGTCGTTGAAGTATCCCGCGGATGCGCCGCCCTCTTCCGGCGTCTCGACCTTCCCCAACACCGGGCCCAGGAACGCCAACTCCTCAGGCAGATACCTCGTGAGGTACGTCGTCCCGTGCGTCAACTCCGCGCCGTAGTGACCCGCCGGGACCAGCACGCCCGCGCACGCCACGAGCGAAAGGCCGTAGGCCCAGCCGAACCGGTCATCGTTGCGGCGGTCGTATAAGAAACGCGCGATGAGCGCGGCGCTCGCCAGCCCCGCGACGATGAACCCCGTCAAGCGGTGCCACCAAACAATGTCGGCGTCATACCCGCCCGTCCACGATAAGAACCACCCGAAGAACGCCGCAACAACGGCCGACAACGCGCCGAACGTCAGCAACACCCACCGCGCCGCGGCCATCTCGCCGGTGGAGCCGCGAATCACTCCGACGACTTCGACTATTAGCAAGATAACTATCAATCCAATCGGAAAATGCAGGAGGATCGGGTGAAACCGGCCCAGGAAATAGAACCATTGATACGGTTCCGCCGCCACCGTAGGGTTATCGGTGGAAACCTGTGCTGTCGCGGGCGTGGCTGTCGGCGTAGCGGCGGGCGCATTCGTATCCTGCGCGAATGCCGCGCCACAGAATAAACTGCAAATCAAAAGCAATCCGACAATGCGGGTGAAAGCCGAGTTCAAATTCATACCCCAATTCCTTCGCGAAAGATGCGTACAGTAGCGAAGCAGGGTGGCGCTAGTCCACAGCGTAGCCGCGAGATTGTGTCTAATACATCCGGTCGTCTTGACGCTCACGAATACGATACGCTCTACTGAACTTGGGTATACACTCGGTTGCCGCATTTTTCTTGAAAGGAGGAGGTTAGTGGATCGTTGTTTCGTCACCATACTTTTCATTGTGTCCGCAGCGGGTTCCATGGCCGAAGAGCCGCGCGGCCTCCTGCCCGTGGACTACTACAAGGAAATCACGCCGGGCCAACTTGCGCTCTCGCCCGACGGCCACCTACTCGCATTCACCGTCACGACCGTCGTCGAGGACAAGAACAAACGCCACGACGAAGTCTGGATGGCCGAATTGCGCGGCGGCGAGTTCGTTGGGAAACCGTTCCGGTTCACCGATCCCGAGGTCGAATCGAGCGCGCCGGTTTGGTCGCCGGACGGCAATGTCCTCAGTTTTCAATCCAAGCGCGGCGAGAACGAAAACGAAACGTGGTTCATCCGCGTCACCGCGCCCGGCGGCGAGGCGTACCAGATTGACGGTGTCGAAGGCGCGCCGGTCTGGTCGCTCGACGGCAAGTGGATCGCGTATATCAAGGAGCCGGAAGACGAGGAAGACGAGGCGAAGGAGGGCAATACGAAGTCCGGCGAGTCCGAGAAGTCCGACGAGTCCGAGGACAAAGACGGTTCCAAATCGGACGACAAGCCTGAAGAGAAGAAGAAAGACGAACACGAGGGCTGGATATCGCCCGAGTCCGTCACCAATACGCTCGATAAGAAACGGTTCGATGGCCGCGTCATCACGCAGATGAACTACAAAAGCGACGGCACGCTCACGCTCATGCCGCACCGCTCGGCCCGCAACAAGGAACAGCTATTCGTCGTTTCCGCCGAGGGCGGCGAGGCCGTGCAGATTACCGATTTGCCGTACGACGTATCCGCCCCCGTCTGGACTGCGGACAGCCGCACGCTCGTTTTCCAAGGCGACGAAAAGCAAGACGACGAGTATGACATCGAGCCGACCGACAGCCTCTACGCCGTCTCGCGTGAAGGCGGCGAAGTGCGCACGCTCACCGCCAATCCTGGCGCAGAACGTTCACCCGCGATTTCGCCCAACGGCGGCCGCCTGGCGTACCTCTCAAATCTGAAACGCGGCGGCGAGACCGACGTCATGGTCGTCGATATTGCGCCCAACGCCGAATTCCGGGGCCAACCGCGAAACCTCACGGTGAAATGGGCCCTCGATCCCGGAGCGCCCGATTGGGCCGGCAGCAATTCATCCGTCCGTTTCA
The DNA here is from genome assembly GCA_964467615.1 of uncultured Nitrospirales bacterium. GTDB lineage: Bacteria > Hydrogenedentota > Hydrogenedentia > Hydrogenedentales > CAYXRK01. The sequence continues at coordinate 18,890 of CAYXRK010000081.1, read as the reverse complement.
GCAGCGTCATCGGCGGAAACGTGCATTTGTTCGAAGCGGACGGCGGCGGCGTCAAGCAGATTACGAAGGGCGACCGCTATCTCCGGGCGTTCACGTTTTCCAAAAGCGGAGGCCGCATGGCCTACACAATCGATAGCGCGATGGCCCCCGCCAAAGTGTCGATCGCTTCACGTAATGGAAGCGACGAAACCCGCGTCACGTCATTCAACGACGAGTGGTTGAAGGACATCACGCTCGCCGCGCCCGAACGCATCGTGTACACCGTCTCCGACGGTACGCAAATCGAAGGTTGGGTCGTCCCGCCCATCGCGCAGGAATCCAGTAAACAGTATCCGATGGTCCTCAAAATCCACGGCGGGCCGCACGCGTCCTACGGCAACACCTGGTTCCCGACGTTCCACATTCTTTCCGGCACGGGCATGTACGTCCTTTACACGAACCCGCGCGGCTCCGGCGGCTATGGTCACGATTTCATGTACGCCACGCGCGGCAAATGGGGAGTGCTCGATTCAGAGGACTATCTCAGAGGCGTCGACGCCGCGCTGGCGAAATTTCCCGCCATCGATCCCGAACGCATCGGCGTCTCCGGCGGCTCCTACGGCGGCTTCATGACCGCCTGGCTCAGCGCCACGACGAACCGCTTCGCCGCCGCCAACCCCAGCCGCATGATCGCGAATTGGGAATCCTGGTTCGGCGCGTCCGACGCGCAAGGCCTGACCGAATTCGAGTTCTTTGACTTCCCCTGGAAGGAGCGCGACCTCTACCGCAACCTTTCGCCGCTCAGCTACGTCGCAAACGTCACCATCCCAACGCTCATCATCGAAGCCGAAGAGGACTACCGCACGCCCATGGCCGAAGGCGAACAATGGTTCATGGCCCTAAAAAAACGAAACGTCCCCGTCGAACTCGTCCGCTACCCGCGCTCCTCTCACGGCCTCTCCCGCACCGGCGAACCCTGGCTCCTCGTCGACCGCGTGGAACGCATCAAGTCCTGGTTCGTGCATTGGCTCATCGAGGAGAAAGCGACGCGGCCGAAGGAATAAC
>CAYXRK010000081.1:0-17746 GCA_964467615.1 uncultured Nitrospirales bacterium | reverse complement strand
TCCTGGTTCGTGCATTGGCTCATCGAGGAGAAAGCGACGCGGCCGAAGGAATAACTGCGGAATTCTTTACGAGTTCGCGAGGCTTCCGAACCAATTCAATAGTTCTTGTCGGCGAAGCGTGGGGTCTAGCACCCCGCGCGTTGCGCGGCAATTGGTGGAGGTCGCGCCGTTTGTGCCGTCAACTGATTCGAGCCGCGCGAGGTCTTCTGCGATCTGGGTTGCCGTCGCCTCGGATGGGCAAATTCCCTCTTTCACCAGCCGCGCCGCGTTCCGTCGATACGCCGCCGCGATCGTGGCGAAATTGAATTCCGGGTGGTATTGCACGCCCCAGAACGACACGCCATTGCGTTCGTAGGCCATTGCTTGGACGTCGCTCATGGCGTTTGTCGCGAGGACGACCGCGCCCTCGGGCAAGCGCTCGACGTCGTCCATGTGTACCGCCAACGCCTCGAACGGCGAGGGCTTGTCTGCGTACATCGGATGCGCGCGTCCGGCTTCGGTCAACGTGATCCCGCGCGCGATACCAATCTCGCGCCCCTTGGGGCTCTTCCGCACCTTCCCGCCGAGCGCCGTCGCGAATACTTGCAGCCCCCAGCAACTCCCGAACACCGGCATGCCCGCCTTGAGGACCTTGTCCGCGAGCGCGAGTTGATTGCGAATCGCGTCGTTCACGTCGTAGACATTTAGCGCCGAGCCCGTCCACACGACGCCGTCAAACGCATCGAGCGAGGCGTTCGTCGGCAGGCACTCCGGCCCGCGTTCGCACGGGTCCACGACCGTGCATTCGACGCCGGGCGACAACTCGCGCAACACCGCTGCATACGATTCGCCGTAGGGCCGCACGCCAAAGCGCGCGAGTTCGGCGGACGCCGTGCGTGTGTTTCCTTCGACGACGAGAATTCGCCGCGCGGCCACTAGATGATCTCGAAGTAGCGCGCCAGTTGCCAGTCGGTGATCGCCTTTCGGTGCTCGCGCTCTTCCCACTCGCGCGATTGCGCGTAGTGCTCGACGAATTCGCTCCCGAATAGCTCGCGCGCGGCCTCGGACTCGCGCAACCGCCCCGCCGCTTCCATGATCGTCTTCGGCAAATCGATCTTCTTCGAGTGCTTCACCGCGTACGCGTTCCCCACCACCGCCGCGGTCGGCTCAATCTTGTGCTCGATGCCCCACAATCCCGATCCGAGCGCCGCCGCCAGCGCGATGTGTGGATTTGCGTCCGCCGCCGCAATTCGATATTCGACGCGCTGCGACTTCGCGCTCCCCGTAATGGCCCGAAGCGCGCAGGTCCGGTTGTCTATGCCCCAGGTCGCGTGCGTCGGCGCCCAGTAGCCCGGTATCAGCCGCGTATAGCTGTTCACCGTGCACGCGATCATCGACAGCAACTCCGGCATCAGAGCCTGCTGTCCACCGATGAACCAGCGCATCGTGTCCGAGATGCCCTCGTCCTTTTTCGCGTCGTAGAACGCCGGTTTCCCGCCCTTGCCCGCGAGCGAAATATGGATATGCCCCGATTGACCCGGCCAATCGCGCGACCACTTCGCCATGAACGTGGCCATCCAACCGCGCCGTTGCGCCAACACCTTCGTGAACGTCTTGAACAACGCGGCGCGGTCGGCAATCTCGACGCCGTGCGTCACGTTGATCGCGGCTTCGAGCACGCCCGGCCCCGTCTCGGTGTGCAGTCCTTCGAGCGGAAATCCCATCACCTCGCACATGTCGAGCAGGTCGTGATAGAAGTCCGCATGCACGGAACTTCGAATCATCGAGTAGCCGAAATATCCGGGCGTGATCGGTTTTAGATTTCGGTAGCCCTTCTCGCGCACGGAGTTGGGCGTCTCGTCGAACACAAAGAATTCGTACTCGAACCCGCCGGCCGTTGCGAACCCCATCGCCTCCGCCCGCTCGAGCACGCGGCGCAGCGTTCCGCGCGGGCAGATCGCTTCGGCCTTCCCGGTGAATTCGCCGAGCACGAGAAAGGTGTCTTCCTCTAAAGGGACCTCCCGATACGTCTCCGGCAACAGCCGCACCGGCGCATCCGGATATGCCGTGTGCCAGCCCGTATACGTGGAGCTGTCGTAAAGTTGATCGTGCGAGTCCCAACCCAGCACCACGTCGCAGAACCCGAAGCCTTTCTCGAGCGCGGAAAAAAACTTGTCGCGATGCATGTACTTCCCGCGCATGATGCCGTCAATGTCGAACACGCCGACTTTGACGTATTGCGCGCCGCTCAACGTGATGAGCCGTTTTAACTCCTCCGCCCCCATGGGTTTTTTCCCGGCCATTGCGTAGTCTCCCTAGTCAAGCCCATCCGGCACGTTGCCCGCAACGGCCATCTGAAACAGTTTCGCGTATTGCGCCTCCGAAAATTGTATCGGGTTTCCTCCAGCCGAGGGGTCCGCCACGGCCATCGTGCCCACGCGCGCGCTGTCCGCGTCCGATATTTTGATCCCCGCCAGCGTGTGCGAAATGCCCACATCCGCGCGCAACTCGAGCACCCACTCGAGCAGCCCGTCGAAACCCTCCAAGCCGAGGCATTGCGCCAGATACGCGGCGTCATCCGCTATCGCGCGCCGGTTCGCGCCAAGTACATACGGCATAAGCACCGCATTCAGCAGCCCGTGGTGCGCGCCGTACAAGGCCCCGAGCGAATGCGCCAACGCGTGCATCGCGCCGAGGCCCCGCTGAAACGCCGATGCCCCCGCCTGCGACGCGACCATCATGTGCGAGCGCGCCTCGATGTTCCATCCGTCGTGTACCGCCCTCGGCAGCCACTCCTTCACTAGGCGAGCGCCCTCGACCGCAATCCCACGCGCAAGCGGATGATAGAACGGCGCGAAGAACGCCTCGATGTTGTGCGACAGCGCATCCATCCCCGTCGCCGCAGTCAGGTGCGCTGGCAGTTCGAGTGTCAATTCCGGATCGGAAAGCGCGATCACCGGCAGCATCCGCGGATGAAAAATGATCTTCTTCACCTTCGCCGCCTCGTCGGTAATTACGCTAGCCCGGCCAACTTCCGACCCCGTTCCGGACGTCGTAGGCACGGCGACTACCGGCGGCAGCCTGTCCGTTTTCGCACGCTTCCAGTTATCGCCGACGTCCTCGAAATCCCAAATCGGCCTCTCTTGCGCGGACATGAACGCGACCACCTTGGCCGCATCGAGCCCGCTCCCGCCGCCAAACGCAATGACCCCGTCGTGGTCGCCGCCGCGGTAGGCGTGCAATCCAAGTTCGACGTTTGCGGCCGTCGGATTCGCGCTCACGCCACCGTACACATGGCACGAAATCCCCGCGCCATGGCACGCTTCAATCGCCCGCGCCGTTATCGCGTGATCCGCAAGCTGCGCGTCTGTCACCAACAGCGGCCGCGATATGCGCAATTCCCGGCACGTAGCGCCCAACTCCAAAATCCGCCCGGCCCCAAACCGAATCGACGTCGGATAGTTCCAATTCCCCCGCAATTCCACGCGCGTTCTCCTACTCGTTTTCAAGATTCCGTAACACTCGCCACTAGCGTCCGTACGGTCATTCGTGCTCGTCAATCGTCATCGAGCGCACGCTCGATCCTACGTCTGCACCCGCAAATGAAACGACTTCGGCCGCGTCAACTGCTCGTATCCTAGAATCGACAGCGACACGCCCCGGCCCGACTCCTTCACGCCGGTCCACGCCAACTCCGGGTCGAGATAATCGCATCGGTTCAAAAACACAGTGCCCGTTTGAATGCGATCTCCCAACGCAATCGCCGCGTCAACGTCTTCGCTCCAGATGCACGCGGTCAACCCGTACTCACTGTCGTTCATCAACGCGATTGCTTCGTCGTCCGAGCGGACCTTCATGATTCCCACAACCGGCCCGAATGTCTCCTCCGTCATCACGCGCATCGAGTGGTCAACATCCACCAATATCTGCGGCGCGAGATACGGCGTCCCCGCGCGGTCCGCGGTGAATCCCTTCGGATCGACCAATGCCTTCGCTCCCACCGCGACGGCCTCCGCGATTTGCCCGCGCACAAAATCCGCCGCCGCCGTCCGCACCATGGGCCCAAGCGTCGTGGCTTCATCGAGCGGATCGCCAAGCGCATACTGTTTCGTAAGGGCCACTGCACCGTCCACAAACTTCGAGTACATATCCTCGTGAACGTAAATGCGCTCGATGCCGCAGCAACTCTGCCCCGTATTGAAAAACGATCCATCCACCAGATTCTCGATCGCGTGCGCAATGTTCGCGTCGGAACGTACATACGCCGGGTCCTTGCCGCCAAGTTCCAGGCCCACAGGAATGAACCGGCCCACTGCCGCCTTCTCGATATCGACGCCGCCTGCCACGGAGCCCGTAAACGCCACCGCGCCGATTTCCGCCCGCCCAATCAGCGCGCTCGTCTGTTCCCGGCTCAAATGCAGAAATTGGAGCAGGCCTTCCGGCATGCCCGCGTCGATGCCCGCCTCGGCGTAGCGCTCGGCGCAGAGCGGCGTTTGATGCGAGTGCTTCAGTAGCACCGCGTTGCCGGCCATCAACGCCGGGATGACGCTATTCACGGACGTAAGATAGGGGTAGTTCCACGGCGCGACCGTTAGTAACACTCCCACCGGATCGCGCCGGATGAACCGCTTGAATCCGGACTTCTCGGGCAACTCGATATCGGCCAGCGCCTTCGCCGCGAAACCTATCATGCACCGCGCGCGCTCCTCGAACCCGCGCACTTCGCCGGGACCGTACCGAATTGGCCGGCCCATTTGCCGCGCGAGTTCCCCCGCATGCTGCGCCCTCTTTGCTACAAACGCATCCACCATTGCCGAGCAATATTTCGCCCGCTCGGCCACCGAAACGCGCCGCCACTCCGCCGCCGCCTTCACTGCCTTGGCGAGCGAGGCGTCGATCTCGCGCGCGGCCGCGTAGGGGCGCTCGACGTAAATAGACCCATCAATCGGTGAAATACATTGAATCATGAGAACGGACTTTCGATGACTCGTATAAGGGGCTTGAAACTGTATCGGTTTGAAGTGGTGGGTTCAACGACTTAACCGCACCGCGAACGACTCGGAGGACGAATGCACGGTCAGGTTCGCGGTTACTCGACGATGAAACCGTCTTTCTCGAGTTCCTTGGTGAGTTCCGTCTTGGAAACGTTTTTGTAGCCGATGGTTCTATGGGCGTCGAGGGGGATGAGAAACTTCTTGAACTTGCGGCGGTGCATGAGATCGGCCATGACCAGTTTGTCGTCGGTCTCGAGCACGTGCATGGTGCGCAGGCGGACCCGGCGAAGGCCTCCGCGCCAGTCGTCGAGGGTGGTCATGACGTTGGCGGGAAGTGATCCGCCTCGGTTGTGGGCGACGAGATAATTGACAAAGCCTTCCGCGTCGTGGCCGTCCTGGAGGGCTTGGGTAAAAGTTTCCTTGGTCATTTGATAGACGGTGGCGGAACCGGTGCTTTGGCGGAGAGCAAACTGGTCGAGGGGGACGGTGAGGAGCGGATCCATGTCCTGAATCGGGACGACGATGTCGAAGTTGGGCTGGACGACTATCTCCGCGCCACGATTCGCATATTCGTCGACGAGGGCCTTGGATTCCGCTTGGTCCAGCAGGCATCGGCCGAGGTCGGTGAGGCGGAAGCAATTGTCCGCGCCGTCGGAGTATCGCGCGACCATGCCGAGCCAGAAAAACGTTTCTTCGAGCGAGCGGGCTAGACCCCGATCGGACTTTGCCGCGGCGCTCGGGTTGACGTATCGGTAGTGGCCGCCGGAGGACTTGAGGACGGGTTGCTCGTCGTGCTCGGTGCTACGCATGGAGTACTCGACGAACTCGAGACTCGAGTACCACGCCTTGGGCTTGAGTTCGTCGGCGAACGCGGCTAGGACGCGGCGGGACTCACGCTCATTCGGGGTCGAGAGTAACCATTCGGCGACGATTCCGTGGCGATGGAAACGCGACACGTCCAGTAACTTTTCGATTCCGGCCGCGCGAAGTTCGTAGTCGACTCGGGCAAGCCACCCTATCCCGTCCGCGGCCCATAGGCACGCGTTGAGAGACGGTTCCGCGTCCTCTGGGACGATCTCGGAGAAGCGCCGGCGATCTTCGCGGAACAATTCGCCATCGCCGCGAAGGCGTGCGGGTTTTGCAGCGATCGCGGCGACCAGCCTGCAAATGTTGTCCGTGAATTCGACGCCGCGTTGTTCCCCTTCGCCCTTGAGACGCACGGGTTTGAGCGCGACTTTTTTCTTTCGGGACTTGGCGTTCTCGTCGCGCCATTGGCGGACCTCGGAAAGAAGTCCGGCGACCCGGACGAGTCGGTCCTCGCCGTCGAAGCGGAACAGTTCGAAGAGGGCCATGCCCCGGAACAGTTCCCAAAGGGCCTGCTCGACTTCGTATTCCGAGCCGCCGTGGGCCGCGCGAATCTTGGCGCAACTCATGATGCCGGCCTTGGATTGCCAGACGATATCGAAGACTTCCCGGGCGGTCTGAGAAAAACTCTTCGTCGCGACGTATTCGACGAGCGCGTCGGGAGTGCGATAGTAGAGGTCGATTAGTTGTTCCGCGGCGGACTTTTTAGCGCCGGGTTTATCGATGTCGAGTTGTTCCTCGAGCCAACGGAAGTCGTGTTGGGCAAGGATCTTAACACGGCGAAAGATCGAGGGAATGTCGCCGTAGTTCTCCAGACCGTCGTGAATGCGCTTTATCGCGCCGTAGCCCTCGGACACGAGCTTAATTTTCGTGAGATCCGTGAACAAGAAGGAGTGATGAACGTCGACAAGGTACTCGACTTCCTCGATCGGCAAATCGAGCTTCTTCGAAAGGAAGCGAGTGGTGAGGCCGGAGCGGCTGTTGAGAGAAAGCTCACGCGCGATGCGAAGAACGGGACGGGTGATCCCTTCCATCACGGTGACCATGCTTGCTCGGTGCCGCATCGTGGTGTGTAAACCCGGTTCTCGTCGAAAAGTAAACCCGACATTATATCGTTGATTCACAAATTCGACAAGAGCCGGAGCGGTCCTTCAGGCCCTGATATACTTTTCGAATCTGTACCGGGCCTTGCGATGTCGCAACGGACGCGAATTCTTCTAGCCCTTTTCCTCTCGCTAGCGCTGCACGCGATCTTGGGCGCGGCTATCGCGCTCACGCCCGAACCTCGCGTGGCGACCGCTCCCCTCGTGCCTCCATCCTTCGTCGTGGACTTAGATGCGCCTGATCGTCAGTTGCGTATAGTCGAAAGCGGCGCGAAGACGGACACGACGGCGCCCAAGTCCGACCTGATATCGGACGCGAATTCACGCGCCCAGGACATGGTCGAGAGCGAGGAGGAGACGGGGCAGCCGTCACCGGAAATAGAGGACGAGTTCGAATCGCCGCCGTCGACAGGCGCGCCGGCGACGCCCCCGGAGTTGTCAGCGGCCGAACCCGACGATACGGCCCTTCAGGAAACTTCCAGTGAGCCCGAGCCGAGGGAAGATGCCGCCATGCCGGCGAAGGAAGACGTCCACGTCGCGAGGATACCCGCGGCGCAGGATACTTCCGTCTTGCCGAAGGTTGGACAAGCTGTCGCGGCACAAAGCGCGGAGACACCACCCGCCAAGTTGGCGGAAGCGTCGACAGTCGAACTCCCAGCCGAACCGCGCCCCTCGTCGGGACGACGTGGAGGCATCGAGGCCAAGGGCTTTACGAGCTATCAGGCCAACAAGCATGAGATGGCCGCGTACATGCTAGAGGTACGGCGGCGAATCGAGCGGAATTGGCGGGCGGCGTTGTCGCTCCGGTATTCGGGCGCGACTGCCACGGAGACGCTGATGGAGTTTGCGATCGCGCCTTCTGGCAGGCTTATGCGGGCGACGGTGGTGGACGCGGGGGATTCGGTCGTGTTCGCCGCGCTGTGCAAAGACTCGATCGAGAAGGCCGCGCCGTTTCCCCCATTTCCGTTCGAAGTGCCGAAGGTCTATCGCGATCAGGATATGGTCATTCGGGTAACGTTCCGGTTTCTCTGAACGCCGTTCTCGGGGGCCACCTATTCGGCCGGACGCACGATGATGCGTTCGGCCGTCGTGTCAATCGCGATGTCATTCACGGGCCATTGCGCAAGAAGCAGATCGAGGGCGGTCGCAATGGTAACGCGGGACATGTGCATGGGCGTCACGGGAAGGTCTCGAAGGGAGCGATCCACCTCGACGGGTACTTCGAGTTGTCGGGCAAGGCTGGCGAGTACCGCGTGCAGGGGCATCACTTCGGAGGCAGGGAATTGCCTTTCATTCAGCGTCGGAGTTGGAAGTGTCAGTGACATCCGGCGCGATAGATAGTCCGGCATCGTGGCGGTGTCGCGGATTTTAGGGGCCGTCGCGGGGGAATGTATTAAGATGAATTCCTTCGTGGACAGGACGGCAAAAGCTTCCTCCGGCACCCGCGCGGATTTTAGGATCGCTTCGATTGCGCCGGTCATTGGAACATCGAACAGCCCGATTTCCCCAGTGGGCTGGTCGGCGATGGTGTTGTCGGCAATAATGGTGCGATCCAGGACGTACCCCAATAGCGCGAGCGCGTTATATATCGGTGTGCCTGAACCTATCTGGAGGGTAGCGTTGACGCCAGCGTAACCGGGATCGATGCGGCCGGTCAGCGAGTATCGCGTAAGCGGTCCGTACAGGGGCGATTCGGGGACGATGAACCTGAATGGTCCCGAATCGTGGAAGACTCCACCTGCGCCGAGCACCGCCTTTTCGAAATACTCTTTCGAATTGTTGCGATATTTCGGGCCCGGAGCTTCGACCGGAAGCGCCTCGAGCCCGTTCATGAGCGCGAGATCCACGCGGTGGTTCTGAGCGTAAGAACGAACGAGACCCCCCAATTCCTTGTCCTGCCATTTGGACGCTGCCGGCGCCGATCCGGATTTTTTCTTCTTGGGACGCGAATCTTGCGCGCCTGCGGCCAGTGCGAAAGCGCATGCCATGATCGTTGACGCGATTGTTGTCCATCGAGCAATGATACGAACCATGTGAAGAGTATTCCTCAATAGCGGCGTAAAGTTCCGACCGCCAACCGTATTTAGAAGTGATGGACTTTCGCCAGTGGGCCGCGGAAGCATCGCGGGCACATCCATGTGCGGTCGTGGGTCCGGCCGCGGGACGCTTCTTTGCAACACACGACGCAACAAATCGCCCCGCATCGAACGCAGACTAAGCCGTTGTCCGGATCGAGGTCCGGATTGAGTTGCGGATCGGCGTCGCGAGCGCCACTCGGCCAAGGCGGGCGCTTTAGGTTCTTGTGGCACTGGCAACAACGGTTCGTCATGCCTTCGGGCGAGAACGCATTGGTAATGAGCCACTTCGGGGGAGACGAGTCGAGCGTGAACGTATGATGGGCTTCGCAATAGGGACATTGGTAGTCGGCCAGCGGCCTGCCTGAGACTTCTGGGCGCTCCCGAACGACCAGGGCCGACTCGGCGCCGCTGATCGGGTCGAGTTCGCCCGGCGCGATAACGAGTTCGCGTTGGCACGACGTGCATGCCATTTCCACGGTGTTCACGCGCCGGGTGCGCCGCTCGCCGCCGCGTTGTACGCCGGCGATGAGCAGGACGAGGACAATGCCGGCGGCAGCAAACGCGAACGTAACCGGAACGATGAAGGGGGAGAATGACGACACGGGAAAATCCGGCGGATTCGCTAAGCATTGGGGAGTGCGCGGACGATTGTCAATCCGAACGTCCGCGCCTATACTGAACGGATGACTTGCTTGTTGCTGGCGCTCGCCCTTGCGCAAACGCCGTTCGTGCATGAGACCGTGCCCGTCCTTGACCAGTTGCCCGTGATCATCGAAATAGCGGATGGCGGCCGGGTTGTAGGTTCGTTTGATGATCGAAATTGGGAACGCAAGCTGGAGTCGGAGAGCGGCGGCGGGCGGGGAGGACCTTTAACGCTTATGATGAAATTGGATCAGCCGTGGCCGGGAGGAGATCGCACGAAGACTATCACCCTTGGGGTCGTAAAAGGCTGGTATCGAGAGACGGCGCGAGAATGGTCGGCGCGCCACAGAGAGGGATGGACGAAGGCCGGGTACGTGGATCACAGTGTCGGAGACGAGTTGTATTTCGTCTGGAGCGAGGAAGCGAAGTTCGCGGAGAAAGCGCAAGCGTGGGCGGATGAAGCGTACCCCCCGCTCAACACGCCGCCGCCCGCGGACAGCACTGAGCAAGCGCAGGCGGAGGCTATCAGGCCTGGGCCGCCGCGGGGGTTTGCGAAGCAGTGGGGCGCGCACGCGGGAATAGCGGCCACCGGAGCGGTATTGGCGCTGATCGTGTGGAAGGCGTTGCTATCTGAGTGAGCGCACCCGGCCCGGTCTTGGCGCCATCAAAACGATCTACACACGCGCGGGCTCTTTGAGGCGCAGGATGTGGTAAACCGTCACCGACGCGACCTTGCCTTTGAGGCTGGGGGTGCCGTGGCACTCGGCCTCGACCAGATCCTTGACGTGCTCGTAGGTGAGCGATCCCGCGATGACTTGGCCGGCCTTCGCGTAGGAGCACAGACGGCTGGCGACATTGACGTGATCGCCGAGTACAGTAAAATCCATGCGGTCGGGCGAACCGACGTATCCGGCGATCACTTCGCCGGTGTTGACTCCGATCCCGATCTCGAAGGTAGGCCATCCGCGTTCAATGCGATTCAGATTCAATTCGGCGTTTTTGGTTTGCATTTCGAGCGACGCCTCGATCGCAAGTCGAGCGTCCGCGCCGGTATCGAAGGGCGCCCCGAAGAGCGCCATCACTTCGTCCCCGACATATTTGTCGAGCGTCCCCTTGTGACGGAAAATGATCTCGGTCATGGCGGTAAAATGTTGATTGAGGAGCGCAATGAGATCGGCGGGGGTCATCCCCTCGGCCATCGGAGTAAAGGCGCGAATGTCGCAGAACATCGTCGTGACCTCGCGGGTCTGGCCGCCCCCCAGTTCGAGAATACTGTCTTGCTGCATGATCATTTCGACGATGCCCGGCGATAGGAACCGGCCGAGGCTGGCGCGGCGTTTTTCGGATTCGAGCATGCGTTCGTAGAGCCGGACGTTGTCGATGGCCATCGCCGATTGGTTCGCCAGGGCCTGGAAGAGTTCGAGGTCTTCTTCGTTGAAGTTGAAGCCGAGTTGACGCGAGTCAACGTACAGCGCGCCGAGATTTCGGTCTTCGATCTTGAGCGGAACGCACATCGCGCTTAAGATACGCTGCGCGATAATGCTCTGCCGCGAACCGAACCGGCTGTCGTCGCTGGAATTCGCCATTAGAACGGGCTCGCCTTCAATCGCGGCCTTCCGGGCGATGCCCATGCTCGGCGAACTGACGGACAATTCCTGCCCCATCTTGCGCGCCACGCTCGCGGCGAACTTGTCCGTACCTTCTTCGCGGAGAATCAGGAAGCCGCGTTCCGCGTCGGTGATGTCGATCGCCAGATCGATAATGTCTTCCATCCGCTTTTGAAGATCGAACTCCGAAGCGAGCAGCTTGCTCGCGCGGTAGAGCGCATCGAGCCGCCGGAATGCGCGGCCCATCTTCTCGACTTCGATCTTGTGGACCGGCGCGGGCGTTTCGCCCTTCAGCGTAGACTCGCCAGCTACCTTGCCGATCATGGATAAATTGGCGGTCACGGCCTCCATCTCGTCGCGAATGCCGGCCAACTCGCGGGACAACTTCGAATCGCCTTTTTGACGCCGGGCCGATTTGACTTCCTCCGGATCATCCATGAAAATCGCGCGGCACTTGCCGCCGAACCATACCTCATCCTTGTCCGTCAGGACACGTTGGACGACGCGCTGACGATTGACGTAAGTCCCGTTGAGACTCTTGAGATCCTCGAGCATCGTTTCGCCGCCCACCAGCTTGATGATGGCGTGATTGCGGGAAACCTCATCCGCGACGAGGACGACGTCGTTGTTGTCGGCGCGGCCGAAACCGGTCTCCGGTTTCATGAGGTTGACCGTCAACGGCGGCACGCCGGGCTGTTCGATTTGAATTTGAGGCATCCTACTCCCCTCGGCGCAAGATGATACCAGTGGCGTAGTAGATCGTCCAAGGCGAATCGAGCCGAACCCCGTGGCGCGGACGGTGTCTAAGGCGGTGTAGGATAGTCAACAATCGAAAAGGACCCTGCGATGAATCCCCGATACTTGATCTGCTCGATGGTGATCACTTCCCTGGCCGCCTGGGGTCAACAGGCGACAACGCTGCAAGACCAGACGGACGTCGCCCTGACGGCCTACAACAACGGGCTGGCGCTGGTGCGGGACGTTCGTAAGCTGACGCTGGGAACCGGGACGGTGGAGCTACGGTTCGAGGACGTGGCCGAGCAAATTCGGCCGGAGACGGTGAGCCTGCAGTCCGTTTCGGGCGCGGGATCGGTCCGTATTCTGGAGCAGAACTACGAATACGATTTGATCAGCCCCGAAAAGCTGATGGAGAAATACGTCGGTCAAACGGTGTCGCTCATCAATTTCAGCAAGGAAGTCGGTTTCGAGCGCGTCGAGGCCGAACTGATGAGCATCAACGGCGGGCCCGTGTATCGCGTGGACGGCCAGATTTATCTTGGCCACCCTGGAAGCGTTGTGCTGCCGAAAGTCCCCGAGAACCTCATCGCGAAACCTTCGCTGATCTGGACGCTCGAGAACGACACTGCGGGGCAAACGCTCGAGGCGACGTACCTGACCAACGGCGTGAGTTGGAAGGCGGACTACGTGGTGACGCTAGCGAAGGACGAGAAGAAGCTGGACATCGACGGCTGGGTCACGATGAACAACCAATCCGGCGCGACGTTCACCAACGCGCGGCTAAAGCTCGTGGCGGGAGACGTGAACCAAGTCCAACCGCAAGTGTACGACAAGATGGCCCGGAATCTTAGGACGGCCGAGATGGCTGTCGCGGCGCCGATGCCGTCGGAAGAATCCTTCGCCGAATACCACCTGTATTCGATGCCGCGGCGGACGACGATCAAGCAGAACCAATCCAAGCAGTTGGCGCTGTTGACGGCGGCGTCCGTCGGGTGCCGGAAGGTGTACGAGTACCGCGGGCAAACGTATTTCTACTATCAGCCGATGCAGCCGATGCTGGGCGAGCACGTGGAGGTCTTTCTGGATTTCAAGAACGAAGAGAAGAACGACATGGGCATGCCGCTGCCGGCCGGTATCATGCGCGTGTATCAGGAAGACTCCGAGGCGATGTTGCAGTTCGCTGGCGAGGATCAAATCAAACACACGCCTAAAGATGAAATGGTCAAGCTACGTCTCGGCAAGGCGTTCGACGTGATCGGCGATCGCGTGCAGACCGATTTCCGCCAGATCGCCAGCGACGTGTTCGAAAGCGCGTACGAAATCACGGTGCGCAACCACAAAGAACAGGACATCACGGTCGATGTCGTTGAACCGATGCAGAGCGATTGGGAGATCATCCAGAAGTCGCAGGATTTCGAAAAGAAAGATGCATTTACCGCTATCTTTCATGTAGCGGTGAAGGCCGACGGGGAAGCGAAGGTGACGTATCGAGTTCGGGTAAAGACGTGAGGTACTGCGCCGCGCGACCGGTCTACGCAAGGCCGTTGAGCGGGAATTCTCCCGTGTACACCTCGGTCGCGGGGCCTTCCTGGTAGACGAAACCGTCGTCCGCCCACTCGATGCCCAACGCCCCGTACACGAGGTGTACCTGCACCTTGCGGTCTACGCGTCCCGTGATCATGGAAGCGAGCGCCGCGCCGCAGGAGCCGCTACCGCTCGCCATCGTGACGCCGCTGCCGCGTTCCCAAATTCGCATGACGATGTTGGCGCGGTCGACGACGTTCACGAACTCCACGTTCGTGCGTTGAGGAAACGCGGGATGGTGCTCGATCTTGGGGCCGAGGTCGTGAAGATCAACCGCCGTCGCATCATCGACAAATACAACGGCATGCGGGTTGCCGACGTTGGCGCACGTCACGTGAACGACGGTCCCGTCCACGTTTAGTTCCTCTTCGAGGACACGTCCCGGCGGGCCGATCATCGGAATCTCCGCGCGTTCAAACTTCGGCCTGCCCATGTTCGAGCGTACGCGTTCGACCCGCCCGTCGTTCACGCGAAGCTCGACCCGGTTCGGTCCGCCGCCGGTATCAATTACAAAGTCAGTCTTCGCGGTCATCCCGCGCTCGAACACATACTTGGCGAAACACCGGATTCCGTTACCACAAGTCTCGGCCTCGGAGCCGTCAGCATTGAACATCCGCATGCGAAAATCGCCTGATTGGCCGGGGAGAATCAAGATAATCCCGTCCGAGCCCGCGCCAAGGTGACGATGACTCATACGGCGAGAGAGTTCGGGCCAATCGTGCACGGGGAACTTCTTGCCCTCGATAAAAAGATAATCGTTCCCGAGGCCGTGCATTTTGGTATAGGAAATCGTTTTCATGGTCGTTTCGCGGTCCACCGCTACGCCATCGCGGCGTCGATGAGCAGGTCGAAAAGTTCCGGCAACGCAATGCCGTCCGCCAGCGCGGCCTGGGGGAAGAGCGACGTCTCGGTCAGGCCCGGCACCGTGTTGACCTCGAGCCATACAAGTTGGTCGCCGCTCAAGATCATATCGCTGCGGCTGAAACCCCGGCAACCCACGGTCTCATGCGCACGCACGGCGATCTCCTGGGCGCGGTCCCGTATCGCGTCGGGGATTTTGGCGGGCGTGATTTCCTCGGAGGCCTTGGGGGTGTACTTGGCGTGATAGTCGAAAAACTTTGCGCTCACCGGGCGAATCTCCGTGACGGGTAACGCGCGCGGCCGCTCGATTTCGTCCACGTCCAGCACGGCGCACGTTAGCTCAACCCCGGACACGAACCGCTCGACCATCGCGTGATATCCAAAGCCGAACACGTGATCCACGACGGCGGGGAATTCCTCGAGCGTTTGCGGAATTCCCATGCCCAAGCTCGAGCCTTGGCGCGGACTCTTCACGACGCACGGAAAGCCGATTTCCTCACGCACCCGCCCCGACAATTCCTTGCGGCCTGCGTCCCACTGGCCGTGCGTGAACTCGATGTGGTCCGCGACGGTGACTCCCGCCGCCTTGACGAGCGTCTTCGCGCGGCGCTTGTCGATAGCGATGGCGCTCGCGGCGCAACCCGAACCCGTGTACGGAATGCCGAGCATATCGAGCATCCCCTGAATCCGCCCGTCCTCGCCGAAGGGCCCATGCAACGCAATGAACACGCAATCCGGGTGGAGTTTGCGCAGGCGGACGGTGCCGTCTGACACGTCGAGGTACTCAGATTCGTCGTCAAACTGCCATTCGCCGCTTCGCGTAATGAGGCACTTGTGGACGTGGTATCGGTCCTGATTCAGGTGCTTGAGTACGTTTTCCCCGGACTTGATCGAAACGTCGTGTTCCGGGCTCATTCCACCCATGAGCACGAGAAGATGCTTTCTAAGAGCCATGTTCCCCCTTTGCGGCCCGCGCCGCGCAAGCCAGAAAATACCATACGGCGCGAGGAAGTTTCTTGGATATCTGTCGAAGGCCCGGACATTGAACCTGACCGCAACGTTTGCTATGCTTTGGCCCTAGTTTGAACAAGTAGAAGCGCCCGCTTCTCGCCTTACGGCCTTCGATGAGCCGGTAGGGCCCCTATAGACATAGAAGGTCTACAGGCAGAACGCTGGCGCGATCTGCCTGTTTTATTTTTGGACCGAACAGAGGAGGGTCGCCTGATAACACCGAAGACAGCTCCGGCCGACAACGTCCGAGTGAACCGCCAAATACGCGCACGTCAAGTCCGCGTGATTGCGGATGATGGCGAACAATTGGGCATCATGGCCCCGCTCGATGCGATTCGCGAGGCGGAAGAGCGTGGTTTGGATCTTGTCGAAGTAGCGCCGCAAGCCGATCCGCCAGTCTGCCGGATAATGGACTATGGAAAGTACCGGTTCCAGCAGAGCAAGCGGGTCAAGGAAGCGCGGAAACACCAGCACTCGTTCACCGTGAAGGAAATCAAATACCGCCCGAAAATCTCGGATCACGACTTCGAATTCAAAACGAACCACGTGAAAGAGTTTCTGGGACACGGGAACAAAGTCAAAATCACCATTATGTTTCGCGGGCGCGAAATGGCGCACCCGGAGTTCGGTCGGGAAGTTATGGAAAGGGCAATGAATGAAGTTCGCAGCCTTTGCCAGGACGTTCCGGATGTCAAGTTTGTGCGGCTCGAGGGCCGCAATATGAGCGTCGTACTGTCGCCTGCCAAGGGTCTCATCAAGGCCAAGGTAGCGAAGGCCAAGACGGAAGATGAACCACTAGGATAAGGAACACGCGTTATGCCGAAACTAAAAACAAATCGTTCCGCCGCGAAACGTTTCAAGCGGACGAAGAACGGGAAATTCAAGCGCTCGAAGGCGAGCGCAAGGCACCTGATGACCGGCAAGAGCGCGAAGCGGCGGCGCCGCCTGCGCAACGGAGGAATGCTTTCCGAGTCGGACATGGGCCGGGTCAAGGGTCTATTGCCGTACGGTTGATGCCTGCGGTATCTGTACTTCCTTCGAATTGACTCTTCCCAATAACTACACGAGGAGATGAACCATGCCACGCGCAACTAACGCACCGGCGTCGCGCGATCGCCGCCGCAAAATTATAAAGCTCGCCAAGGGCTACCGAGGCAGCCGCCACCGGCTCTTGAAGACCGCCAAACAGGCCATTGACCACGCCGGTAACTACGCCTACCGCGACCGCAGAGCCAAGAAACGCGATTTCCGCAAGTTGTGGATCGCGCGCATTAACGCTGCCGCCCGCGCCAACGGCATCAGCTACAGCCGTTTCATGCAAGGGCTCAAGCTCGCAAAGATCGACGTGAACCGCAAGATGCTCGCCGACATCGCCGCCACCGACGAGCCGCGATTCACGGAACTGGTGGCGGTCGTCAAGGCCAGTCTCAATATCGCGTAAACATCGTCCTTTAGTTCAAGCGCGAAACGCCCGGATTCGGGCGTTTTCTATTTGGAGGCAAGGTTGATCCAATGCGAATCGTTCCCGCGGTGGACATTCGGGGAGGCCTCTGCGTAAACCTTGTGCAGGGCGACTACGCGCAAGAGACCGTCTTCAACAACGATCCCGTCGCTCAAGCCATCGAGTGGCATACGCAAGGCGGCGACTTGGTACACATCGTCGATCTCGACGGCGCGAAGGAAGGGCGTTGCTGTGTCGAACGAGATCTGGCCAAGTTGAAAGATGCCTGCGTCCCGTACGAAGTAGGCGGGGGCGTCCGGAACATCGAAACCGTCGAGCGGGTGATGGCGCTCGGAGCGGAACGAGTCATTCTAGGAACGGCGGCACACAGCGATCCGGATTTCCTGCGCGCTGCCGCCGGGCGATTTCCGGGGCGAATCGCCGTCGGGATAGATGCGAAGGCGGGAAAGGTCGCGCTACGCGGATGGCTCGACGTCACCGAGACGGACGCGATCGCGTTCGCGCGGGATGTGGAACGCGCGGGGGCGGCGCGGATCATCTACACGGACATCTTGCGCGACGGAAAGATGCAAGGCCCCAACATCGAAATGACGCGCGCCGTCGCGGACGCGGTAAGTATTTCCGTCACGGCCTCTGGCGGTATGTCGTCATTGGACGATGTTCGCGCGGTGGCGGCGCTTGAGGAATCGGGGGTCGATGAAGTCATCATCGGGCGGGCCCTCTACTTGAAGGTCTTCACCTTGCAAGAGGCCATCGCCGCCACACGCGGCTAGCCCGCATCGCTCACCACACCGGGATCTAAAAAGGCCGCTTTGGGTATTAA
>CAYXRK010000080.1:0-21068 GCA_964467615.1 uncultured Nitrospirales bacterium | reverse complement strand
ACTTTGTTCATCGCGGCCGGGAGGTTGAGTTCGTCAAAATTGAGGACCTTCCCACGCACGTGGCGCATGATGATGCCGACCGTTCCGCGTTGCCGGAGCACGTTGACGCGGAACCGTCCCAGGCCGGGGACGCTGTAGGCGAGGTCCGCATCCCCGCTGCGCAGAAAGGCCTTCCGCTGGTCCTCATCCATTATTTCTTCGAGGAAGGCGAGCGTATCGGCCGGCGCGAGGTTTTTGTCAGAGTCGAAGAACCGGACACGGCCATCCACGCGGCAGGCGGGCGGGCTGCCGACCGTGAGATGCACATCGGACGCGCCGTGCCGGATCGCGTTTTGCAGGATTTCCAAGAGCCGTGACATAAAAGTCCCCCAATTTACCGGGTGTCAGTGATCGATCGTCGTGAGTCCGGGATCGCCCCGCGGAAGTATATTCGGGCCTTCGAACACTGACAATCCGCTACTCGGTCGCCCCAAACATTCCGAGAATGTTATAGCCGCTATCGACGTGGACAACTTCGCCGGTAACTCCGGAGGCCAGATCGGAGAGAAGATACACGGCGGTCTTGCCTACTTCCTCTTGCGTGACGTTTCTGCGAAGCGGCGCGTTCTGTTCCGCGATAGACAGCATCTGCTTGAATCCCGGAAACGCGGCGGAAGAAAGCGTGCGCAACGCACCCGCGCTGATGCAATTCACGCGGATGTTTTTGGGGCCGAGATCGTAGGCGAGGTATCGCGCGCTTGCCTCGAGCGCCGCCTTCGCGACGCCCATTACGTTGTATTTTGGAACGACCTTCTCCGCGCCGTAGTACGACATGGTGATGACGCTGCCTCCCTCGATCATGAGCGGTGCCGCGGCGCGCGTAACCGCGACCAACGAATACGCGGAGATGTCGAGCGCCAGCTTGAAATTGTCCCGAGGGGTATCGACGAATGTGCCGGCCAAGTCGGAGCGCTCGGCGTAGGCGACGGAATGAATTAGGAAGTCGAGGCGACCCCAATGGGTTTCGACGGCGGCAAAGAACGCAGCAATCTCATCGTCCTTGGAAACGTCGCATGGCCAACACGATGCGCCGGGCACGGACTCGATCAGTTTCTTGACGCGCTTCTCCTGCGCCTCACCTAGGTAGTTGAACGCCAGTTCCGCGCCTTGATCGCGGCAGGCTTGAGCACAAGCCCACGCGATCGATCGCTCGTTCGCGACGCCAAACACTACCCCACGCTTTCCCGCCAACAACTCGTTGCCCATTGGATATCCCTTTGCTTTACCCGTTAGTGACGCGCAAGTGTAATGTCGAGCGCTCGCCGTGTCCAAGACCCGCCGTGCCTGCGCAAGAAAGCGATCCTATCTCGATGTCGGCGAAAGTCCCCGATCACAAGAATGCGGAGTGCGGGATGCTTCTGAGCGTTTCACCGCATAGATTTGTTGAACAGTTGTGACTTGGCATCGAACAATTCTGGTCATTCGTTCACGGCCGTGACAGCGTTTCGTGCACGATTATGCCCGCTTTCATAAGCCCGACGATTGAGCCTAAACGGCACGAACTTTGCCGCTATCTTCTCGAACTCAAAGGAGACGTCAAAATGAATGTATGGACTCGGAAATCAAAAGTGGTTCTGTCCGCTGTTGTCGCCGCGATACTCGCTGGATTCGCGCTATTGTATCTCGTAGTAGGGGAACGTGTATCCGCGCAGGAGCGCCAAGCCCCGCCGCAGTCGCTGATGCAAATGAAATTGCAGCATGCTCAGACGATGCTGAGCGCCATTGCGATGGAGGATTTCGAGCGGATCGGCACCAGCGCGCGGCGAATGAGCGAATTAAGCGTCGAAGCGCAATGGACGCGCCCGGGTTCGACCCTGTATGGCGTCTATGGAGATCAGTTCAGGGCGGCGCTGGCCGACGTGGAAAAATCGGTCGACGCGCGGAATTTAGAAGGCGTTACCCTGAATTTCTTTCAGGTAGTCATGGCGTGCGTCAAGTGCCACGAAGTAGTTCGGGCGGGTCATGACGTCGCGACGATTGAGTTGCCCGATGAATGGCGGGCCCACGCGTCAGTTGGCCGTGACGCTGACTAGTCGTTGTGATCGCCTCAAGTCCGAGCGAAAGGAAAGGTAGCACGTCCGGCCCCCACTGCGGTATTGTCAGGGCGCTTTGGTGAGTGTGGCGGCCGCGCCTGTCCGCCACGCCTATTGCCGAGGGCGGCACAAGGGGTAGGTGAATGCGTGCTTTACAGGGGTGGATTGTCGGCGGTATCGCGGCCGTTGCGGTATGCGCAGTGGCCTTCGGAGGGGCGGGACCGGTTGTAATCGAACTACCGTTAGGCGACGCCGCGGGCGTGGACGATGTGTTATTCGCGCCACCGAAGCACGCGTCGACCGAAACGCCCTCCTATTACGTCAAGCCGGTAGCCGAGGAACCTCCCAGGTCCTTGTGCTTCTGGGGCGACGTGGATCCCCGCGTGCGCGCAAATCTCGAAGCGCACTTTTTTCTCGGCGCGAAAAAGTTCCAATTCAACCAACGCTGGTCCTCCACCGCCACGAACGGGGCCGGTTTATCGCAAGGCGAGGCCACGACGCTAACGTTCAGTTTCATTCCCGATGGGACGACGATACCGGGTGACGACGGCCTCGGTAACGGCGATCAGCCGAGCAATTTGTTCTCGACGTTTGACGCGCTGTACGGGGACACCGCGACATGGCAGGACTTGTACCAACAAGTTTTCGATCGATGGAGCGAGTTGACGGGGCTCACCTACGTGTTCGAGCCCAACGACGACGGCGCGACGTTTCCGGGAGACACAGCGGGCGCGCCGGGTCTTTTGAACGTGCGGGGGGACCTGCGGATCGGGGGCTACACGATAGACGGCCCCGGTGCCGGGATTCTTGCGTTCAACTTCTTTCCAAACGTCGGCGATATGGTGATCGACACGGCGAACGCCGCGGATTTCTTTGCCAACTTTTCCGGTAACAGCCTAGGGTTTCGCAATACGATCTCGCACGAACACGGCCACGGGTTGGGTATCGCACACGTATGCCCCATCAACGAGAACAAGTTGATGGAGCCGTTCATTTCCTTCAATTTCGACGGTCCGCAGTTGGACGACGTTTTGGTCGCGCAGAAATTCTACGGAGATCGCTTCGCCGGGAATACTTCGTTCTCGGACGCGGCCGACCTAGGGACGATCAACACCGGGACCGAGACGGTCACCGATATGAGTCTCGCCGGAAACTTCGAGGCGGACTTTTATTCGTTCGGCATCGATGACGCACGGTCGATCACGGTCACGCTCACCCCCACAGGCGAAACGTACCTTCAGGGCCCGCAGACTGGGAGTTGCGACACGGGGACCTCGTTCAATTCATTGAATCAAATGAATTTGGAATTGCAATTGCTCGCAACCGATGGTGTCAGTGTGCTCGCGACGGCGGACAGTACCGCGGCGGGTTCTACGGAAGTGATTGTGGGTCAAGACCTGTTCGCGGCGGGGACCTACTTCGTCCGAGTGTTTACCGACGATGCAAACAACAACGTCCAGGCCTACGACTTGAGTGTTACCGCGGCGCCTGCCGGCCAAGGCGCTCCGACAGTGAGCTTCGAGACGGGCGCGTTCACCGTGGCCGAAACGGGCAACACGGCGATCGTAACGGTCGTACTCAGCGGCCCCGCCGGGGCCCCGGTGACAGTGAATTTCGCATCTTCGGACGGCACGGCGACCGCTGGCTCGGACTACACCGCGGTATCGGGGATAATGCAATTTGGACCGGCTGAAACGGAGAAGACGTTCAACGTTGCTGTGTCCGATGATCTCGCGGACGAAGGCAACGAGACGGTGCTGTTGACGGTGTCTGGGCCCTCCGAGGGGCTTTCACTCGGTGAACCTTCATCAGCGACGTTGACGATTACCGACAACGATACGACCACGATCGCATCGTTTTCCGCGACGGCGTTTCCGGTCAGCGAAGGCGCCGGCACGCTGACGATTACAGTAAACCTAAGTCCCGCACCGACATCGGCCGTGGCAATTGATTTCGACATAGACGGCGTGACCGCGACGACGGGCGCGGACATCGCCGGATCAACGGGAACGCTGCAGATAAATCCCGGAGACACGACAAAATTATTTGCCGTCTCCATCGTGGACGACGACGAGATCGAGGGAACGGAAACGGCGACGATATCCCTGACGAACCCCTCGAGCGGAATCGCGCCGGGATCGCCTTCGTCCGCCACAATTTCGATCGAGGAGAACGATTTCGATTCCATCACGGCGATAGAGTCTTCCCCCAATCCCTCGTTCTTCGGCCAACAAGTGACGTTCACGGCGACGGTGGCCCCGGACGGTGACGTTGGATTTGTGCCATCGGGCATGGTGACGTTCCGGGACGGGGCGGCGTTTCTCGGGACCCGTACGCTGAACGGCAGCGGCGTCGCGACGCTGAGCACGAGCACCTTAAGCGAAGGATCGCACTCGACTACCGCCGAGTATCTTGGCGGGGGCGTGTTCCTAGGAAGCACGTCGGAAGCGGTCATACACGTTGTCGAACAAAACCGTCCGCCCACGTTCGAAACGGATCCGCCAACGGCCGCGACGCCCGGTACGGAATACGTTTACGAGATTGTGGCGACCGATCCCGATCCGGACGACACACCCAGCGTGACAGGGCCGGTGGTCCCCTTCTGGCTGACGTTGGACGACAATGGAGACGGTACCGCGTTGCTCAGCGGTACACCCGATCAACTCGACGTGGGCAACCACGACGTCGTATTGCGGGCGAACGACGGAAACGGCGGCACAGCCGAGCAGTCCTTTACCGTCGTTGTGTCTTCCGACAACGACGCCCCGGAAATCGTCAGTACCGCGGTGACGGCGGGCATCGTGGGTGAGGCGTACAATTACACCTTGATCGCGGACGATCCCGACAACGGTGACGTGCTTACGTTCGATGCGATTCAACTTCCGGACTGGTTGACGCTTTCGGACAACGGCGACGGAACGGCCGATCTCGCCGGTACACCCGCGGAAGGGGACATCGGAAACAACGACGTCGACGTCGAGGTGAACGACGCCAGCGGGGCGTCGGACTCCCAATCCTTCACGATCGTCGTTGTAGGCGCGGGAGGCAATCACGCCCCCACGGCGATTGCGTTGAGCAACAACACGATAGTAGAAGGCGGACCCGCCGGGACCGAAGTGGGTGTGTTCACCACGACCGATGCAGACGCAGTGGACACGCACACCTATTCGCTCGTCGCGGGGTTGGGCGACGACGACAATGGCCTATTCGTCATCGACGGCGATACGCTCTTGACCGCCGCGATCCTGGACGCTTCGGACGGCGATCTGTTTATTCGGGTCCGTGCGGACGACGGAAACGGCGGCACATTTGCGCGGATTGTCGAATTGTTTGTAACGCGCGCGCCGTTGGAATTGTGCGACCTCTTGGCGCAGGCCGAGAACCAATACAACGGATTCAGATTGCAGCTGCAGTTGCCGTCGGATGACTTCGATCTGGATTTCGTGCCCGACTTAGCGGCGTTGGGGCTGATGGAACGGGTGGCGTGTTTCGGGGGTGGGTCGGGTCTGGCTACCGCGGCCGAGAGCGCGTACGCGATCAATCTGGATCAGTTAAACGCGGAGCCCGATGCGGGAAGCATGGCGGATCGATTTGAACTCTTCGCCGCGCTAATGAGTATCAGCGGTGAAATGCAAGCGGCGCTCGCGGACATTCTTGCCGGAGAGGGAATCGTATTGCTGAACGAATACACGTCGGTGCGGTGCGACGGCTCCGGAGATTGTGGGCCGCAATTGAAAGGAAACATAAAGGAGGACTTCGACGCCGGGGCGAAGGCACTCAACGAACCGTTCTCGGGCGAGGGTGATTTGGACGAAGACGGTCTCGCGAATGTCGAAGAATTCAACAACGTGGTATTCAGCGGAGGCGATACGGCCGACTACCTCGATGCGGCGATCGACCCGGCGGCAGATGGGGTCATACCCGGCGGTGGCGACCCCGGCCCGGGTTGCGCGGCAGGCAGCGCGCCGATAGCGCCGAGTGGCCAGCGAGAGGTGGGGATTCTATGCTTGCTCTTGGCTGAGGTTTTGACTGCGCTGGGAAGGCGACCGTTCGCCCTGGCGAGCGAGAAGGCTAGGGACACCAGATTGCGGGGAACAGCGTTAAAAGGCTAGAATAGTGTTCTTCCACCCGAAATGAATCGAACGAGGAATTTTCAGTCATGGCTTCGAAGGGCAAGGGCAACCGCGAGATCATCATTCTTGAGTGTACCGAAGCGCCGGGAACTTCTCGTTACTCAACGATGAAAAATATCCGGACGTCGACGGAGCGACTGGAGTTGAAGAAGTACAATCGAAAACTCCGGAAGCACACCGTCCACCGTGAGAAGAAGAAGTAAAGTAATCGACAATTTCGTAGGGCCGCGCGGCCACGCCGAGAGGGCGTTGGCCGCGGTTTTTATTGCGGCGGGACGGCGCTACATTTCGATCACGCGCGCGACCACCGCGGTAATGTTGTCCTTGCCGCCGTTTTCGTTGGCAACGTCGACAATCCGGTTCGAAATGTCCTCGGACGAATTGCACGCCTTGAATACTTCGCAGATTTGCTTATCTTGGACCATGTCAATTACGCCGTCCGAACACAAAAAGATGTAGTCGCCCTCGTGTAGGATCCACGTGTAGGTGTCCACGCCCACCTCGGGTTTGGTGCCTACGCTTCGCGTGACGAGGTTCCGCCGTTTGTCGACGAGCGATTCGGCCCGCGTCATCAGGCCGAGTTGAATTTGTTCCTCGACCCAGGAGTGGTCGATGGTCCGTTCGATAATTTTTCCGCCGCGTAGCACGTAACACCGCGAATCGCCCACGTTGCAGACGAGCACTTTCCCCGGCAGCAGCAACGCCGCGACGAGCGTGGTGCCCATGGGCCGATCGCCTGTTTGGAAATCTTGGTTCGTCTTGAAGATGCTCGCGTTCGCTTTTCTTGCGGCTTCGCGGATGACGGGGAAAAGGCCGCCGTCGGAGGCGTTGGGGTCCTCGGCGGGCGGCTCTTGCTTGAGCATGTCGGACATCATGGACACCGCCAGTTTACTGGCGATTTCACCGCCCATGTGGCCGCCTAGTCCGTCAGCAACTACAAGCAACGCGCCGCGCTGAAAAAGCCGAACGTCCGGGGAACCCTCGGAGAAGATGGCGAACTTGTCCTCGTTGTCCTTCTTCTTCAGGCCGATATCCGTGCGGCCGGCCGCGTCAAGAATCATGCTGCTCCCCTGTGGCGAGAATTGGACGAAGCGCGCGGAACGAGAGACGCCGCGCGGCGAAAGCCCGCGATTGTAGCAAAGCGTCGATAGTCGGCAAAAGGACGAAGTCGCGTTCTTGCGCATTATCAACGTACTGCATATGATAGCCGATCCTTGACTGCGGTGCCCGGTGCGCGCGGTAGTCGGTGGACCTACGGCGGAGAGATGCGATGATCCGAATGACGTGTAGTTTTCTTGTGGTATTCGCAATGATTTCGGCCGGCCTAGGTTGGGCCGAGGCAAATTCCGGTCCCGCCGCGATTGTCCAAGGATTCACCATCCCGTACCAGAAATTCGTGCTGAATAACGGTCTCACGTTGATCGTCCACGAAGACCACAAGGCGCCGATAGTCGCGGTCAACGTCTGGTATCACGTGGGCTCGAAGAACGAAAAGCGAGGCAAGACGGGGTTCGCACACCTCTTCGAGCACTTGATGTTCAACGGGACCGAAAACTTCAACGACGACTATTTTCAGCCGCTCGAGAAGGTCGGCGCGACGGACATGAATGGCACCACCAACTCCGACCGCACCAACTATTTCCAAAACGTCCCTGCGTCGGCCTTGGACGTCGCGCTGTGGATGGAGGCGGACCGCATGGGCCACCTGCTAGGCGCTATCGATCAGGCCAAATTGGACGAGCAGCGCGGCGTCGTGCAAAACGAAAAACGCCAAGGCGAGAACCAACCCTACGGCGTCGCGGAGCAACTGCTGACGGAGAACACCTACCCGGTTGGGCACCCGTATTCCTGGACGACGATCGGATCGATGGAGGACCTCAACGCGGCCAGCCTCGAGGACGTCGGCGGTTGGTTCAAGACCTACTACGGCGCGGCGAACGCGGTGCTTTCAGTCGCCGGCGACGTGGATACGCTGGACGTGAAGCAGCGCGTTGAGAAGTACTTTGGCGATATTCCGTCCGGCCCGCCGATCGCAAAGCACGATGCGTGGGTAGCGCGGCGCGAAGGCGAACAGCGCCAGACGGTCCGCGATCGCGTCCCGCAAGCTCGTATTTACAAGGTGTGGAACGTCCCACAATGGGGCACACCGGAAATGGCGCATCTCGATTTGTTGAGCGATTTGCTGTCGGACGGAAAGAATTCGCGGTTATACAAGCGGCTGGTGTACGACGCGCAAATTTGCACCGACGTGGCCGCGTACGTGTTCCCACAGGAGATCGCCGGGCAATTCATGATCGTCGCCACCGCAAAGGCCGGCGCCGACCTTGGCGAGGTCGAAAGGGCCGTCGATGAGGAACTCGCGGCGCTTATGGAGAAGGGACCGGCGAAGAAGGAACTGGACCGTATCAAGACTCAATACTTCGCCCGATTCGTGCGCGGCGCGGAACGTATCGGCGGTTTCGGGGGCAAGTCCGACATCCTGGCGATGAACGAGGTGTACGGCGGCTCGCCCGATGCCTACCAGACGCAGCTTGACCGCGTTCGCGACGTCACGCCGGAGGACCTTCGCGATGTGGCGAGGGCCTGGCTCAATGACGGCGTGTACGTTCTCGAGGTCCTGCCGTTCCCGGCGTATTCGGCCGCGGCGGAAGGCGCGGGTCGCTCGGCTGGGCCGCCGACAGCGGGATATCCGCCGGCCGCAAAGTTCCCGGAGATCCTACGGGCGACACTCGCGAATGGCCTGCAACTGGTGTTGGCCGAGCGCCATGACGCGCCGCTGGTCACCATGGACCTCATGATCAACGCGGGCTTCGCAGCCGATTCCCTGGGAACACCCGGTCTGGCCGGCCTCGCGCTCGACTTGCTCGATGAAGGCACGACGAAGCGATCATCGTTGGACATTTCCGCCGAGTTGGCGGCGTTGGGAGCGGTACTGTCGACCTCTGCTTCGCTGGACACGTGTACGCTATACACGGCGTCATAAATAGTTGCGCATGTTCATTTCCCCAATTTCGGCAAAATGGCTTATTTCTGCGATCTCATGCGCAACTATTTATGACGCCGTGTATAAGTCTTGCCGCGTTGAAGACGAACCTTTCGGAAAGCATCGACATTTTTGCCGACGTGCTGCTGAATCCCGCGTTCGATGCACAGGAATTCTCGCGGTTGCAAAAGCAGGCCGTAGCCGGAATTCAACAAGAGCGTTCGACTCCCGCCGGCGCGGGCCTGCGGGTATTGCCCGCGCTGTTGTTTGGCGCGGATCACGCGTACGGCAATCCGCTCTCGGGGTCCGGCACCGAGGCGTCCGTTCAGGCGCTTATGCCAGCGGACTTGAAGAAATTCCACGAGACCTGGTTCAAGCCCAACAACGCGACGCTTATCGTGGTCGGAGACACGACGCTCGCGGAAATGTCGGCATTGCTGGAAACGGCGCTCGGCGGGTGGGCGCGGGGGGAAGTACCGGCGATGGCCGCGGGAAAAGTGGCATTGGCGCAGAGCAGCCGCGTGTTTCTCATCGACCGACCGGGGGCGCAACAGTCGTACATATTCGCCGCGCTCGTCGCTCCGCCGCCCGCGCAGGTGAACGAAGAGGCGGTCGATACGATGAACCGCGTTTTCGGCGGGACGTTTACCTCGCGCATCAACATGAACCTTCGCGAGGACAAGCATTGGTCGTATGGGGCGCGAAGCAGCCTATACGACGGCCGCATCCAACGGGCTTTCGTCGCCACCGCGCCGGTGCAAACGGACAAGACGAGGGAGTCCTTGGTGGAACTAAGCAAGGAACTGGACGAAATCGTCGGCGCGCGGCCCATCACCGAGGAAGAGTCGGCCAAATCCATACAAAACCAAGTGCTGCGGCTTCCGGGCCTTTGGGAAACGTCGGGCGCGGTGAAGTCTTCGCTGCGCGAAATGGTCGCCTATGGCCTGCCCGATGACTACTTTGATTCGTACGCGGATCGGATTCGGGGCCTCGCACTCGCTGATGTCACGAAGGCAGCCAACGAGGTCATTCACCCGGCGAGTGTCACGTGGTTGGTCGTGGGCGATCTCGCGCTCGTCGAGCAGGGCGTGCGGGACCTCGGACTCGGGCCGGTCACGGTCATCGCCGACGAATCGGCGGTGTTGAAATAGACTCGTCCCGCGTCGCTACTTTGTACTACTATCCGTCAGGATCTTGTATTCCTGCGAAGATTTTTGCGCCATGCACGATCTGAACATCCCGCGCGGTAGGCCCCTCACCCGTTCGCCCTGAGGGTGTCGAAGGGTGGAAGGGTGAGGGGCCGTCACACACCTTATAGCTTTGATTGGGTTGCGGCTATGCCGCGCTGTGTCGTGTTCTCGTCGCTACACTGGAAGGAGAATCGATTCCCGCATGAACGTATCGATAGTGATCATGGTGGTGTATCTCGTGGCGGTGACCGCCGTGGGCAGCGCCTTGGCGCGGCGCTCGAAGGGTGCCGCGCAGTGGGCGGTTGCTGGGGGCGGCATGGGCGCGGTCATGGTCGCGTTCGGCATCGCGGGCACGCGCATCGGCGGCGCGGCGATCTACGGCGTCGCGGGCGACGTGATCAACGAAGGCATGTGGAACGCCTGGTGGTACGGGATCAACACGTTCCTCGCGCTCGCGTTGGTGGGGGTTTTCTTCGCGGTGCCCTATCGGCGGCTGAAGCTCCAGACCGTCAGTGAAATTTTTCGCATAAGGTTCGGATCGCAACGCAGCCAGGCGCTATCGAGCCTCTGCGTCCAGACCGAGTACATGATCGTCAATATCATCGAAGCGTACGTCATCGGCGTCATGATCGTCGGATTGTTGAGCGTTGACATGATTGTCGGCGTGGCGCTCGCGGCGGTCATCTTGATTACGTACACGGTGCTCGGCGGGCTTTGGGGGTCTGCGTTCACCAACGTGATTCATTGCATCGTGATACTGGTGGGCCTGTTTCTCGTGGCGGCGATGGGCGTTCGCCAGGCCGGAGGCTGGGACGTGATAGTCGAGCAGGTCAATGCGCACGTGACGGAAAGCGGAAAGGACCGCTCCAAGTGGTGGGCATTCGCGGGTGGCGGCTGGCTCGCGGTCATCGGCATGTTCTTCAGCGCGACGATCCACACGCCCGCGGCATCCGTGTACGTCAATTTCTCAACGGCGGCGCGCAACGAAAAGACGCTCCCCTTGGCTTTCTGCCTGGCCGGACTGATGGGCGCGGTGATGCCGATCCTTGCCGGGTTTGTGGGCGTCATTACGCTTGCACGCTACGGCTATACGAAGTTCGGCGCGAGTTATGAAAGCGTTACAAAGGTCGCGCAGGATATCAATCCAGTTGTGGGCGGCATCGCGCTCGCGGCGGTCCTAGCCGCGGTCGTCTCCTCCGGCGGACCAATCCTGCTCTCGAGTGCGACGATGTTCGTGCGCGATTGGCTGCCCTTCTCGCGGAACTATGATTCGGCGAAGAAATTGTTCGCGTACCGGGTCGTGACGATTGTGTACGGAATCATCGCCGCGGCCCTTGCCTGGTATATCAAGGAGTACACCAAGGTTTCCGTGCTGGACTTGTTACTTTTCGGGTTCGCGATGGTCGTTCCTCCGGCGATCGTCGTCGGGTATCTAATCTATTGGCGGCGTACGACCGAATCCGGCGCGTTCTGGGGAATGCTAAGCGGCTACGCCGCCGGACTCGCGTGGTTCGGCTTGATTAAGTACGCCGTCGCAGTCGAGTTCGCGGCGCCCGAGGGTTCGGCGCCGTGGCGCAGGGCGTTTCACTATTGCTTCGTCAACACCGGCGCGGGGATTGATCCCTCGTACGCGACGACTGTGGTTCCACTCTTGGTGGTGCCGCTGGTTTCGCTGCTCACCGCGCGAAAGGACGATCGAGCAGGCGAATTTTATGACATACTGGCGGGGCGCAAGACCGCTGCGGACGCAGCGTAACAACTTTAGTGAATCACGCAAATCGCAGTCCAATACGGTCTCGAATATCATCCTTTCCAGGTTTGGGGCCAATATCATGGCCACCCGTCCTGATGCTGGGCGACTTTCGGGACCGTTGTGACGAGCGGGTCCTCGGGCAATGTCGTGTTGCGCCTTGCGGCCCATCGCCAACTCTCTTATGATATTCGATAATCGTTGTTCAGGAGCAGGATAAACTAAGAGCGTTTGACCGAAGAGGACTCGCACCATGGCCACGTTCGCGAAAGTTTGGCAGGAAGAAGTTCGGCGGCTCGCCCGCAAAGAGATCAAGCTGAGCGTTACAAAAGCGCAGAAGGACGTCGCAACGTTGCGGCGGAGCGTCGCGGAGTTGCGCCGGCGCATCGAAAAGCTTGACCGGGACAAGAAGCGGATCGAACGCCGAACGCTGAAGTTGGGAGGCGCATCGACGGCCAAGGCCCCCGACGAAGCCGAGGGTGCGCGCATTTCGAGCGGCATGATTCGGCGTCTGCGCGCTCGGCTTGGGCTAACGCAAGCGGAACTTGCGGCGCTGTTGGACGTGAGCCCGCAGTCCGTATACCAGTGGGAATCGAGAGAGGGAAGACTTCGATTGAGGTCGGAGACGCGAAAGGCCGTCATCGACGTGCGGCAGATTGGCGTGCGTGAGGCGCGCCGGCGGCTCGAAACGATGCGTTAGTCCGCGTTCATCGTTTAGCTCGTTCGCTTAGTTCGCGCGACGGTGCGATTTTTTATCAAGGGCGAGATCGTAGAATGTCGCGTATCACGTGTGGCGAGAATGGTTCCGGACAATCGTGAAGCGCTCCGCGATTCAGCATCGAGGTGAACCTAGGGGGAACCGCGTTCGCGCACGAATTTCCGAAACTACCGGCCGCGGACAACGGACCTATACGCCGACGCTCGCGATTATTGAACGAGCACGCGGCAGCACCCTCTACACGGCGGACGGGCGGCGCTTGATCGATTTCGCATCTGGCGTACTGGTCGCCAATTTGGGGCACAATCACCCCGGGTTTGAGAGGCGATTTCGAGGGTATTCCCAAGGACTTCCAAGGACCTCCTACAACATCGCGACGCCAATCGAGGCCGAGGCCGCGCGCCGCGTTTTGCAATCCATGAAGCGAAACCGCAACGCCGAGAAGGTTCTCTGGGCCGCGAGTGGTTCCGAAGGCATTCAGAAGGCGATCTGGGCGGCGCTCGCGTGCGACCCGGGGCGCTCCATAATGGCGGCGACGGCGGGCGGTTTTCACGGCAAGAAAGGCCTCGCCGGAGACGTCTCGGGCGAATCCAGCGCGGACCCGAATGTCCGTTTCATCTCGTTTCCGCGGGCGGGGCAATTGACGCCGGACGATATGAGGCGCGAACTCGATGCGCTCGAACGCGCGCACCGCGGAAAAATCGCGCTGCTCATCACGGAGCCGTATCTCGGTGCCGCGGGTTCGTATCATCCGCCAAAGTGGTATCACCCGCTGTTGCAGGAGTGGTGCCAAAAACACGGCGTGATATTCATTTTCGACGAAGTACAATCCTGCCACGGACGAACGGGCGCGATGTACGCCCACGAAACCTATGGCGTCGAGCCGGACTTGGTGGTGTTGGGGAAAGGACTGGGAAATGGCGAGCCGGTCGCGGCGGTAGTCGGCCGAGCGGTGGTCATCGATTCGTTGGACTACGGGGAAGCGTCAGACACGTTCAGCGGGAACCCGATGGCCTGCGCGGCGGTGTGCGCGGTGTTGGACGTGTTTCGAGAGGAAAAGGTGCTCGCGCAATGCCGCCGCAACGCGCGTTTGCTCGCGAAGCTATTGAATGATCTACGTAGGGCGTTTCCCTTCGTGCGAGATGTGCGGGGCGAGGGGATGGTGTATGGCGTCGAGATGGCGCGCGAGGACGTGGCGGAGGCATGCGTCCTCGAAGCGTATCGCGGCGCGGGAAAGTCCGGTGTGCATTTCCTCGGGCCCTTGGCGGGGCGGGTGCTCCGGGTCAGTCCGCCGCTGACGATTTCGGAGGGGGAACTGAAACGGGCGCAATCGGTGTTAATGAAAGGTTGGGCGCGCGTGAATTGGGCGTAAGTTCGTGTTCTCTTTGCGCGTCGATCTATTTAACTCGTTGTTCTGCAACGAGTTAACTCTTTTTTTGAGCACTTGGGAGGTAGGCGCAACATGCCAAGCGCATATTGCGGAATTGACTTCGGGACGACGAATTCCAGCGCGGCGATCATCACGGATGACGGGATCCGCGTTCTCGAGTTGGATCGGGAGAACGACAATCCTCAGTCGTTGCCCTCGCTCCTCTACATCTCGCGAGAGGGCGAACGCATCGTGGGCCGGAAGGCCGCGACTACGTTTATCGAGCGGAACGTGGACCGTGAGGTGGTGGTCAAGCAAGTGGACCTCGGCATCCACATCCATGGCTACGTCGGCGGCGAGGGCGACAACGAATACGGCAGCGCGCCGCGCAAGGACGGCTCCGATCACATGGAAGCCGTGCGCGCGCGAGCACTGGTCGAGGTGAATTCGCCGGGACGGCTTTTTCAGTCGATCAAAACTTCGTTGCGGCTACGCGAGTTTCGCGGCACAGAGGTATTTGGCAGGCCGTATCAGATTGAGGAACTGACATCGCTCATCATTCGCCGTATCAAGGACGCGTTGGATGAGGCGGCGGGCGAGCCCGTGCGCACTGCGGTGTTCGGTCGGCCGGTGCGGTTCTCGAAGCACGAAGAGGAAGATCGCGTGGCCGAGCGACGGCTCGAAACGGCGGCGCGGCTTGCCGGATTTCGAGACGTGGTGTTCTTCTACGAGCCTGTCGCCGCGTGCGTCGAATATGCCGTGCAGACCGATCTGCGGCAGCGGCTCATGGTCGTAGACATCGGCGGCGGAACGTTCGACGTGTGCATCATGGAATTTGGCAAGGCGGCGGATCCGGCGGCGCGTTTGGCGGAGAGCCGCATCCTGGGCATCGCGGGCCTTCCCGTGGCGGGCGACGCGATTGATCGAGAGATCACTCGGGCGAAAGTTTTTCCGCTGCTCGGCAGCAAATCGCGCTATGGCCCGTCGGTCCTTCCGGTGCCGCAGTACGTGTACAACAGCCTGCTCGAGTGGCAGAACATGTACAAGATGAACACGGAGGAGACGATCAACTGGCTCATCGCGATGGAGATGAGTTCAGACCAACCGCAGCGCATTCGCGCGTTGCGGTCGCTTATCCTGCGCAACTACGGATACCCCTTGGCGCGGGAAGTCGAGGCGGCGAAGAAGCGGCTTAGTTTCGAGGAGGGGACGAGCATCGCCATCGCCAACCATGATTTGAATTTGGCGGAACGAATCGAGCGCTCCGAATTCGCCCACATAATCGAGGACCAACTCGCGGACATGCTCGCGACTATGATCGAAGCCGAGCGGACCGCCGGGGTCAAGCCCGCCGATTTGGACTATGTGTTGACGACCGGCGGGACCAGCCTCGTGCCGGCAATCCGGCAAATGCTTGTGGACCGCTACGGCGCGGAAAAACTCCACCAGCGCGACACATTCACGAGTGTCGCCACGGGCTTGGCGGTCGTCGCGCGGTATTTGTAGCACCAGATCGCCCGTTCGGGACGAGTGCTATACTGGATCCGGGCATTGAGGACTCACCCATGCACGCGAGACTTGTCCCTGCGATTGTGCTGGCAACTGCGTCATTGGCATTTTCTGGATGTCTGGCGGAAGTATTGACGACCACGGCGATTCAAGGCGAACTCGCCGCGCAAAATGCCGTCGCCGCGACGAGGGCCCTGGACTACGCGAAGGACTCGACGGCGCGGGTAAATCTGCGTCATGCGCTTAACGCGTATCAGGCGTCAAACGGTACGTTTCCTCCAACGCTGGACGCGCTCGCGCCGTCGTGGATCGAAGCTGTGCCAACACAATCCGACGGCACGCCGTTCAACTACGATTCGATCGCCGGAACGTTTTGGGGAGGGCCCGGCGCGGCTACGTCCGCCGCCGCCACCGGACCGACCGATTACGATCTCCAAAAGATCAGCTATCTGAATCAAGTAGTAGCTCGTTACGGCGCCGCGACCGGGTTCTATCCGCCATCGCTTCAAGCCCTCGTCGACACGGGTTACATGCCGAAGGTCCCCAAGACGCAATCCGGCGAGGAGTTTGTCTACTATTCGCAAAACGGGGCCATTTACCACCCGGCGGAACTGAATGGCGCGACGGCCACGACGACGTCCGCGGAGACCAACCAACAATCCCTGCCGAATCGGGGACCGGGCGCGGGTGGCGGCGCGGGGTTGCTCGGCGAAACGACAACGGCGATCGGCATCCAAAACCAACTCGGCAACATGGGATCCGGCGCATCACAAACCGGATCGATTGTTCGGCAGGACACGCGCGATCAGACCGGGAACTACAGCGAAAAGCAAATGAAGACGCTGGACGATTTGGATTTGTAGCCCGGATTCGCCGGAATCCTCGCTACGAGTTGTCGCCGGCGTGGCTGCGGATGTCGCGGTTAATTCGAGCTGCCTTGATGATAAGTGTTTCGAATTGCGCGGAATACTCGTCGGACGTCATCCCCGGTTTGGCGGCCTTGAGCGCCTCGATCTCGTCAATTGCCACGAGATAGGCGTCCACCAGTTCCTGGGGCACCGACGCTGGAAACGAGAAGTCTTTCAAGTAGGTCTTTGCCGCGATTGTGCCATCGAAGACATTGTCCTTCGGGGCGTCGGCCGGCTTCGTCTGCGCAAACACCGCGTCGGCGTCCTCGGGGATTGGCAACCGCGAACCGAGGCCGTCGCCGTTGTCGTCAAGAATCGCGTGCTCCGTCGAAATAAAGCCCGACCCCAAATAGAACGCCGCAGTCAGATCGGCCGCCGTTTCGCAGGCTTCGAGAATCGAAATGCGGTCATCGTGATCACGGTCCGCGCTGCTGTCTTCAAGGCCCTGGATGAAGTACTCCATGAACTCGGGGGCGTTGACTTCGTCAACGCTTTTGGTCGCGGTGGCGATGATGCGGTCCTGCCCGCTCAGCACGTTGATGAATCCGGAACTCGACGAGGTTGAATCGACGACGATGACGCGGCGCGCGGGCGCGGCGCTCAACAGGTCCTTAAATGCGTTCGCCGTCAAATCGGGGCCCGGAAGATTGAAGCGCGATTCGTTCTTGAGATAGCCGCCGTGGCCAATCAGATAGATGTACAGGTCGTCGTGGTCCGTCACGCGTCCCTTCAATTCGCCGATGGCCGTCGCGATGATGTCCGCCGAAATCGCCGGTGTCTTGGAGGTCCCGTCGGCGGTGAATAGCGTCACGTGGTCCTCCGCGGCCCCGGTTGACTGGATGATCACGTTTGCGAGGCGATTGCCCCACCCCGCGAATTTTTCGGTGTACTCCTTTTCCCCGCCCGCGCCGCTCAGTATCAGGTGATACGCCGTGGCATGCACTGGGATCGTGGCCGGCGCCGAGATCAGAAACAGCAACAACGCCCGCATCAGGCTTGTCCCCTGCGCCGCCGCATGTACCATTCGACCGCGAGTAGCGCGACGAGCACAATGTAGAAAATGGGCTGGTGCCAGAGGTGAAGGACTACCTCTTCCGCGTCCGCGTGCGCGGGAACGGGAATCGCCTTCGCCAACGTCTTCAAATCGCCAAGGCCGTAATATTTCCCGTCTGTCGCCTTCGCCAGTTCCTTCAACATCGCGGGATTGAATTGCGCCTGCTGAAACTCGCGGTGGTCAGGTTCGACGAGGAGGGCTTCTTCCAGTGTCGCGACCGGTTTGTCCTCGTGGTCGAGCGCCGTCAAATGCAGAAAATAGAGCCCGTGTTCATCGGGGGCGAACTCGCTCGAATACAACCCGGCCTCTTGAATCGACTCGTCCAGCCCGAGCAAGCTCTCTTTTCCAGCGGGCGACGTGAGCGTAAGCGTCGCGTGCAATCCCTCTCGCTTCTCGAATTTGTTGTCACGCACGACGAACTCGAGCGGGAGTGGTTGGCCTTGGGGATTGGTATCTTGCTTGTTGCGCAGATACGTAGACTCCGGGACGCCGTGGACCAAGTTGCGCGCGACTTGCCGCCAGAGCCGCTCGTGACGATCATCCACCTCCTCTACGCGCATCTGCCACTGCCAAGTGTCCCCCGTCGCCAATACGGCGCAACGGCCCTCGCCGTAGCGCTGCACGGCGTACAGCAAGTCACCACTTCCGCCTTCCTGGTCCTCGATCTCCGCCATGACGTTCGCCCCGGCGCGCGCCAACGGGAACCGGTTGAAATCATAGAGTGGCGGCATCGAAGACCATTCCCGAAGATTGGCCTCCGAATCGGGTGAGAAAGTCCACGAACCGGCCAGCGCGCCTTCCATCGTCGGCTTCACGCCGAAGCGCCCTTGCACCGGCGCGGCGAGGGGATCGTCCATGTTCTGATAGAGCACGACGGGCAACATGCTCTCGATGGCGGACCCCTGGAAATTGCCCAACGTGAATCCTTGCGTCCCGCCCAGCAGCAGCAAGCTGCCCCCGCGTTTCTCGACAAAGTCCCGCGTCAACTCCAACTGCCGCGTCGTAAACAACTCTCGATCAACGGACCCGACAATAACGAGCGAGTAGCCGAACAATTCAGCGGGATCCAGCGGATATCCCGACTCGAGTTCGGCCGACTTCGCGCCGATCCGGAGCCACACGGCCTCGTCGTAACGGGGGCGGTCCTGGTCCTCATCGAAGCCCTCGAAGAGGGGATTGGCGGTCGAGGATTTTTGCCCGCGAAACTCGAACTTGAAGGCGGCGTCCGCGATGCACACGATGCTCGTGAGCTTGAGTTCCTTCTCGTCCGGCGCGTCGATTGCGCGCGAGACGAACTTGTGCTCCCAGTTCGGGCGGCCCGCGACGAACAGGATGCGGAACGCCTTCTCGCGATTGTCCACTGCGAAGCGGCGTTGATTGTTCTCGACGATCCGTTCGCGCGGCGGCGCGGGTTGGCCTTCTGGCGCCGTGACTTCGTGCAACGCGACCTCAGCTTGATACTCGACCCAACCGGGCCTGTCCGGAACGAACTCGAGTTGCACTTCGTGCTCTTCGTCTTCCTCGGTAATCTGAATCGTCTTCGACCGGATCACGCGGCCGCCTAACGCCACGCGGACGTCTGCCTCACGCCCGGCCAGACCGACGGAGTGGACGCTGACGGCGAGTTGGACGGGGCTGCGGTCGAAGTCGGTGCGTTTGACGCCGAGGTTGGTAATTTCGACGTCGTGCCAGCCGGACTCCGTATCGACGCCGACGGTAAACACGGGCACGCCCGTCGCCAGGGTGGCCATCGCTGGAGGCTCGCCCACGCTTTGTTGCACGCCGTCCGAAAACA
The DNA here is from genome assembly GCA_964467615.1 of uncultured Nitrospirales bacterium. Lineage (GTDB taxonomy): Bacteria > Hydrogenedentota > Hydrogenedentia > Hydrogenedentales > CAYXRK01. The sequence goes on along the minus strand of CAYXRK010000080.1, from coordinate 1,587 downwards.
ACACGATCGCGGAAACGGCCACGCCCCGCATTTCCGTCAGCGCGCTTTGGACCGCCCCGAGCAAGTTGCTCTCGCGGTGTTCGAATGTCAAATCGCCGACGGCCTGAATCGGCTCGATGGCCCCGCCGACGCGATACCGCGCCAACTGGTTCTTGCGTTTTAGTTCGCCTTCAAAGTCCTGTTCCGCGGCCGTATACGCTTGGATGAGACGTTCGCCGCGCCCAATGCCGTCTTCCCCTTGGATGCGCATGCTCTCGGAGTCGTCAAACAAGAGCACCACGAACTGTTCGCCGGGCCGTATCCGGTTCGCGATAATCGATGGGTCCAGGAGGAGGAAAATGGCGAGCGCGGCGGCGATTGTTCGCAACGCGACCATCGCGGAACGCGCGGCGAACGCCAGTTTGCCGAGGCGGCGCCAGTAAAACACGGCCATGGCCAGCGCGAGTACGGCGATGATCAGTACGCATGCCGCGAACGGAAGCGGGACATTGAATCCAATCGAACTGGGAACGAGGTCGTCGGCGCCGTCGCCGGCCAACCACCGCGTGAGAGACTCGAGCATGCGCTAGTTGAGGCTTTCGGTTTCGGACAAGCGTTTGAAATATTCCGCGACGCGCTCGCGATACCGCTCCGGCACCTCTCCCTCGTCCACGAGCACAAACTCTTTCTCGTCCATACGCTTTTCGATTTCGCGCTGCAACTGGTCGGCAGTCTCGACGAGCGGCTTGTCGACCATCTGAAGAAAAAGGTCGAACTTCGGAGGAATCGAGCGGTCCTTCCATTCGCGGCGCATCGTCTCTATTTCTTCACGTACGCCCTGAATCTGATCGCGGTAGTAGCTCTCTTCCGGCAACAGCGATTCGGCGGAACGCAACTTATCGAGCCACTCTTGGTAGTCGCCTTGAATCCAGTCGCGCAACTGCGGGTCGGTCCAGTTTCGGTTTGCGCCGCCGCCACGGGTCGAACCCCAGCTATCGGGTGATCCGCCGTCCCAATTGTTGCCGCCGAGGGTGTCTTGTCCCGGTTGACGGTTTCCGGGGGAAGAATCCGACGCGGAGGGTTGCCCCGGCTGGGACCCTTGCTCCGCACCGGTCTGCCCGCCGCCTTGTTCACTTCCCGGCTGCTGACCGGATTGTTGTCCAGCTTGCTGACCTGGTTGCTGTCCTTCTTGACCCTGTTGGCCTTGTCCGGGCTGTTGCCCGTCTTGCCCTTCCTGGCTCGATTGCGCGCCATTGCCGGGCTGTTCGCCGTCCGGCTGCGCCTGGGCGACTCGCATCCGCTCCTCGCCTTCGCCTTCTTTGCCGGGCGCGGGTTGATCGCCTTCCTTCCCCGCTTGCGCGAGCTGCTGACCTTCCGTGCCTTCCTCGCCGGGCACAGCGCCGGGTTGACCCGAGGGATCGGGTTTGCCCTGCCCGCCTTGCTGTTGTTCGTCGCCTTGTTGACCCTGTTGGCCTTTTTGGCCATCCTGCAAAATGTCGTCCAGTTGTTTCAGGGCCATCTGCATGGCCTCGAGATCGTCCTGGAGCCGGACCATGATCGGCGGGCCATGGGTCACCAAACCCAACGGCGAGAAGTACGCACTGCTGA
>CAYXRK010000079.1:0-21122 GCA_964467615.1 uncultured Nitrospirales bacterium | reverse complement strand
TTTCGCGCACCCCTCCCGCGTCCGTGGCGACGACAGGCTTTTGGCATGCCAGCGCTTCGAGGACTGACGTGCCAAGCCCTTCGGACCAACTTGAGGACACGTAAACGTCCGCGGCGCGGATAAGCGCGGGCACGTCGTCCCTATGCCCAAGCAACAGGACACGCTGGCGTAGCGAGGTCCCTACAATGCGTCGTTGGAGATCCGGCCGCAGCGGCCCATCGCCCGCGATCAACAATCGAAAATCGCGTCCCTGCTTCGACAGAATTTCAGCTGCGTTGATCAACGTCGCATGGTCCTTGTGCGCGACCAACGCGCCCGCCGAGACGAGCAGGGGAACGTCCGGCGGAACGCCGAGCGCTTCGCGCGAAAGCGGTTCGACATCGACGCGTGAAAGGTCGATCGAACTATAGACGACGTGACGCTTCATTTCAGGCACGCCGAACTGCGCGAGTACCTCGTCCACACGTTTCGATACCGAAATGAACGCATCAGGAAGTCGATACTTCCAACGGTTGAACAGGTTTGCTTTGGGAGCGAAGTCGATGCGCCGCGACACCACTACGCGGCCCCGGCGTGCGAACCTGCGCGTCATGCACGCGATCATGTGTGCGTGACTTGTGTGGGCGTGAATAACGTCGATCTTGTTTTCGCGGACAATTCGCGCCAATTGTGTGGCAGACGGAAAATCAAGTTCGTTTCGCAGCGGCACGGCAATCCGTTCGACGCCCGCTCCTCCGTGTTCCGCCGTCAGGAATGGCGCGCCCGGCCGGCCCGCGATCCACACGCGATGACCGCGCGCGGCCAGCCCCCGAACAAGCCAACTCGCCTGTTGCTCGCCGCCGCGCCAGGTGCGTTGCTCGTCGATGTGGAGAATGTTCACGACCGGCCCCGCGCCCGCGCTCGATGGAAATCGAGCGCGCGGCGATACGCTTCGACCGTGCGTGACGCGAAGACCTGGACCGTGAAATCGCGGAGAACGCGGGCGCGGCCTCTGGCGCCCATCGCGGCACGGAGTCCGGCATCTTTCGCGAGTGCGCGAATCGCGCCGGCCAACGGCCCGATCGTTCGTTGCGGTACGACTAGGCCCTCGACGGAGTCTGTTACGATTTCCGTGAGACCACCGTAGTCCGAAGCGATCACCGGCTTTTCCGCCGCCATCTGTTCCTTGAGGCTGAAGGAAGAGGTGTCACAGTCGATCGAGGGTTGCACGCCGATATCGAAGGCCTGCGTGCAATAGGCCATGTCTTCTCGGAATCCCGCGAAGTTCACGATGGATCCGATATCCAGTTCGCTTGCGAGGTCTCGGAGCGAGCTTTCAAGTTCTCCTTCGCCGAGCACGAGGACCCGGAGGTTCGGCAGTTCCGCGCGAAGACTTGCGGCTGCGCGGAAAAGGTATTCGTGGCCCTTGGCCGGGACGAGGCGTGCTGCGATTCCGAGGACGAGGTCGTTCGGGCCGTAGTGGAATTCCTCGCGGGCCCGCGCGCGCGATTCCGCATCGGGTCCGAAGCGCTCCGCATCAACGCCGTTGTGGATCGAACATAGGCGCGCCGGATCAAAAACGGGCTGCGATGCGAGTTGGCGGCGAACGACATCGCACACCACGATTTGATAGTCGGTCCAGTTCCGATTTAGGACGCGATTTGGAAACGAGTTGGCAACGGGATACGTATTGTGCCGGGTCCGGACGACACATGCCGGATAACCCGATATCCGATTTCCGAGGGCGCAGGTCCAGTGATCTTGTGACAAATTCGCGTGGACTATATCCGGCGCGAGACTGGTCACAGCACGGCGAAATTCACGAAGGTCGTCCACCCACGCGCGAGGCCGCACACCTCCGCGAAACGAGAACCGATCCCACACGCCGACGCCGATCGCGTGTGCCTTCTCGACAAGTACGCTCGCGGGACGGCACCCTATCGTGACGCGATGACCCAGCGCGGCGAGTTCCCTGGAAAGCTCCGTGATGTACCTAACCTGACCGCCTCCACGGGAGTGCGGATCGGTGAGGAAGATGGCAAGGGGCGCGTCAACCACGATGGGGCCGCGCGGCCCGGGTGCGCAAACTACTCGCCGCCGGGACCGGCCTGTTCGGAATCGGTGACTGCGTCGCCGTTTTCGTCGAGTTCAGCATAGTCGGCCTCGTGACCGGGTTGCTGGTTGAATCCGGCCAGAATTGTGCCGATACGATCGTTCGCTCCGTCGAGCTCGGACATTGCCTCCTCGAGTTCGAGATCAATGCCCTGGAGCGATTCGTTCCGTGTAAGTTCAAATTTGACCTTTTTCCCCATCGTACCCCCGTGCGCGTGGGTGCGGCTTCGCGACGCACCACTACTCTACCACCGGCAGGAAATCGGGAACAACGCGATTTCGACTAAAGACTAAGGGCGGGCGCCTCGTCAAGCTGATCCATAAAGCCGGCCAACAGTTCGCGCCTTTCTTCCGTTGAAAAGACCAGACCGTGACAAACCAGATCCCACGCGGCGTTATCGGTCAACGACTGAATACCCTCGGCTGATTCGGCCGACCAGTCATCGCGCGCCGCGTAGTTTGCGATCCGCACAACGGCCGCGAGGCGCGGATCCTTGGCCGATTCGAGCGATCGGCCGTCGCCGTCGTGGTGAAACGCGAGGGCGTCGCGAAGGGTCTCGGGCATGTTCCATTTGTTCGCCAGTAAGGCCGCGGCGTCGGCATGATCGAATCCAAAGGCCGCGCGCTCCGCTTCGCATAAGCGCATCGAGTGGCCGCCCGACGCCACGAATACGGATTCATAGGCCCCATCGAGTTGGCGCCATAACAGCAATTTGCCGATGTCGTGCAGAAGTCCGGCGATAAAGTCCTCGCCTTGCAACCCGAGCCGAAAGTGCGTGCCGAGTTTGCGCGCAAGCCCACCCACGAGCGCCGAATGGTTCCAAAAGTCGGATTTCTGGAGCAGACGCTCGGTGCGCTCGTTTCGAAGCGCGTCCATTACAGAAATCCCGAGCACGATGTTGCGCACCTCGCGCACGCCGAGAATGACCAGGGCCAGCTTGAGCGTCCCGACCGCCTGCTTCATGCCGTAGTAAGGCGAATTGCTGACTCTCAACAGTTTCGCTGTAATCGCCGGGTCCCGTTGGATTTCATCGCTCACCGCTTGTAAAGCGACGTCCGGGTCGTCGGTCAAACGCAACACTTCCGACACGACCTCGGGGACCACAGGGAGGTCACCCACCTTGGTGATCGCCTTTTCGAGCTCGAGAAGCCGACTTGCGTCTGACACTTCGCCCCTCCTAAAACTTGGAACGTCCAATGGACGTCGCCCACCCGTTGGAATTATACCCGGATACGCGGAGAATGGGTAAGTGGCATCAAATCGCTTATGCGGTGTGGTGCATGGCGAGGCGCTCAGGAGCACTCGAGGCGACGATCTCGCCGAACGCCCGGAGGAGCGCGATGCCTTCGCGTTGGCTCTTCTCTGGGTGAAACTGGGTTCCCATCACGTTGGCCCTGCCAACGATCGCGGGAAACTCGAGGCCGTACTCGGCAACCGCGATCACGTCTTCAGTCGATTCCGGACTGGGATAGTAGCTGTGGACGAAGTACAAGGCGGGGTTGGCGGACACGTACTGGAAGAGCGGGCAGGCCCGAACGGGGCGGATTTGGTTCCATCCCATATGCGGGACTTTCAGTCCCGAAATTTTGGAGGGAGGAAATCGCTTTACTCGGCCCGGAATGAGGCCGAGCCCGGTTCGCACGTCACCTTCTTCGCTGCCCTCGAAAAATAGTTGCATCCCTACGCAAATGCCCAAGAGCGGTGTGCCGCGCGCGGCGACCTCGCGTATCGGCCCGACGAATCCGCGATCCGCCAGGCCGGAATAACAATCACCGAAGGCGCCTACCCCGGGCAATACCACGCCATCGGCGTTGAGGACGTCGTCGGGGTTGTCTGTAATCCGCGCTTCGAAGCCCGCTTTCTCGATGCCCTTCTGCGCACTCCGAAGATTTCCCATGCCATAGTCCACCACGGCGATCATGTTTCAAGCACGCCTTTCGTGGAGGGCACTCCTGTTTCGCGCGGATCGCGAGCGACCGCCCGCGACAGCGCCTTCGCAAACGCCTTGAACATGATTTCGACGGCGTGGTGCGCGTTCGATCCGTAACGAAGATTCACATGAAGCGTGATCCGCCCGTTCATCGCGAACGCGCGAAAGAACTCCTCCGCCAATTCCGCATCGAAATCGCCGATGCGCACCTTGGGAACGTCGGCGCGAAACACCATATATGGCCGCCCGCTGAAATCAACGGAGGCTTCGGCGAGGGCTTCGTCCATCGGTAGCACCGCATGACCGAACCGAGCGATACCCTTCGGCTCGCCGACGGCCTTCAAAAACGCTTGGCCCAGGCAAATGCCGACATCCTCGACGGTGTGGTGGCCGTCGATTTCGAGATCGCCCTTCGCCTCCACGGTTACGTCGAAATGACCGTGTTTGGCCAGGTGCGTCAGCATGTGATCGAAGAAGCCGATACCCGTCGAAACCTCGGCCCTGCCGCTGCCGTCTAGGTCGATCGAAACGGATATCCGCGTTTCTTTCGTTTCGCGTGTGATTGTGGCTTGGCGCATGGTTTAGTGAAGCTCGGCAAACGTGCCGTCTACGCCGAAAAGTATGCTCACTTTGTGCGAGGGCGCAACCGCGCTAACGCCCAAGGAACAAGCGCTCCGAGAGGAACGACGGTAACCCCGCCTTGGTGACGCGCTCTGCGGCCTTTTTTACAGGGTAGTTGAGCCGGACAAGCTCGTACTCTTTCTTGTCTGTGTCGTAGAGCCCGAACGACGCCCTGGGGTCGCCATCCCGCGGTTGCCCCACCGAACCAGGATTGACGAAAAACATCTTGCCATTGCCTAGGGAAAACTTGGAATCGTTGTCTACTGTGTAGACGCCGTCGCGCGAGAAGATGCCTGGGCTGTGCGTATGGCCGAAGAAGCAAAGATTGCAACCTTGTTCCTCGACGTAGCTCATATGCGGCAGCACGTCTTCCCATGTAAAGAGATAGGTATTGCGGTTCGTCGGGCTTCCATGCACCGCGAGAAAACTGTCTATCTTCTGCGCGTCTGGAAGGCCCCGGAGCCATTCATGATTGTCTTTGCGAAGCGTTTCCCGGGTCCACATGGCGGCTTGGAGGGCAACCGGATTGAAACCCCACGGCTCCTCGAGCCCACACGCGACGGCGTCGTGATTGCCGCAAATGCTTGGGGTTTTTCTTTCGCGCATGAGGTCGACACATTCGTTCGGGCTCGCGTTGTACCCGACGACGTCACCCAGATTGATGATTTGATCGACGCCAAGCTCGTCAATTTTCTTCAGAACTGTTTCGGTCGCTTCGAGATTGGCGTGCAGGTCCGAAATTATCGCGTATAGCAAGCTCTATTCTCCCAGGAAAGGACCGCGTTTTTCGCAGTCACACCGTCGGGGCAGCGCGTCGGACGCGCGCGCCTCACCGTAGCCTGAAACCCCTCTCGTTGAACGGCAAAAAACGGCCCCACGACCGTCTCCGCGCGGAATATCGGAACGAATCAAACACAAGTATAACATGAGATTCGACTAATTTTCTTCCATTTCGTTTCGGGCCCGTTCGGCGGCTACGAACGGCCTGGATGCCTGAAGTCTCCCGGCGTGGCGTAGACGGGTAGTATCGGGAATCCTGGTCATGCCAGTCGGCAGTTTTGGAGGCCAGCTATGCCGTTGCATCCGCGGCCGACTGCGTCGCCTTTCCGTGCCGAACGACGCCCCTGGCCTCGCCTGCGGCGCGGGCGATGAGCAACTGACCCCCGAAATAGAGGGGTAGACCCCAGACGTAGTGGGGAAAATCTCCCGGAACGAATTTTCCACTGGCTACCGAAATATCGGAAAAGTAGAAGCACGCCGCCCCGAGCGGCAATATGAGCGGTGCGCCGGCGCCCCGCGCCCCTATCGCGAGCAGCAGCATCGCGGTGATCACGACGAAGTACGCCCACACCGGGCCAAGCATGTCGGCGGGGACGTTCGGAAGCAGCCAATTCAGTACGAGGGCGCCGATGATTAACACGGGGACGAGTGCCGCGCCGACCCAACCCGGCCTCACGCCGTGCGCCAAGAACGCGGCGGAGTAGGCGACGTGCCCCGATAGGAAGCTCACGAGCCCGAGCTGAAAGTACGTGTCTCCGCTGCCAATGAGGAACAGGTCCCCGAACCACGAAAGGACGAGCCCTGCCAAAATAATCCGCCCCACGCGGTGCGTGGCCGCACCGGCCGCAACGCCGGTCAGGATGAACCCGGTGGAAGCGACCATTTTGGCGACGCCTGCAGGCCATCCAATACCCGCGAGGTGCCCACCAACGAGGACGATTGTGGCGACGATGGTGATCGCGGGCCAAAGTAACGTTTTCATAGGGGAATCGTGATGGGTGGTCAGGCGGATAGTCAAGCGCACGGACCGTGCTTGCGATTCGTTCGAGATTGAGCGACACTAACCGAACTCGAATTCAGAAAAGGACGGTGTCATGAAACTCGCGTGCGCGTGGCTTTGTTCGATTCTTGCCCTTTGTGCGGCCCAAGCCGACGGCCCAGCCGCACCGGATCCCGAGGCATGGGGGCCGTATCCCGTCGGTGTGACGACGGTGCAACTGGTGGATCATGCGCGCATCGACCCTGAAAACGAGAACGCTCCGCGCGCTATGCAGACCGAGGTCTGGTATCCCGCCGTGGAATTTGCGCGGGACTTGCCTCTCAACAAGCACTCGGATTTCTATTTGAAGGGTAAAAACGCGGCCTTGAACGGCGCACTGAAGATGGCTTTCAAAGTGGATATGGCGGCCATCGACGCGGCATGGGACAACAAAGCGCATCGCGATGTTCCCGTAGCGGACGGCGCTTTCCCGCTCGTGATGTTCTCCCACGGCAATGGCGGCATGCGGATGCAAAGCGTGTTTTGGTGCGAATTCGTCGCGAGCCACGGCTATGTTGTCGTGTCTCCGGACCACACCGGCAATTGCGCCATCACTACCGTGGACGGGAACCTCGTCCCCTACGACAATGACGGGCGGGAGCGCGCCGCGGAAGACCGTCCGAAAGACATCAGCTTCTTGATTGACGCGATGGATAAATGGAACAAGGGCGGCGACAGCCGCTTCATCGGCAAGCTGGACCTCGAGCACGTTGCTGTCGCTGGCCATTCATTCGGCGGATACACGGCCACGCGCTGCGCCGATCTCGACGATCGCGTGGACGCGATCATTCCGATGGCCGCCGTCGCGAACGAACGCACGGACTACGAGACCCCGTGCCTCATGTTCATCGCCACCGAAGACCGCACGATCAAGGCTGAAGGCAATGCCCGGATGCGGACCTATTTCGAGCAATCGAAGGGGCCGAAAGTTCTTGTCGAATTCAAGAATGCCGGCCACTATTCCTTTACGGAAATGTTCCAGTACAACCCCACGTTCGGAGACGGCGTCGGGGAGGGAAAACGGATCACGGATGACGGGCCGCTCAAGTATGTCGACAAATCTACACTCTACCGATACACGAACGCCTATTCCGTTGCGTTTCTCGGCAAGTTTCTTCGCGGCCAGACCGACTATGGCGCGTATCTCGCGACGAACCACAAGCCCGAGGAAATCAACTATCAGAATGCGGACTAGCCGTCGCGTGTAAATCGGTAGCTGGGGGGCGCGTGTCCAAACGCACGGCCGTGATCATCGGCGCGGGGCCGGCGGGGCTGACGGCGGCCTACGAACTGCTCATGCGGACGGACGTGCGCCCCATCGTGATCGAAGCCTCGGAACATCTTGGCGGGCTCGCGCGCACTGTCAACTACAAGGGCAACCGCATCGACATCGGCGGCCACCGCTTCTTCTCGAAGTCCGATCGCGTGATGGCCTGGTGGCTCGACATGCTCCCGATGCAGAGCGGGGATCCGGGCGTCGTCGGCATTGCCTACCAGGGACAATCGCGGACGCTCCAGGTCCCAGCCGCGGGCCCGGATCCGAGCCGCGAAGACAACGTCATGCTGCTTCGCGAACGCACTTCGCGGATTTACTTTCTTCGGAAATTCTTCGAATATCCGATTGCGTTTTCGGCGCGCACGCTTGCCAACCTTGGCCCAATGCGGACGCTTCGCATCGGGCTAAGCTACGCGCGCAGCGTGGCGCTTCCGATTCGCCCGGAACGCAACCTCGAGGAATTCTTTATCAACCGTTTCGGCCGGGAGTTGTACCGCACATTCTTCAAATCGTATACGGAAAAGGTCTGGGGCGTTCCCTGTGGCGACATCAGCGCCGAGTGGGGCGCGCAACGAGTCAAAGGGCTTTCCGTTTCGCGCGCCATCGTGCATAACCTGAAGAAGCTCGTCCCCAAAAGGACCGACATTTCGCAGAAGGACACCGAGACTTCCCTGATCGACCGGTTCCTCTACCCAAAGTTCGGCCCAGGTCAAATGTGGCAAGAGGCCGCCCGCCGCGTCGAGTCGATGGGGGGCGAGATATTGATGCGCCACACCGCGGCGAAACTTGAATGGACCGGAAGCCGGATAACCTACGTGACCGCGCGCGACGAATCGTCCGGTCAAACGAAATCGTTCGCGGCTGATTTCGTCTTCTCGACGATGCCGGTGGTCGAACTCGTGCGGGCCTTGGGCGAGAACACGCCCGCGGCAGTGCGGGATGTCAGCGAAGGGCTTGTCTACCGCGACTTTATTACTGCCGGGTTGTTGGTCAAGAAGTTGCGCGTCCGTCCTTCGAACGCCGATCAGGAGTTGATACCGGACAACTGGATTTACATCCAGGAACCCGATGTAAAACTTGGCCGATTGCAAATCTTCAACAATTGGAGTCCGTGGATGGTGAAAGACCCCGGGACCATTTGGTTGGGGCTCGAGTACTTCTGCGACGAAGGCGACGATTTATGGAGTATGTCAGACGCCGAATTTGCCGCGTTCGCCGCGCGCGAGTTGGCGCAAATCGCGATCATTGACGCGAACGACGTGCTCGACAGCGTCGTGATTCGTATGCCAAAGACATACCCTGCGTACTTTGGCGCGTATGAACGTTTCGACGTAATTCGCGAATACCTCGATCCGATAGAAAACCTGTTCCTCATCGGGCGCAACGGCATGCACAAATACAACAATCAAGACCACAGCATGCTCACGGCGATGATCGCCGTGGACAACATCGCCGCTGGAAATACTCGAAAGGACAACATTTGGGCGGTGAACACGGAGGAGGAGTACCATGAGGAAAAGTGATCTCAGGCAGGATGTGGAGCGCTGACCGATGCTGAAACTCAAAGCCAAATGCGAGGCCTGTGGCAAACTCCTCCCCCCCGAATCCGCCGAGGCGATGATATGTTCCTTCGAGTGTACGTTCTGCGCCGCATGTGCGCGCGAAACGCACGGCGGTAAATGCCCCAATTGCGGCGGGAACTTTGAGCGTCGTCCGATTCGTCCGGCGGCCTTGCTGCAGAAATTTCCGCCGGCTTCCGAATAGCGCTGCTGCCTCGCCGGTCGCCGTGAGAAAGTCACGACCGCCGAATGTAGCGCGTGTCATCTTGACGGCGCGTGAATCCCTGGCTGTCCACAATTTCGAGCAAGGGGATCAAATATTTTCGCGTCACGCCGAGCACGTCCTTCGCTTCGAGCGTGGTGAACTTGCCGGGATCGGTGAAGGCCCTTTCGAGTTGGGCGCGCGCCTCGGCGATTGAGTTGGCGTGGAACGCGATATATTTGTTCTGGTTCTGATTTCGCGTAGTAATCCGGGCGGCGATCAGGCGTTTGGAATCGAGCAAATACTTGTATAGCTTTTGCCGCCGTACGTCCTCGCCGACCGCCTCGTCCAAATCGGGCGGTTCGAATTTCGCATCGCGGAACGCCGCCTCGAGTTGTTCGACGGCCTCTCGGTCCGCCGCGCTCATCACGCCGACGGGATCGAATCCCGCCACGCGTAGTACGCCTGCTTCGGCTTCGATCGAAAGGTCCTTGTGAGCCGAATCAATCGCGTAGTTCAAAAGCCGATCTTCGACTTTAGTCGCCAAGAGTGCGGGTATCTCTTCACGCGGGACGCCGGGCGACGTGGGCTTCTCCTCGTGATACCGCTGCAGCGCGACGATTAATTCGTTGCACACGGCCTCGACCGACTCTGCTGCAATCGCAAATTCCTTCGCGATAGTGACTGCGCCGATCTCCCGAATAGACGCGCGAACGACGTCAACACCTAGCCTCAAATCCCGGGCAAGATCGCGGACGGGAGTCGTCTGGAGGCGTGCCTGCGCGAGTTTGTGACGGACCATTCGGGACGGCTTGCCGTCAGCCAGAGCACGAAGCCGTTCCATATCCGGCCCCTGCCGCCGCCGATATCCGTGGTCGGCCGCGTCGAGCACCACTCCGCCGCCAATAGTTTGCATCGGCGAATAGCTGCGAATGATTAACGGCTCCCGCGCCAGCACCGCTGTCTCTTCGTCAAGCCGGAGTTGCAGACAACTTACTTCGCCGGGATCGAGAACGTCGCGGTCCAACAAGTGGACGTGTGCATACGTTTCGCGTGTGCCGAACAAAACCCGGACGTATTGCCGGTGTTTCAACGGTGCTGTCGCGCGCGGCAGAAGGCGTAACTCGATGTCCAAAATGTTCGTCGTCCGGAGCGATCCGGGTGTCGCAAGCACGTCACCGCGCGATATGGCGCTCTTCTCCAGCCCCCTCAAGTTGACGGCGGTCCTGAATCCCGGCGCGGCCCGCATGGTGAATTCACCGTGCGATTGCAAGTCGCGCACCTGAACACGTCCTCCCGATGGGTAGATTTCCAGCTCGTCGCCGGAGCGAATCGATCCGCGCCGCAACGTCCCCGTCACGACCGTGCCGAAGCCTATCATGGTGAATACGCGGTCCACCGGCAGATAGGCGAAGCCCTCGTCTGCCAAGGGTGTCGAAGCATCGAGCACCTCGTCGAGTCGTTCGCGCAGCGTGTCGAGTCCTTCGCCCGTCACGCTCGAAACCGCGACGGTTTGCGCCGATTCAAGAAACGTGCCCTTCACGAGTTCGGTCAATTCGGCCGCCGCGAGTTCGCGCATGTCGGCGTCGGCCATGTCGCATTTTGTAATCGCAATGATTCCGCGACGGATGCCGAGCAACTGGGCGATGTCGAGGTGCTCGATGGTCTGGGGTTTGACGCCTTCGTTCACATCGACGACAAGCAGAACGGCCTCGATGGCCGTCGCGCCCGAAATCATCGTCCGAATGAACCGCTCGTGCCCTGGCGCATCAACAATACCGATGCGCCCCGCGGGCAGTTCGAGGTCCGCGTAGCCGAGGACGATCGATATGCCGCGTTCTTTCTCCTCGCGCAGCCGATCAGTGTCCTTCCCTGTAAGCGCTTTGACGAGCGAGGTCTTCCCGTGGTCGACGTGACCGATGACGCCGAGCGTCGTGTACTTCATGCGCGAGACGGTCTACGCCGAAGTATCTACGCACAACCCAACTACCGCGCCAACGATGCCGACTTCCTCGTCCGTTAGCGTCCGCACATCGAAGACAACGCGGTCATTCTCGATGCGCGCCACGACCGGCGGATCGCCGCGCCGCAGCCGCTCCACCATAAAGTCCGGCCGCAGCGATTCGTGCCGGATCGCGACGACGCTTGTCGGGATCGCCTCGTCCGGCAGCGATCCTCCGCCTGAGTATCCATGAGAGTGTTCGATTTCCGCCGTGATCCCGGGAACTTTGTTCAGCAATTCCGCCAACGTTCGGGCGCGTCGCTCAAGGATCTCCGACGGCGCGGTAAGCATGCGCAACAACGGCAGCCGCTCGACTAGCCGGTCTGGATTCCGGTACAGACGCAACGTTGCGTCAAGTGCTGCGAGGGACAACTTGTCTATGCGCAGCGCGCGAATGAACGGGTTCTTTTTCATCGCCTGCACGGCGTCCTTTTTCCCCACGACGATGCCGGCCTGCGGCCCGCCCAACAATTTGTCGCCGCTGAAGGTCACTGCGTCGAGTCCGGCCGCGACCGCCTGCTGCACCGTCGGTTCCGCGGGCAACCCGTAGCGCGAAAGATCAAGCAACGTGCCGCTGCCCAGATCCTCGACCGCGGCGAGGTTTCGTTCGCGGGCGATCGCGACGACCTGCTCTCGCGGGACCGCGTCGGTGAATCCAACAACGCGATAGTTGCTCGGATGCACTTTCATCAGTACGCGCGTTTCGTCCGTGATCGCGCGTTCGTAGTCCGCTGCGTGCGTCTTGTTCGTTGTCCCAATTTCGACAAGGCGCGCGCCGCTCCGCGCAATGACCTCCGGAATGCGAAACGACCCACCGATCTCTACCATCTCGCCGCGCGAAACGACCACTTCCTTCTCTCTCGCAAGTGTATTCAGGACGAGCATCACGGCCGCGGCGTTGTTGTTCACCGCCAGCGCGGCTTCCGCGCCGGTCAGTTCGCACAGCAACCCTTCAACGTGCGACAACCGCGAGCCGCGCCGGCCCTGGTCGAGGTCGTACTCGAGGTTCGAGTATCCGCCAGCAATTTCCGAAATTGCGTCGATCGCTTCTTGTGCAAGCGGGACGCGTCCCAAGTTCGTGTGGATCACGATTCCCGTCGCATTGATGACGCGGCGCAACGTACTTACCTCCGAGCGAGACAACGTGCTTCGCAGGCAGTCGACAAACTCCGCAAGACAAAATCGCACCGGACCGTTTCGAGAAGCCAACACAGCAACTCGAAGACTCTCCACCCCCAGGCGCACCCCCTCCAGCACGCGCTGCCGTCCAAATTCGAGTATCAATTCCGCCGCATCGGCCGATTCAATAATCGACTGAATCTTGGGCAACTGCTCTGCCCGTTCGATGATCGTTTCTTCCCGCATGCCTACGAGTATACCGAACGGCTTTCCGGAACAGAGCGATGGGCGGCCGGAGATGAATGCACGTCAACCGGCCAGCATATTGGTCGTTTCCCGAAAGACTCGATCAACGCCAATTCGCGCCATATAGTCCGGCTGCGTCGCCGGATCCGGCGGATTCGGCAGATGAAACCAGGGCCGCCAATCGCCTTCGGGGGTCACGACCACGCCCGGCGCGCGCCAAGGTCCGGTGCGTGCGGGATCGGTGGGCCCGTAGAGGGCAACCGTCGGGACGCCTAGCGCAGCGCATAGATGTACCGGCAGGCTGTCATTGCACACCACGACGTCGCAACAACGAAGCGTCGCCGCGAAGGCGCGAATCGGCAGACCCTCGACGACGATCACGCGATCTCCTAAACTTTCGCGCCAGCGCTCCGCCGCGTCCGCCTCATCCGGACCGCACAGCACCATTACGTTCGGTTCATTCCCCTCGCCGAGAAGCCGTCTTGCCAATTCGCGATACGATTCCTCCGGCCAACGCTTGAAGCTCATCCATCCCGATGATCCCGGCGACAATCCAATCGTAGGTCTAGAGGGATCCCAGCCGCGTTCCGCAAGCCGCGTTCGCGCCTCATCAAACGATTCCTCGGGCAGGGTCAATTCCAGTGCCCCCGAATTCGGTACACTTCCCAGCACTGGCCTCAGCAACTGAAGGTTGTTCTCGACGTCATGTCGCGATGGATCAATCGGGACGACATCGGTGAACAGCCGCGTGTGGTCTTCCCACCGAGAGAAGGAGTACGCGTGTCCAACTCGCCGTGGAATCCGCGTAGCGGCGACCCCCAGGATTCCCTTAAAAATCACGGCGTTGAGCGTGTGAATGCACCAATCGTAACCCTCTTCCGCGAGCAAACGTCGGTAGGCGCGAAGCAATCTGAGTCCACCGTGGGTGTACAACGGATCAATCACGATTCGGTCGACGCCCTGCGCCCCAGCCAGCAACTCCGCCGCCCCGGGCGACGTGATCAAGTCGATACGGGCTTCTGGGAGAGTGAGCCGAAGCGCTCTAAGCAGAGGCGTCGCCATGAGGGTGTTCCCAAGCCCTCCGATGCTCTGTACGAGGACGGCCGGACTGCGGCCCTGTCCCGAAGGAACGTGCCGACCGGCATACATACGAGTGGCCTCTATGGCTATGCGCCGAATCATGAATACTTCCGCACGGGGTCCCCGGAAATCACCAAATTGAGTAGTTGCTTACCCGTCTCACCGCTCACGTGGCCGAAACGGTGTATAATTGAAAATGAGCCGTGCAGGGCTTCAGAGATTTTGGGCAATAGTTCCGTCTCTCGGTCCCTACCGATTCGCGGTTAGTGCCGACCCGTCGGGATCAGTAGGCGTGTGAGAGAGAATTTGGAGTCTGGGAGGCACGGTCATGAAGTTTCGTCGAGGATTTACGTTAATTGAGTTGATGATCGTTGTCGCGATCATTGGAATTATCGCGGCGATCGCGATTCCGAACCTCCTGCGCTCGCGCATAAGCGCCAACGAGGCCAGCGCCGCCGGCGGCATTCGGACTATCTCGACCGCCGAGACAGCCTACCAGACCTCCGGCATCGACGCGACCACCACCGGCATCGGACAATTCGGGACGCTTACCAGCCTCGGTACTGGGACCACCCCCTTCGTGGACAATGCTCTGTCGTCCGGCACAAAGGCAGGCTTCGTCTTCCAAGCAACGCCGTCGATGGCCAGCAACGTGCCAGGGTATACCGCGACCGGAACACCCGGAGTAAATGGCAGTACCGGCACGAGGGCGTTCTTTGTCGACGAGTCCGGCGTCATACGATTCACAACCGACGGCACCATGCCGACGAGCACCTCGGCACCGCTGAACTAACGGGGCGCATTCGCACACATCGACCGCCGCGTTTTAGACGCGGGGCGCGGTCCGATCTCCGGTGCCTGCGTGAAAACCCGCTGCGCGGGCGAGTACACTCCCGCGCATGCGCGCGTTTATTTTGATCGCCGTTGCCGCGTCGTCGATACCCATGCACGCCGAAGAACTTCAAATAACGTTCACGCCGAAAAACCACAACCTCGATAACAACGATAACTTCTCGCCCGATGGCCGGTTCTTGTGCTACGACACGCGCGAGATGCTGGGGCCGGGAATCGAGAACTCGCAATCGGTCGAGAAGGTCGAGATCGCGACGGGCGAGGAAACGGTCCTCTACGCGCCCGCGAAAACCATCATCGGAGCACAGGCCGCGCCCGGCGTCGGCGCCGCGTCGTACTCCTGGACGGAGAACCGGATCGCGTTTATCCACGGACCGCCGTTGGATCAAGTCTCGGCGCGCGGATACTACGCCAAACCAAACCGCAACGGTGCGTCGGTCCCCGCCGACGGCAGCGGAAAACTCAGTTGGCTCGATTTCCGCGACGTCGCCACGGACCGCTCGACCACGCCCGGCGCGCACCGCGGCGGCACCCACCGGCACGAATATTCGCGCAACGGCAAACGCATCGGCTTCACCTACGACGATTTCCTTCTGCCCGAGTACGACCGCACTATCGGCTATATGGAGCCGCATCCGCGCGCACCTGGCGGCGCGTCGCAATGGTTCGCGATCCTCGTTCCCGTCGCGCGTAAGGGCGAATCTCGACCCGGCGAAATCGAAAAGGCGTACTCGGATTCGTGGGTCGATCCCGAGGGGACTATGCGCGCGTTCATCGGAGTAGTCCGCGAATCGGACGGTTCCGATCAGGAATCTCTCTTCGTGGTCGACGTGCCGCTGGACGTAGACATCACCACTGCCAACGCAGGCGACGCCACGAATTATCCGTCGCCACCCAACGGTGTGAGCGTGCGCCGGTTGACGCATGCGTGGGCGGGCGGTGTCGTCCGGGGAAGTCCCTCCGGCGATCGCATCGCGTACTACGCCAAGGACGGGAACGGCTCTACCCAAATCTTCCTGATTCCATCTAACGGATCGGACCAGTCACCCGACTCTGCGATGCGTCCAGTCCAGGCGACGAAGCTCTTCCTGGGAGCGGCGTCCGGTCTGCGTTGGCACCCGTCGGGAGAATACATCGCCTGCATTAGTCACAATGAAGTCGCGGTCACCTGTGGGCGCCCCGGCCCCGACTTTGGTAAGACCATATTCCTTACGGCGCAAGGCGGCGCGCCGGATCGCTCCAACCTCGTCTGGTCTCGCGACGGCGCGGTCCTTGCCTACAACAAACCCGTCCCCGATCCCAAAGGCGGCAAAAACTACAACGGCACGGACTTTTTGCAAATCTTTACCGTTACATTCTCTCCGCAAGTATTCGGGAGTAAGTAAAGCGCGCAAAGACAGTTCATTCGTTCGTAACGCAACTAACGTGGAAGCACCGAAACGGTCCCGAACTGTGAGAAGTGTTGATCAAAACTAAATGCCGAGTTTACGCCGAGCCTCTCCATGACGACCCGGCTCACGCAATCCGTAAAGCTCCATCGTTTGTCCGTGAAGGTATCGTGAACGTCCCACACCTTAAGAAAGTCCGTCGGTGTTACAAATTCAAGTTGCGCGCAACCTTCTCCGAAACACGCATCACGCGCGCGGGCGCCTCGCCGACGCTCACCACGCCGCTCGAGCAAAGTGATGAGTTCGTCAATTACGTAATCGGTGGTAACGAGCTGCTCGTTGTTGGTCCGAAGCCAACTGTCCGCGGCCATGTGGTTCGGATCCCAAGGAACAAATGCCGCGAACCAACCACTCGTGTCGACAAAGATCACGACCTAGGACCGTACAAAATGTCGTCGTGTTCGGCGCCCGAAAAACCGTCTGCGGGCCCTTCTGTTGGAAGATCGTTCATTTCGTCGAGAAACCGCAAAAGTTTGGATTTCCAATCTTTGGTTTCAACGGTTCCTCCGTTCTTGCTCACCGCGGCGATGCCGTTCACGATGACCGCATCAAGAGTCTCATCGATGGTCTGCCCGCGAGACACGGCCAATTGTTCAAGCGGACGCTGGTGCCGGGAATCAATCTCGATCCTCATGGTCATATTGTACTCGATCTATAACCGGGCAATGCCGAAACCGCCACCATCTTCCCCGACTTCGCGGATTTATATGCCGCAACAGTCACTTCCACCGCCCGCAATCCGTCTGTTCCCGTGACGCTTGGCGCGCGCCGATCGCGCACCGCCGAGACGAAATCGTCGATCAGCCCCATGTCCGCGTTGTCGCCCCAAAACGCCCACTCCGCTCGAACTGCAGCGTCCGAATACACGTCGAGCTTTTGGTTGAACGCATCAACGTCGATGACTCCCTTCGATCCGATGAGCTGCATCGTGACGTCGCCCCAGGTCGGAAAACTCGCGGCGCGGTCCCAACTCGCCACGTGCGAAACGATGATGCCGCCTTCCATCTCGAGTTGGAGACTGCCCACATCGTCGACTTTGGCGCCGCGCTTCATTAAGTTGCCGCACTCGCAATAGACCTTCGTAAATTCCTTGCCTGTCAACCAGCGCAGCGCATCGGCCACATGCACCGTGTGATCCATCACGGCCCCGCCTCCGGAAAGTTTCGGATCGGCGAACCATCCGCCCGGGAATTTGCCATTGTTCGTGCAGGCCGCAGCATAGAGATCTCCCAGCGCGCCCGATTCAATCTGTTTCTTCACCTCAATCATCGAAGTGACGTACCGGCACGGAAACGCCGTACCTAATCCAACGCCCGCCTTTTCGCAGGCCGCGATCATCGCCTGCGCGTCGGCCACGGTCGTCGCCAGCGGTTTCTCGCACAGGACCCACAGGCCTGCCTTTGCCGCCGCCTCGGTCATCGCGCGGTGATGTACGTTCTCAGACGTGACGATTACAGCGTCCAAACCGGTGGAAAGAAATTTCTTCTGGTCGCCGATGAACTTCGCGCCGAACTGTTTTGCAGCCGCGCGGCCTCGCTTGGTGTCGCCGTCCCATATTGCCGTGAGTTGCGCGTTAGCGTGCGCGCTCAGACACGCCGCGTAGCTGTACGCGTGCATGTGCGCGAAACTCATGATGCCAAATTTAATCATCGCCAAGCCCTTTCAGTTCAGCGCAACCGGCTGGCCGGTCTTGTTCGACGTAAGTGCGGCCTCGGCGATGCGCACCGCCTCGACGGCGTCCTCGGGCCGCAGGCGCGGCGCTTTGCCGTCCGCCAACCAACCCGCAAAGTCTCGCCATTCCAGCAGGTAAGGACTTTCCGCGATTGGTGATGAAGGCACGATGGTCCCCGTCGCGCCCTTTGCTCCTGCGCGCGGAGCGATCGAGATTGGTGTCTGCGCGCTGTCGTATTGGATCATGCCGCCGCTCCCGCACACTTCCGCGCGCACGCGGAAGCCTGAAGGATGCGCCCACGATCCCACCACCTGCGCAATCACGCCGGACTTTAGCCGCAACGTAACCAGCGCGTAGTCCAACACCACTGGCTCGGTCTTCATCAGCGATTGGCAGAACACGCGGCGTACCGGCCCGAACACGTACCGAATCCAATCGAAGTCATGGATAAGCATGTCGAACACCGCGCCGCCGCTTTTCTCGAAATCCTGAAACCATTTTCCCGCGCCACCCGGCAACGCACCGCCGCGAAACGTCTTCACGAACCCCGGCTTGCCGATCTTGTCCGACTCGATTTGCGCGCGAATCGCCTCGAACTCGTGGAAATACCGCACCACGTGGCCCACGAACAGTTTCACTCCGGCCCTTTTCGCCGCTTGGACTGCCTCCCGCGCATCGGCCGTCGTCCGCGCGAGCGGTTTTTCGCAAAAGATATGCTTCCCCGCGCTAGCCGCCGCCTGAACCAATTCAAGATGCGTCGGCGTCGGTGTTGCGATGATGATGATTTCCACGTCGCGCCGATCGAGAATCGCGTCTGCGTCGTTGTACGCCTTCGCGCCGATGCGCAAGGCCAAATCGCGCGCCGCCGATAACGACGCATCAGCGCACGCCACCACCTTAATTCCACACGCGTGCGCCATCTCCGCGTGCAACGCTCCCATCAGCCCGCAGCCAATCAACCCCGCATTCATTTTTCTCTCCAACTAAACGCCAAACGCCGCATTATAGGACCCTCGTTCAAGCAAACAAACGTTGGACGCGGCGCAGGAAGTTGATACGATTTATCGACCCGAGACGACCAATCGTCCAAAAACGAGGAGAAGTTCGATGACGCCTGCCGAAGCCGTGCAAGAACGCACCAAGCCATTTTCCCCCGGCCTCTTGGGTCTTCGTTTCCTCGAGGCCACGCCCGATCTCGTCAAAGCCGAAATCGACGTCCGCCCCGAACTCTGCACCGTCCTCGGCATCATGCACGGCGGCGCGATCATGGCCATGGCCGATACGCTCGGCGCGGTCGGGACTGTCATGAATCTCCCACCTGGCGCGGGCACGACGACCATCGAGTCAAAGACGAATTTCTTCGCTCCGGTGCCCTGCCCCGGAAAAGCAATCGCCACCTGTACCCCCATCCACAAAGGCAAACGAACACTCGTATGGCAAACCCGTATCGAAACCGAGGCCGGAAAACTCGCGGCGTTGGTCACTCAAACTCAGATGGTCCTCCAGCAATAAATTTGCGCTATGATCATCCGATTGTCCGGTGCCAAGCTCCGATGTCGTGGCTTTCTCGTTCCAAAGTGAATCAATGGCCCGTTCTAGCCTCGGCGTTTCTCGCGGCAGTATCGGCATTCGCTGACAACGCCCCGCCCGTCCGCGTCGACATCAACGCCGGCCACCCAAAGAAACTTTCCGAATATAACTTTTTCGTCGGTAATCTCTACGACCATAAACCGAATGAAGGTGTCGTCCCCTACGACATCAACACGCCGCTGTTCTCCGACTACACCGCGAAACATAGATTCGTCTGGATGCCGCCGGGAACATCGGCGCAGTACGACCCCGACGAAGCGTTTTCGTTTCCCGTCGGCGCGGTGTTCATCAAGTCTTTCGGGTACCTCCGCGACATGCGCGACCCCTCGAAAGGCGAGGACATCCTCGAAACGCGCTTGCTCGTCCACAAGGCAGACGGATGGGTGGGCCTGCCCTACGTCTGGAACGCGGACAAATCGGACGCCGATCTAAAAGTTGCCGGCGGCGAGGTCCACGCCGAATGGACGCACTCCGATGGCTCGAAACGCTCCAACAATTACATTCTGCCGAACATGAACCAGTGCAAAGGATGCCACGACGTGTCCGGCGCGATCGTCCCGATCGGTCCAAAGGCGCGGCACCTGAACAAGTCATTTGCGTACAACGGCGGCACGGCAAACCAGTTGGCGCACTGGACGAAGATCGGCTACCTCACCGGC
The DNA here is from genome assembly GCA_964467615.1 of uncultured Nitrospirales bacterium. Taxonomy (GTDB): domain Bacteria; phylum Hydrogenedentota; class Hydrogenedentia; order Hydrogenedentales; genus CAYXRK01. The sequence continues at coordinate 955 of CAYXRK010000079.1, read as the reverse complement.
GCGCCCAACCCGAAAGAAGCGCCGCGCTTACCCGTCTGGGACGACCCCGTCACCGGCACCGTCGCCGAGCGTGCGCGCGCCTACCTCGATGCAAACTGCATGCATTGCCACAACCCCAAAGGCCCTGCGAACACGTCCGGCCTCGACTTGCGCTACTCGCAAACCGACTCCCGCCAGTGGGGCGTGATGAAACCGCCCGTAGCCGCCGGTCGTGGCGCGGGCGACAACCTGTTCGACATCGTGCCCGGCAAACCGGACGAATCCATCCTCATCTTTCGCCTCGATTCGACTGACCCCGGAATCATGATGCCGGAATTGCCGCGCCGCCTAGTCCACGACGAAGGTGTCGCGCTGTTGCGCGAATGGATCGCCTCGATGGCTTCGCTCGAACAATCAAGCGACTAGCGCGGACTCACGGCGCGAAACTACTCCGCGCTTGGACGCCCCAGTGCCCGTCCACCTTGGTCACGATGTAGAGCGAGTCAAACGATTCAATCTTCTCGCCCTTCTCATTGAAACGGGTAAATCCCACAGCCAAATGCACCTTGTCTTCGCCCTCTTGCACGATCGTCCTCGAGTCCCACTGCGATCTGCTCCACCCGCCTGACTGAGCGGCGAAGCGATCGAAATCCATGTAGTCCGTGTATTCCTGCTCGTTTTGCCATACCCGCACCGCCCTGCTCGCGATCCGCACGTGGGGGTAGTTCAGCGTCTTCGCCCAGGCGACCTCGTCCCGCGCGTTGAACGCCTCCATGTACCTATCGAGTACGGCCATCGCCTCGTCTTCCGCGCTCGCGTCCACCTGTCGGCTGCCCTCGATAATCGCCACGGCCAGCGCGACCGCAGAGACCAATACCAGCGAGATTCTTCGTGGCCTGTTCATCTCGAATCCTCCCACATTAGCCCGCATCGCTCACCACGTGGTTGAATTTCGTTTGGATTCGTTGTCGTCCGT